>JALTHG010000023.1 GCA_027004715.1 Deltaproteobacteria bacterium
CCTAACTAAAGGGTAAAATTCAAAATTCTTCTACTTTTTGACAACATTTGGTTCATTATGTAGAATTCAAGTTTAATATCAATACCTGTTATTATTAAAGTGTACCCCCATTGTCAAGACAGAAAACCACGTTATTTAACTGTAATATTTTGGGTATGTCCCATATAAGGACCAGCTCTATTAATCGCTTCGGTCTCAAAGACTACTCTCCATTATCCAGGAAACCCCGGCGGAGACAGAATCTTTGCCTATATCCTTTTGGCCTTCTCAAGAGCCAGCTGATGCCAATAGTAGACCTCAGCAGGGACATGATAGCCCAGAGACTGGTGCAATGTAACTGTTCACATCCCCCGGCCAGCGGTAGCCTTTTTCAGGGTCTCAGGAGCAGCTTGATGCACAGGATCAGGGCACTCTGCCTATAATCCGCATAAAACCTTCGCTTCAGAAATGTGAACAGTTACGCTGTGACAATATTGGCACCCCATGTTAAAGATACAGAAATAGAAAGCATGTCTGATAAATAAAAGTAGGTGTCCCCTAAGGGGCTTTTAGCAGGTCCTTCTTCGTACGGGGATAATTCTACGTAACGTTCACATTCTCCTTGGCCAGGGATGTGAACAATTACAGTTCTACAGAGAGGATATCAATGCATATATCTAGTAATGCCAAGATTGCAATAATGGGCGCCGGGGCTATTGGTTCTGTTATAGGAGGTATGCTTGCCAGACATGGATATCGTGTGACACTGATAGGAAGGTATCCACATATGCACGAGATCTCAAGAAGTGGTCTATGTATCAGTGGTATCTGGGGTGAACACAGGGTGACCTCATCGACGACCAGGACATCTGTCCCTGATGAACATCAGGATATTGTCTTTCTGACAGTCAAGGCATTTGATACAGTGACTGCTGCAAAAGAGGCCCTTGCTATGCTAGGAGCAGATAGCATCATTATATCTGTGCAGAATGGGCTTGGTAATGTGGAGACACTTGCCAGTATCGCAGGCAGAGACAGGACGCTTGGAGCAATGGCAATATTTGGCGCGATAATGCCTGGCCCTGGTAGAGTCCAGGTCACGAGCATTGCATCTGAGACACTGATTGGAGAGATAGATGGCGGTGGATCTTCAAGGGCAGAGGCCCTGGCCCAGATGATGAACAATGCCGGTATTCCTACCAGGGCATCTGATAACATCATGCAGCAAATCTGGCACAAGGCCCTCTTTAATATCGCACTAAATCCTCTTTCTGCCATATTTCAGACCACATATGGTCAGGTTGCCGACGATCCCTATCTCAGAGAAATCATCAGAGAGATGGTCTCAGAGGCCTTCCGTGCTGCAGGGGCGGTTGGTATGGACCTGGGCATGGAATCCCCAGATGAATATCTGGAGGTCTTGTGGAGAGAAAAGGTCCCTCCTACCAGGAGTCACAGGTCATCTATGCTGCAAGACATCCTCCACGGCAAGAAGACAGAGATAGACTATATAAACGGAAAGATAGTAGAAATAGGAAGGAGATACGGAATTGAGATGCCATATAACAGGACCATTGTCTCCATGGTGAAGGCAAAAGAGGCACTGGCTGGCTGACTGTTCACATCCCCGGCCAGTGCTGGCCCCTTGGCGGATTAACGGGCAGAGTGTCTGATCTTGTGCGGAGCTATGCCCCTACTAGCTGGCCGTGTCTCCCTCTAAGGCAGGTGCCTTTTCGGTCTCTGTAGATGTCTCTTTAGGCGGTTCACCTGGGACTCTCTGTATATTCTCTATCTCTGAGGCCGTAAGGCGCATTGTCTGTTCGATTCCTTTTGGTGGCAGGGCCTCTTCGTCCAGGAGCTGCAGATAGCCCTCAAGGGTAGAGCGGATCTTGAATATCGTCTCTCTCTGAATACGTTTGAGATTTCTTATCCGCGCCTCCAGTTCAATGACCTCTTGATGGGCATCGGCCACTATATGCTCTGCATCCAGCCTTGCCCTTTCAAGGATCAGCTCAGAGTCCCTTTGGACCTGCGACTTCATGTCCTCTGATAATTCCTGTGCCGAGGCCAGGGCCTTATGGATATCTTCTTCCCTCTTTCTGAGATCTGCTAACTGGGCATTACAGGCGGCCAACTGGTCTCTCAGGCTATTTCTTTCCTTGACCAAGGAGGTCATGGCCTCAGCTACCCTCTCAAGGAAGTTGTCTACTTCACTGGAATCGTAGCCCCTAAACTTAGTATGGAATTCTTTGTCCAGGATGTCATTTGGGGTGATATTCATTGCATTATCTAGAAGAGCTGCATTGCCAGTTGCCGTAGCGTACGTACAAGAAAGCTGTCCAGGAAGATTATCACAATAATGATGACCATAGGGCTCAGGTCTATACCTCCAAACTGAAGCGGCAGTAGCCGCTGAACCCGATACAATAGGGGATCGGTCACACCGTAAAGGAATCTCACTATTGGATTATAGGGATCAGGGCTGACCCAAGACAGAACGGCCCTGGCAATCAGGATCCACATGTAGAGCTGTAGCACAATATGGATCACTACGGCAAGGGAATTCAAAAAGTTACTTATAATAAACATACAGATACTCCTTAAAGGCAAAGCCCACCATGGCCCAGGGCTGCTATCTTCGTGCGATCAATGTGTTCTCCAACCAATATCCTTGGAAGGACTAAGTCTAATACTGTAACAGGGAAATATATGGCACAGGCAGGGACACCCAGGACTGGTATATTGTTGATATAACCAACTAGAAACATGGCCCCTGGTAAGACAGGGCTCCCATAGACTATATCAGTCGCCCCTGCTTCCTTGATTGCCATGCGAGTCACGTCATCCGGGTCTACAGACATCCCCCCTGTACACAGAATCAACTGGGCCCCTGCCCCAAGTGCAGTATCTATCTCTCTCGAGATCATCCCTATACTATCTGGGACTATAGAGATCGACAATATATCTACACCAAAGTCCCTGAGTTTTTTCTCTATTGTTGGCCCAAATGCATCTTTTATGCGCCCCTCATATACCTCTCTACCAGTGACTATAATGGCTGCCCTGTTGATTTTCCATGGCAGGACCCTGATGAGCCCATCTGTATCTGAGGCAATAGATACGGCCTTATTCACTATTGCCTTTGGCACGACAAGTGGTATGGCCCTACCTGCTGCCACGAGGTCACCCTGCCTGACTGCTGTGTTGCCATGGCGAGTGGCCAGCATTACATCCCCAAGGAGATTAAGGGCCATCAACTGCTGGGGATCTACCTGAAAGACGCCATCTATTTCTGCATGATAGTTTATCTTTCCCTCAGATGGCTGAGGGTCATACCCAATACCTGGGCCAGCTATGGCCTGTGCCATGATGAGGGCTGCCTCATCTTCATGGACTTCATCTTCTGAAAGCTCCATTACATAGATATGATTTTTCCCCATGCTCTGTAGATGGCCTATGTCGTCCTCTGTAATGATATGTCCCTTTTTGAAGGCAGGCCCCTTTTTCTTCCCTGGGACTATCTCAGTCATATCATGGGGAACGACCATCCCAACTGCATTGATCACAGAGACCTTTTTTAGAGCCATCGAATACCCCTACCCAGCAATTACTTTAGCTCCTTGTGTAGCCTTCACATCCCTCTGGCCAGTGCTGGCCGACGACATAAGCGGTTAACAGGAAGGCTTGTGAACACTTACCTCCCTGTAATAGCCACCATAGGCGCAGGCCCGACACAGAATCTTCCCATGCCTCCTCACCTCACGGCAGTCCTGTATATAGTCACCACAGGACTCACACCTCACCCTCCTGATAGGTCTTCCTGGCATATCACACTCAGGCACATCTACCCGGACTTCCTGTACCTTAAAGAGCTCATCGTCCTTCATCACCTTATATGCCTCTAATTGACACCTGTATTTATCTTTTATATCTGGGAAGTATCTCTTTGAGAGTTCTCTTGATTCCTCTCTGGCAATTATTCTATATGCCTTACCTGTCTTCAAGTGGACAAAGGTCGCTGCCATTATTCCATAGTCCATCCATTTTAGAGAGCGTTTGCCAAGAGAACAACCAGTAACAGATTGGATGGCATCAGTGGCACACCGATCAATCTCCACATAGACCATGAAAGACTTGCGGTCCTGGCCCTTTGGATCATCTATACCAAGGAGACGCAGGCCCAGCATGGCCAGACGTACACCAAGGACCTGACCAGCACACAGATGCCCATGGATGCGTGAAGACTCCTCCAAGAGTTCTTCAAAGGATTTCTCTGAGATCTTAGTTGACGGTTTCATGTTTTTCTCTCTCCAGATGCTCACCTCCCTGTATAGGGAGCCTTTGGGCCAGATCACCTCTTGGGATATGGGCACTTATAGTAGAGCCATATCTATAGTATCTATGGGTAAAGTCACTGGCCCTGACTCCAGGATGGATACTACAACCTGCCTCTATTACTGTCTCACTAGGTATCTGTGTGCGGGTGCCAATTACAGCTAATGCCCTGTCATGCTCACCGATTACAGACCTCCTGCCAATACTGACACCGACATCAGCTATAGTACGCTCAAGCCTGGCCCCTGGGCCTACCTGGGTATCAAAAAACAGGATGGAGTCCCTTACCTCTGCACCTGCCTCTATATGGACCCCAGGAAACAGGATGGAGTGAACCACCTTTCCCTGTACTCTGACACCATTGTACAGCCTGCTGTTCTCTATAGAGCCTTTAGGCCCTATAAGTGCAGGGCCCTTGTCTCTTATGGCCTCATGGTCCAGGTTGGTACAGATACCCCATTTAGACAGTTCTATCCTGGGATATTCTCCCAAGAGGTCCATATTGGCGTCCCAGTATTCCTCAAGCGTTCGGGCATATCCCCAATAGCCATAGAATTTATAACCATATACATTATATCTGTTTATTATGACAGGGAATATATCCCTACCAAATTCATGGGAACTGGACCTGGCATTTTCCTCCAGGACCTCTTCCAGGACCTGTGTCTTAAATAGATATATGGTCATAGAGGCCCAGTTAGATATGGGATGGTCTGACTTTTCTACATATTCCAAGATGCGGCCTCCTCTTGGATCATCTCCAGTTATCAGGGCCAGGCCAAACCTGGACAGACCTGCAGAAAAGACCTGGACAAAGGTGGCCGTGACATCTGCCTCCATCTCCAGGTGAAAACGTATGAGCTCTCGATAATCCATATGGTATATATGATCACCAGAGAGGATCAGTACAAGGTCTGGCTGATAGGCATGAATAAAGTCAAGATTTTGATATACAGCATCGGCCGTGCCCATATACCAGTCTGAGGCGTGCAGTCCTTGAAAGGGAGGAAGGAGTGTAATGCTGCGGTGTTTACCTCTCATGTCCCAAGAGGCACCAGTCCCAATATGCCTTATCAGAGATGAAGACCTATATTGGCTAAGGACTCCAACCCTCTCAATACCTGAGTGCATGAGATTACTTAAGGGGAAGTCTATAAATCTGTATAGACCTCCGAAGGGTACTATAGACTTTGGCCTGAGGAAGGTAAGGACTCCCAGTTCACCAACTCTTCCCCCTGCAAGGAGCATAGCTAAGACCCTTGACATCTGCTTACCATATCAATACTCCCAGACATTAACAGCAGGGAATTCAATAACCTCAGATGAAGATTTCTGAAGATGTCTTTTGAGTTCTGGCACTACCATCTAATCACTTTTATCCTTGGACCTCGTTTCGTCGGCCACCTCTTCCATGGCCTCGTCTACCACCTGATCGAGGTCCTCTCCAAGTTCATCTCCCACAAGGCCTCCCATCTTTTTCATCCACTTTGCCATACTCTTGGGATTGTTCTCATCAAGGCCTCCCATTATAGCAGGATCTGCCAGCTTCTCCAGCCTTGTCTCCTCAGAGAGACGCACATTTATCCTGGAGACCAATTTGGTAACTGACCTGCTTCCACAATATTTACAGTAGGGGCTAAAGTCATCCCTCTTGATGACCAGATGAGAAGAGGTCTTTCCACAATCACTACAGCGATACTCATAGATTGGCATGATCTGCTCCTCTCTTTTAAAAAGTCAGTCCAAGGCTCGAATTCAGTTGTTATTTGAGATACTTTACTATCAGACGATGTAATGTATTTGTAGTAAAGTTTCTGGTTGCAGTATCAGGCAGGTCTTTAAAGGTAATCTCTGCCCTGGCACTCTGCCTGTGTCCACCAGCCGGCCCTATCTTACCAAAGACTCGCGATGCCAGCTTGCCTGCATCCTTTTTGTACCCATCACATCGGAAAATGACTACCAATTTTTCCCTATAGAGACCAGAGATTATGACCCAACCTATATCATGTACATGTGTGAAAAAGTCAGCGACCACGACCAGGATATCTGGATTGCCTACGCGGCCCAGATGGGCATAGATACGCTTTTTACTGACCTTCATATTTTCTAGGGCAATCCTGAAATACTTCAGCTCTGAGCGTCTTATATCAGAGGTCTCTATCTTGTCCAAGAGCTGTTGATTGATCCTCTTAAAGAGATATTGGAAACACAGCACATCAGAATCAGAGGTCTTTTTTGTAAAATTTTGGGTATCTACCTTGATTGCATAGAACAGTGCCGTGGCAAGGGCCACTGTGGGTTTTATCTTGGCTGCCTTCAGGTATTCTGTAAGCATAGAAGCAGTTGCCCCATACTCTGGCCGTATGTCTACAAAAGGGGCCTTCCATCCACTGGTGACTGGATGATGGTCTATTACAGCGTCATATTCGATAGAGGCCAGGTCTGGATGATGTGGCGGTTGGGAATCTACCAACACGAACTTTGTATACTGATCCTGTTTTGTGGTCTTCAGGTGTTGGATAGGGATCTTGAGTAGATCCTTCATCGCCAGATTATTTATCCGCTTAATGTTATTGATGTGGGCAATTGTTACGCCTTCTACTCTTCGGCTGAGCAGCCTCTTTATTGCCTGACTGCTGGCCATGGCATCGGGGTCAGCGACTATTAGGACCAATACCTGATCACTCCGCCTGAAGACCTGTAAAAAAGAGCGAAGCCGTTCCCTATTGGAAAGCCTTCTTGTAATGCGGGCGACCTGATCAGGAGATTGGACTAAAGTAGCCTTCTGGGTCTCTAGCCCTGAGTTGTTTGTATCTGAACTCTTCATATTAGCACTAGCTAAACTGGCCTGATAGCCGTTGGGCCGAGTCTGAGAACAGAGCCATTATCCCAATCTCAGCATAGCTTGATGCACAAAATCAGACACTCTGCCCGTTAATCCGCACCGGGTTCAACAGGAGGGGTTGAACGGTTACGTTACCACAGGCAGGCCCCTGCAAACCTGGCTGCATCCTATGGAATTGTCTGCCCTTTTATTAAAAATAGCCTATTTGTAATATTACTTCAATTTTTTTATCATTTTTATGTAATCCTATGTGATAAAAATTGAAAGGGCAGTATAGATAGGTTATTTTCAATAGAGTGTGTATCTGGTTAGAGTCATAAGATATTTTATCCAATCTATGAGAAGGAGGACACATTGCAAAAGGGATTAAGGTCTTATCACTGGATTTGTATGATATTCCTGGCCAAGATAGGCCTGGATATGTTCTGGCTCTGGAGAAAGAAGAGGTTAGACAGGGTACATAGATCGTAAGTAAGTGTTCACATCTCTATCAGACACTCTGGCTTAATCTGCACCGGGTTCAACAGGGGGATGTGAAGGGTTACATCCAGAGTCATGAGGTATGAAGCTACAGTAACTATAAATAACAGGCTAGGGCTTCATGCCCGTCCAGCCTTCCGTTTTACACAACTGGCAAATGAATTTGATTCAGATATATGGCTCACAAAAGGTAAAAAGGTAGTAGATGGGAAAAACATACTTGATGTCTTGACTCTCGCCTGTCCCCATGGGAGCGTCTTGAAGATCGTAGCAGATGGACCAGATGCAGACCAGGCAGTGTCAAGACTTAAGGCCTTGGTAGAGAGCCGCTTTGGCGAACTGGATTAGTTATGAACTCACAAGAAAAAGAGGCGTCATTGATCTTAAAGGGAGTGGGGGCCTCACCTGGGATTGGCATTGGGCCTGCCTTTCTGTTTGATAACCTCAAGATAAAAGTCTTGAAGAAGCAGATTGGAGAGGGTGAAATAGAACAGGAAAAGAGGCGTTTTGTAAGGGCTGTTTGTGATGCAGAAAAACAAATAAATCAGCTACTTATAGAGATTCCCGATGAATTGAGAAGACATTCAGGGATCTTTAAGACCCATCTCCTGATGCTCAGGGACCCAATGGTCTATGACAGGACCTTAAAGCTCATCTCTGATGAAAGGATCAATGCAGAGTGGGCCCTCAGTAAGATATTGGACCATGTAAGAAGACTCTTTGCCCAGATAAAAGATCAGTACATCAGAGAGAGAATTGAAGACCTGGAGTATGTGGTACGCAGGATCCAAAACCTCTTATCTGGAAACCCGTCAATGGACTTCAGCCAGTTAGAAAAGCCTGTAGTACTCGTGGCCCACGACCTGTCTCCTGCCGATACGATCCAGATGAGTAAGGGAAAGGTCTTGGCATTTGTTACAGATGTGGGAAGCCGAACCTCTCATACAGCGATCCTGGGAAGGTCTCTTGGGCTTCCGGCAGTGGTAGGTACAGGAGATGCCATGT
Organism: Deltaproteobacteria bacterium; assembly: GCA_027004715.1. Lineage (GTDB taxonomy): Bacteria > Desulfobacterota > Dissulfuribacteria > Dissulfuribacterales > UBA3076 > JALTHG01. The sequence goes on from JALTHG010000023.1 coordinate 8,645, forward strand.
CCTCTATAGCTTCTGGTGAGTCTCTGATCGTAGATGGCCTGGCCGGTAATGTGATAGTAAATCCAGACAGCAGGCTTTTAAAGGTCTACAGGGACAAACAGCAACACTATATACGCTATCAACTGGAAGTAATCCAGCACAGCAACTTTCCTGCAGAGACCCTGGATGGCTTCAGGGTAAAAATCAAGGCCAACATAGAGTTCCTTGAAGAGATCCCATCTGTCATACAACACGGTGCAGAAGGAGTGGGTCTCTATCGCAGTGAGTACCTATATCTGGCCCACAGGGACCTGCCTGGTGATGAAGAGCTCTTTCATACCTATAAGGAGGTGGCAGAGCGCCTGTCTCCCTATCCGGCAACTATACGTACCCTGGATATCGGCGGAGACAAATTTATCTCATCGGTCTCTCTAGGCGATGAGATCAATCCAGCCCTCGGGCTGAGGGCAATTCGGCTATGTCTAAAGGAATCTGAGCTCTTTCGTGCACAGTTAAAGGCAATACTCAGGGCCAGTGCATATGGAAATGTAAAGATACTATTTCCACTTATATCTGGAAAATCAGAGATAGTGGAAGTCAGGAGGCATCTAGAACAGGCCAAAGAGGAACTGCGGAGAGGTGGCATTCCCTTTGACGAGGGCATCAATATTGGGATCATGATAGAGGTACCTACGGCAGTAGTCATGGCAGATTCCCTGGCCAGGGAAGTGGACTTTTTTAGCATAGGGACAAATGACCTCATCCAGTATTCCCTGGCGATCGATAGAGTAAACGAATATGTTGCACATCTCTATGAGCCCCTACATCCTGGGGTCTTGAGGATGATACAGCGTACTGTAATGGCGGCCCACGAGGCAGGCATTGAGGCAGCAATGTGTGGAGAGATGGCCGGAGAGGCGATGTATCTACCTGTACTCTTAGGTATAGGTATAGATGAACTGAGCATGAATTGCCTTGCTATACCAAAGATCAAACGCATGATCCGGCAGACCAGGCAGGAGGACTGCAGATCTCTGGCCCAGAGACTCCTTGAGGCCTCTACTGCCTACGAGATAAGAAAGGAGCTCCTGGAGTTTCTTGTATCCAACTTTCCAGAAGATTTTGACTCGACCCAGGGGATGTATCCAGACTTTGCAGGTAGAGATGTCTACCCATTAAATTCCTGATGGCAGGCCTCTATATACATATCCCTTTTTGTAAGACAAAGTGTCCTTATTGCGATTTTGTTTCAGGTCCATTTCCTGTTGAGATACAGAAGAGGTATGTAGGTGCCCTTTTGAGGGAGATAGAGACCACATCTCAGGAGGCAGAGGCCTCCTGCTTTGATACCCTCTATATAGGCGGTGGGACCCCCACGGTGTTACCCGTAGAGTGGCTTGTCTCTATCTTGGAGAAGACCTTTGATCTATTTTCGTGGTCAGATATCCATCCAGAGGTCACCATTGAGGCCAATCCAGGGTCTGTAACAGAGAGGGGGCTCAGAGAGTTAAGGGCCGCTGGAGTAAATAGGATCAGCCTTGGCGTCCAGTCTCTCTCGCCTGGGGGCCTGAAGGTACTGGGAAGGAGCCATAGTGTATCTGATAGCCTATCTGCCTACAGATATGCCCGTGAGGTCGGTTTTCCTCTAGTGAGTTTAGACCTGATCTATGGCCTGCCTGGCCAGGACGTTGAAGGGTGGCATAAAGACCTTGAGGGGGCTATATCCCTGGGGCCAGATCATATATCCTGTTATGAGCTCACTGTGGAGGGAGATACACCCCTAAAGAGGGCCGTGCTCAGGGGAGAGGTAGTGCTTCCAGACGAAGAGACTGTCCTTGAGATGACAGACCTCACTGAGGACTTGCTTGCCAGAAATGGATATAGACAGTATGAGATCTCAAACTTTGCCATTCCTGGAAGGGAATGCAGACACAATATCAACTATTGGGAAAATGGTGCCTATCTGGGTCTGGGCTGTTCGGCCGTATCTTTTTTGCCTCCATACAGAGAGAGGAATATCAGGGACATCTTTGGATATATAGAATCAGTGAGAGACACTGGAAGGGCCATTGAGGAACAAGAAGTCCTTGACACAGAGGCCAGATTTAGAGAATCAGTGACCCTTGCCCTTCGTCTTATAAGAGGTATATCATTGCCTGAGTTTAGTGAGAAGTGGAGATATGACCCTATCATATACTATGGAGACACGCTCAAGGTACTGCTGGCCAGGGGATTACTTGCCCTGGAAGATCAGCACCTCTTTCTTACCAGAGAGGGGAGACGCCTGGCCAATGTAGTCCTGAGTGAACTTGTATAAAGGGTAACCGCAATTACTGATAAGGAGTATAAGCTATGTCTAAGGGGCCTGAAACCTATATTGATCGATCCAGACAGTTAAGAGATGAGGACACTTTTTGTTTTTCCTGTAGACCAGATAGGAGCTGTTTTACTGCATGCTGTTATGACTTGAATCTCTTACTCATGCCTTATGATATACTCCGGATCAAGAACCGCCTGGGCATGAAATCAGGCGATTTTATAAAACAGTATACCAACATATATGTTGGACAGGGCTCAGGGCTCCCTGTAATATCGCTCAAGATGGACAAGTTCCACTTCAACTGTCCATTTTTGGAAAAGGGAAAGGGATGTAAGATCTATGAAGATCGACCTGGTGCATGCCGCACTTATCCCCTTGTCAGGATGGCCTTGCGAAGCAGAGACAGAGAGGGAGTAGAGGAATTTTATTATATCATTAAGGAACCTGGCTGTGAAGGATTCGAGAATGGAAAGAGGTGGACTGTCAGAGAGTGGATAGATAGTCAGGGTATTGCTCCCTATAATGAGATGAACGACATCTTTGGAGAGCTCTTGCAGGCAAAGACCGAGCTAGGCATACCCTATCTCAATGCAGACCAGATCAATACCTTTTATCTGGGGTGCTATGATATAGATGCCTTTCGCCAATATTTCCTGGAAGGCCCCTGCCTTGAACGCTGTATGGAGTCTGAAGACCTGATAGAGAGAGTCTCCCAGGACGAAGTTGCCCTGCTCAAATATGGCATGCGTTGGGTCAAGAAAAAACTCTTTCAGGTAGATTAAGGGGAGGGTTAGAGATTATGGACAAAAAGAAGGTATTAGTTATAGGCTCTGGAGGACGTGAGCATGCACTCTGCTGGAAACTGTCATCTAGTCCAGAGGTCTCTGAGGTATTCTGTGCACCTGGAAATGCCGGTATTGCCCAACATGCCGTCTGTGTGCACTTGAGGCCTTCTGACATCGATGACCTTATATCTTATGTAAAGAGGGAAGGGATTGACCTCACAGTAGTAGGCCCTGAGGCCCCTCTGGCACAGGGCATTGCAGACAGGTTCAGGGCAGAAGGCCTTGCGCTATTTGGACCCTCCAGGGCGGCTGCCAGGATTGAGGCAAGCAAGGTATTTACCAAGGACCTGCTCACCGAGGCCGGCATCCCTACAGGGTCTTATAGGGTCTTTACTGAACCAGTATCTGCCTTTGACTTTATCAAAGATGAAGTCGGAGTACCTGTGGTATTAAAGGCAGATGGGTTGGCAGCAGGCAAGGGAGTAATCGTTGCCCATAACCTGGAGGAGGCAAAAGAGGCAATAGAGCTTATCCTCTGCAAAAAGGTATTTGGTGAGGCAGGCAATCGCCTGATAGTAGAAGAATTTATTGCTGGAGAAGAGGCATCCTTTATGGTTGTAACAGATGGTAAGACAGTCCTTCCCCTTGCCACGTCACAAGATCACAAGCCAATATTTGATGGGGACAGGGGACCCAATACCGGCGGCATGGGTGCCTATTCACCTGCCCCAGTGATAGACAGGGTCTTGTTTGACAATATCATGGAGACCATCATGAGGCCTGCGGTAGAGGCCATGTCCAGGGCAGGGAGGCCCTATCAGGGTGTACTCTATGGTGGTCTGATGATCAGACATGGCCGTCCAAAGGTCCTGGAATTCAACTGTCGCTTTGGCGATCCTGAGGCCCAACCGATCCTGATGCGCCTCCAGACAGACCTGATGGAGATATTTGAGGCAACCATCGAGGGGAGACTGAATGAAGTGGAGCTTGTCTGGGATCCCAGGCCCGCTGTCTGTGTGGTCTTGGCCTCCAGGGGCTATCCTGGAAAATACGAGACAGGAAAGGTCATCCATGGTCTAGAAGGGGTATCTGAGATGGAAGACGTAATGGTCTTCCACGCAGGAACAGCCAGGGATGGAGATCAATTCGTAACCTCTGGGGGGAGGGTCCTGGGAGTGACGGCACTTGGAGAGACTATCCCCAAGGCAATAGGGCTTGCCTATGAGGCAGCTGGAAAGATCTCCTGGACAGGTATGTACTATAGGAAAGATATTGGCCAAAAGGCCCTCAGACATGGATCTGTCACAGGCACCTCACCCAGGGTGGGTATTGTCATAGGGAGCCCTGGTGATAGAGAGGTAATGCAGACCTGTAAGGATGTGCTGGATGCATTTGGGGTCCCCTGTGAGATGACGATCAGGTCTGCCCATCGCTCTCCAGGGCTCACTGAATCCTATGCCAGAGAGGCAGAGGCCAGGGGTATAAAGGTCTTGATAGCCGGCGCCGGGATGGCTGCACACCTGGCCGGTACGCTGGCTGCACACACCATTTTACCCGTGATAGGTGTACCGATGAATAACTCGGCCCTGAGCGGACTCGACTCCCTGTTCTCTATGGCCCAGATGCCTTCAGGTGTCCCTGTTGCAACTATGGCAATAGGCAAGGCCGGGGCAAAGAATGCCGCCATGCTCGCCCTCCAGATCCTTGCGCTCCAGGACCAAGTCCTGGCAGAGAAGCTGAAAAGGTACAGAGAGGCCCAGGTGAGAGAGATAGAGGCACTCAATAGAGGACTTTGAGGGGTCTGATGTCTATGGCCTTTTCTCCTCCTGATCCTATCCTGATAGAGCAGGCCACAGAGATAATAAGGGGAGGCGGGGTAGTGGCCTTTCCCAGTGAGACCAGCTATGGGCTTGCGGCATCAATAAGACATATCCATGCACTCGAACAGATCTATGCCATAAAGAGGCGGGCAAGAAACAAACCCCTCCTGGTCCTTATCTCAGATCCCTCACAACTTGACCTCCTGGTCAGCCAGATACCATCAATAGCACCCAGTTTGATCAGGCGTTTTTGGCCAGGACCCTTGACTCTTCTCTTCCCTGCCAGACCTGGACTGCCCTGGCCACTCTGTGGAGATACAAAAAAGGTAGGAATACGCATCTCTAGCCATCCATGGGCCCAGGCACTGGTAAGGGCCTTGGGAGACCCCATGACGGCAACCAGTGCAAACCTGTCTGGCCATCCCCCTGGCTGTACGGCCAGGGAGGTCTTAGATCAGTTGCGATCTCCAGGGCCTGACTATATATTAGATGGTGGTCTTACATCAGGGGGTGCTCCATCCACTATATTAGACATATCCATCTCCCCACCCCATATCGTAAGGAAAGGGGCTATCGATCCAACACTATGTAAATAGTGACAGATATCTTGTGTCTTGTTGTAATTTATAGTATAAAATAGTCTTTAAGAGATAGATGTCTTGGCCGATCTCCATGCATGGCTGCAGACAGGCCTTGCATGGGAGTCAGGCCATAAGGTTATTAGATATGTCATCAAGGTTATTTATCTGGTCCCTGATTTTTATCTCTTTTATAGGTCCCTGTGACCTCTGTGCAAAGGATGCAACTATGATTCTATCTTCTACTGCCTTTTCAAATGGCTCCAGGATACCTGTCCTCTATACGCGGCCAGCAGTAGGAGGCAAAGACATCTCACCTCCTCTTAACTGGTCTAAGCCGCCTGATGGCTCTAAATCTCTGGCCCTCTCTGTAGTAGATGTCCACCCAGTGGCCAGGAACTGGGTCCACTGGATCGTAATCAATATTCCAGTAGAGGTAAGAGGGCTCAAAGAAGGGGCATCTGGAAAGTCCATGCCACAGAATTCTAGAGAACTCATCAATTCCTTTGGTAAACCAGGCTATGGTGGACCACAACCCCCACCAGGGACAGGTGAGCATCCATATATCTTTACTCTCTATGCACTGGATGTAAAAGAGCTCGATCTGCCTGTGGACGTCGATCTGTCACACTTTCTCCATGCCATTCAAGGCCATATAGTGGCAGAGTCCAGTCTGACAGGCTATTTTGGTCGTTGACTTAGGTATTTTCCAAAATAGAGTGAGATATCAGTTATGGCGGATAGTCTCCCCTACAGATTTCTGGAGATGCTCTCTTGAGCCCTAAACGTCCTCCTTTTGTCCTTACAGACAACCGATCCTTTAGAACACACCTTTCAGAGCTAGGCCCAGGAGACACTGTCATTGGATTACTGAACATCAAACCCACAGAAGAGGTCCTGTTTCTGGACCTTGTGGAACGTGGTGTCCGCCTGTTTCCTCCAGCGCTTGCCCAGCAACTCAGCAGGTCAAAGTGTCTACAGGCCATGGTCTACAGGGACTGGATGCTTCCCAATACCTTTGTAGCCAGAGACCGCTATGATATGATCAGGCATATATGTATCTATGGTCATGAGGGGATAGGGGCCGTAGTTACCAAACAAAATCGCCTCAACTGTGGTCTAGGCATACATGTATGGTTGTCAATTGAGGAGGTCTATAACCATGTCTGTTTTGGCTCCCTGAGCTATCCCTTTGTCGTGCAGCCACTGGTAGAGGACGTGACAGATGTGAGGGTCATAATAATAGGAGACTACTCAGAGGCCTATTGGCGCCATAATCCAGACTCCTTCAGAAATAACATCTATTTTGGTGGGGACAGTGGTGAATATGAACTCTCATCTGCACAACAGGAGCTCTGCCAAGAGGTCATGGAGCGAGGGAAATTCCCATATGCACACCTGGACCTCATGGTTACTAGAGATGGGAGAACTTATCTTGCAGAGATAAACCTTAGAGGTGGACTCAAGGGGGCCAAGATCTCAGGAGAGGAATATCGCAGGCGTATAGAGGCCATAGAGAGGTCTTTTTTACACCCTTGACACTTATGTCAAGAGTGTAGCCCTGACCCCAACTGCCCAAGTAGATATAAGAGGCTTTCCTTTTTCCCGGCAACCCGTGGGTCCTGCCATACGACCCCCAAAATTATCTGATCTTGGACCTCGGCAAGACCGCATATATGTGCACCTACAGGCGGCGTGACTGCCTTAAGGACATATTCTCCAGCTGTCCACCCAAGCGACATCAGGCTGTCTCCTGCCAATGAAGGCCCCCTCTCAGGCACTTCTGAAAAGAGTAGCTCTGGTAGGCCATTTCTGTCTATATCTAGGGAGACCAATTGCTTTGAGAGATTGTCTCTGGACAGCCCTGGAGAGATAGGACCTGGAGAGGACCAAACCAGTTCCCCGTTTTCATAGACAAGGAGCTTGCCTGTCCTACCGACTGTACAGAGTTCAGGGACGCCATCCCCATTTGTATCTGACCATATCGACCTGATCACAGAAAAGCCTCTTGGTTCCTTTATCCGCTCTATGTAACTGATGCCCTTTTGACTGGCCTGCATCAGATAGATCTTTGCCCCAAACATGGCATTGACATCAAAACTCTGCCCCAGAAAGGACTCTCTTCTCCTGTCTCCATCTCGGTCCATAAAGGCAAGCCAGAGATTAATGTCGGTCTCTACAGCGCGGAGGCTGGAATGTTGATATCTCAAGAGCATGGAACGCATGCCTGCTCCATCTATCAAGACATTTACTGCTATCCATCCACCAGGACCGGATGCAGAGAAGTTGACCGGGCGCCCAGGCCCGGAAAATCTATAGCCTACAGGTCTACCTTGATTCCTATATGGGCTGACATAGATAGCTGATGGCAAGAGATAGACTATCTCAGGCCTTCCATCTCCATCTAGATCGAGGATGTCTATCTGGATAGTATCTTCCAGAAGACGACCTATAAGGTGTGCGTTGGCCAGATTGAATTCCCTTATATTTGTCTTGAATTTCCACCTCTTGGCCTTTCCTGCCAGGGCCCCTTTGAGATCTCTGCCAGGCAGGCCCCCTCCTGACCTAAAGGCAGGATATTTATGTAAGAGGCCCAGATCAGGACCATAGACCTTCAGGCCATCAGGCTCTAAGGCAAAGAGGAGATCAATGCCCAGGGTCTTCATTGACCTGGAGTCCAGGATATCAGAGGGGACATCAGATGGATTCAGCCAGATAAGGTCTGGAAAGAGTTCCTCTAATTTCCCGAGTAATTTTTTCCCTGAGTCAGATTTGGATCTGGAGACAAAGGCCGCTGTCATATCGCTATATCTCGTAGCTGGCTCTCCAACCCTTAAAGGGGCCTTAGTGCTCACTACCCTGCATGTAGACCTGTTATCTTCAGTCCGTATTACTCGTATGGTAGCTATAGGTCTCTTGAGATAACCGATTACCTCTCTGGTCTTGGAAAGCACTGGAGAACCTCTGCCATATATCTCAAATAGGTCTCCTCTATTTACACCGTCGGCCTTCCCGGTATCTAATATCAGGGAATGTCCTGATACCCCCAGGACCACAGAGGAGACCGGAGAGAAGTCTCTTATGATCTGATCATAAAAGTATATAGGATATGACTTCGAATAGACTGAGGCTGTCTGTAAAAAGACACAGAAAATTGCCAACAGAAGGACTGTCAGGGAATAAAAAGACCTATCCGAACATAGTCTACAGATAGCCTGTACACATGAGATATATTTTGACAACACTATAAAAAGGCCCCAGCTGTCGGCAAGGGCCTTTTAACCAATACCGCTTCTGTCTCTACACGCAACCAGTTGGCTTTGGGAGACCTGCCATCTTACAGGCCCCCTTACCAGGTCCAGATGGGAAAAGCTCATAAATCTTCTTCAATGGGAAGCCAGTGGTCTTACCAAGGATACGGACCATAGGGGCGATGCCATTTTTCTTGTAATAGTCCTGAAGTACATTGACGACCTTCCAGTGCTCTTCAGTCAGTTCCTCGATGCCTTCTATTGTCTTTACATAGTCCACCCATGTCCGATCCCAAGCATCTATACCTCCCAAGAGAAACCCATCCTCATCGACTTCATATTTTTTCCCACCAAATTCTACCTCTGCCATACCGTCCTCCTTTTGGAATTAAATTACAATTAGAAATAACAGAAATAATCTTATATCTAAATTCTATTATTAGATACTATAACACAAAATTTTTGTCAAGAAACCTCCACACCTTTCATATGCAGGTCCCTTATGGAGAAATTTGCTTTAGATTATAGTGAGTTACACCCCATATCTATAGACAATCATTCTGATATCAGGACTGGAGTTCTTGCATCCTGTCTCTGGCCCAGGTGAGCCCAGGGTCTAATTCAAGTGCCATCTTGTACCATCTAATTGCGGCCCTGTTCATGCCCAGTTTTCCGAGATTGCTGGCTATATTTGCATAGTCTACAGCAGATCCAGGATCTATAGATATTGCCTGCTCAAAGGCATCTATTGCCTTGAGGTGTTCTCCAATACGATAAAAACAATACCCCAAGAGATTGTATATCTCCTTGAGTCCTGGATTCAGGTCTCTGGCCTGTTTGAGTTCATCTATTGCCCTTGGAAAGTCCTCTATCTCTTTATAGCATACCCCTTTCTGACAATGGATGCTTGCCAGTTCTTCAGCGACAGGGTTGAGGTCAAGTGCCCTGTTATACCAGTCAAGGGCCTCTCTGTAGTCCCCAAGACGCTCATATACGTGCCCAGTATAGAAGGCCACATAAAAGCGTCCTGGATAGAGGTCCTCAATATCAGTCAGGATAGAAAGGGCCTGCTGGGGATCATTGATCGAGTCTGCCAGACGGGCACAGTGAAAGGGAACATCCAGACCCCTGGTATGATCTCTAAAGTGATTTCCAGGGACTACTGCATATACTACAGGGATAGCCAGGTCTGGATGGGTGATGTCTACCAGGTATGCATTTAGCCCTACTCCTGCCAGGGCCTTACATATCCCTTCTACCTCGAGCCTGAAATTTCTTGAGCTACAACTGGGCATTGCATCTATAGGGACCCTGCTGGATCCATCCAGCACATATGAGGCCTCGTCCAGACCAGAGAACTTTGGGAGTCCGCTCTCTATATATCTGCCTTCTCTGTCAAAGTCCCCTGCCAGTTGTGCCACTTCTGTAATGGCACGTATTGCCGCACGGACAGGATCAGGTGCCGTGCCGGCTGTGTAGACTATCTCACTCCTGTCTGGAAAGGTCGATGGGTCCCAGGCAATGGCCCCGACTGTCGGGATGGCGAGATCAAGAGAAAAGTCCTTCAGCACTAAGTGGATAGACAGGCGTTCAAATCTGTCCAGGAGCCCCCTTAAGACCGGGTCTCTGATAGAATCGAGTTCTATACTCGGAGTATGCAGCTCTTTATAGGTAATGACAGAACATACGTGACGTTCAACTACTTCTGAGAGGGCCTGAACTGCTGCCTCTTCCAGAGAATTCCCTGAGGCCGAACCATTATATCTATTTAGGGGCCAAAACCACGAGAGGGGAAGCCAGAACTCCCTCCCATCTACTGGGCGGTAGGCCTTTACCCAGTCAAGAGGTAGGCCTCTTATCAGGTCCCATGCCCTCTCTTCTTCCTGGTCTTTGACGTGTATGGCCTTAAGCATGTCTTGCAGAGGCAATACATCACCATCAAGGTCTGTGGCCCTCCCGGTATGAGGGATTCCATCTTGCAAGAAGTGAAACAGGCTGAAGCGTTCTATCAGCTCCATCACGGCACTGGTCTCGGCCTGGACACTGGTGACGCCCTTGCCCATCTGGCTGAATTTACCAGTCAGGTGGCCTGCAGACGGACTATACCTACTCAGATACACCGGTATCCCTAGACGTCCCCTGTCTACCCGCCTGGTATCCTGAAGGATGGGTATACTGAGCTGATCAAGGCGACTGCGTATCCATTTCAGGGTCTCATCTGGTGCCCTTACCTTGTCAAAGGCAATACCTGATTCCTTGAAGCTGTCTCTCAAAAAGACCATGGTCTATATCTGGATAGATGCTAGTCTATAAAGGGTGTAGCCACCTCTTCTATGAGCCTTTCGGCCTCATACCAGTCTTTCTGGTCCTCACCGTGTATAGTACCCCGCATCTTATAGAGGTTATATGCCAACATAGCTGTCCATTCGCACTTTGCAGGCTCCTCATCCAGGAAGATCACATAGGCCATGTCTTCCTCTGGTGCCCCCTTGATCTGCACCCCCCTTACTGGATTACAGGCCTCTGTATCCCTGATGAGATAGATTGCCCTGGGTACCTCTACTCTATGGGCCAGGTGTGCAGGGTTTTTTGGATCCATACCTCCAAAATAGAACTCCATCCTGCGCCTGTCCTCGTTATAACACAGACCAACCAGGGGCAGACCAGGCTCTCCAATCACTGATTTTTTACCCAGGCTCAGCGTGGCCTTCCTGAACTGATTCTGTCTATTAAAGTCCTTTACAAAGGTTGGCCACTCGTACTTTAATATTCGGGTCTTTTTCACAGCCATCTCGTCACCTCCAATAGGCTATATGTAATTATATCTTACTATTCAGATATCTTGTCAAATCAAAAATATATGTGGATGTAAGCGTTCAGACCACTCCTGTTACATGCATCCATGTCCCTTGCCAGTAGCCTTTTGAAGGGGTCAAGTTAACTTCTCAATGGTTTGTCCTAACCTGCCCTCTCCCCCAGGATAGAGGGTCTGTGAGGTATTGCAGGGGGATGTGAAGGTTACATATAGACCTAAGAGACAGGATCATAGTGAGAAAATACCATGGTGAAGGTACCTCTGCCCTGGGTTATAGACCTGAGGGCAGTAGAATAGCCAAACATCTTGGAAAGCGGTACGACCGCCTTGATTACCTGAACTGGTCCCCTGGGCTCGATCTCTTTGATCTTCCCATGGCGGCTGTTTAGGTCTCCTATCACTTCTCCTATAAAGGATTTAGGGGCCAGGACCTCCAGACGCATAGTAGGTTCAAGGAGTACTGGATCGGCCTGCTCACAGGCCCTTGTCAGTCCCATAGAGGCCGCAGCCCTAAAGGCCACATCTGTAGACAGGCCTTCCTCAAAGATGGCATCTTCCAATACTACTTCGACATCTATCATGGGAAAGCCCTTTAACACACCGCTTTCGAGTCTCTGCCTCAGAGTCTCCAGGATGAGTTCCTCATAGCCTTCTGGCAGTTTCTCAGGTCCAAGCCGGCTGATCACACGATTGGTCCCTTCTCCCTTTATGGGAGAGACACTGAGGCCCAGGCTGGCTACCTGACGCCCTCCACCTATCTCCCGATCAAATCGTTCCTCTAAGGTCACAGATTTCTGTATGGTCTCTCGATACACTACCTGGGGTCTGCCCACTGTCACAGAGGCATTGAATTCTCTGAGCAGCCTATGGACCAGGACCTCCAGATGCAGCTCTCCCATGCCTGAAATGACTGTCTGTCCTGTCTCCTCATCGAATCTGACCTGAAAGCTTGGGTCTTCTTCAGACAGCTTATTGAGGGCCATATCTATCTTTTCCTGGTCTCCTATGGTCTTTGGCTCAACGGCCACAGAGATCACTGGATGATATGTCTCAATAGGCTCAAGGAGTATAGGGTGGTCTGGATCACAGAGGGTGTCTCCTGTTGCCGTATACTTGAGACCCATAACGGCCACGATATTACCTGCCCTGGCCTCACTGATTCTCTTCCTCTTGTTTGCGTGCATCTCTAAGATCCTGGAGGCCCTTTCCATACACTTCTTCCCAGTATTCCAGGCCTCATCTCCTGTCTTTAAGACCCCGGAGTATACACGCAGATAGGTCATCTTACGTCCATGATCCATCTGGACCTTGAAGGCAAGGGCCGCAAGTGGTGCACTGTCTCGACTGGGTCGTTCCTCAATGTCTCCTGTCTCAGGACTCGTGCCTGTGACAGGCGGTATGTCCAGTGGACTGGGTAGATACCTGGCTATGCCATCCAATAGTGGCTGTACCCCTTTATTTCTGAGGGCCGAGCCACAGTATACCGGTACATACTGGAGCCCAATACAGGCACGCCTGATGGCCTCATGTATCTCTCTCTCATCTATGGGCCTCTCATCCAGGTATTTCTCCATTATACTATCGTCTGTCTCAGAGAGTGCCTCAAGCAGCTCATCTCTGGCAGCAGAGACCTCGTCTCTATGCCCTTCAGGTACAGGACGCTCCTCGAACTCTCTGCCCTGACTCGATTCATCCCATACAATCCACTTCTCTCTTATTACATCAAAGACCCCCTGGAAGGACTGCTCAGAGCCAAATGGAAGGGTCAGGACAATGGGATGGGCCCCAAGGCGCTCTCTTATCTGTTCAACAGTCCCCCAGAAGTCTGCCCCCAGTCGATCCATCTTATTAATAAAGACGATCTTAGGGATTTTATACCTATCTGCCTGGTGCCATACCGTCTCTGACTGCGCCTCAACTCCACCTACTGCACAAAATACCCCTATTGCCCCGTCCAATACCCTCAGGGACCTCTCTACCTCTATTGTAAAGTCTACATGTCCAGGGGTATCAATTATATGCATTTCTCTGCCCAGCCAGTAACAGGTGATAACTGCAGAGGTGATGGTGATTCCTCTCTCCTGTTCCTCTGGCATCCAGTCCATAGTGGCCTGGCCATTATGGACCTCTCCCATCTTGTGTGTTTTTCCAGTATAGTAGAGGATGCGTTCAGTGAGAGTGGTCTTCCCTGCATCTATGTGGGCAATTATGCCTATGTTGCGGATACACTTAATTCTTTTATTCACGGTCCATGTCTCTTATTTATACATAGATGGAAATATAGCCTACTCTCACGGCAGAGTCTCATTTGGGCTCAAGGGATATACTCATTGACAAAACATGTCAATGTATTTAACAAAAAGTCTTTGGACATACAATATCTTGGGAATCTCCCAATATAGCTATACAGAGCTATAGTAAAGTGTCATATACAGAATGGAGATAACAGTGAATAGTATGGGGAAGATTGTACTTGATGCAAGGGAGATGGACTGGGCCCTTACCAGGATGTCTCATGAGATCATTGAGAAAAATAAGGGAGTAAGAGAGCTTGTGCTCATTGGTATCAGGACAGGTGGTGTCCCCCTGGCTGAGCGTCTACAACAGCGAATTGCCTCTATAGAGGGAGTTATGATCCCTGTTGGGATCCTGGACATCACCCTCTATAGAGATGACTGGAGTACCCTGAGCCAGCACCCCATAATCAAAAAGACCGACATCTTATTCTCTATAGATAACAAGAGTATAATATTGGTAGATGATGTTATCTATACCGGACGTACGGTCAGGGCCGCCCTGGATGCCCTGATCGACTTCGGTAGACCCAAGAAGATCCAACTGGCCGTCCTGATAGACAGGGGCAGGAGAGAACTTCCCATCCAGCCCGATTTTGTCGGACTCTCTGTAAAGACCTCGGCCGATGAACGTATAGATGTGTTTTTGACAGAGATCGTAGGGAGGGATGAGGTAGTTATGACAAAGAAGGCCGGCTAATGCCTGCTATCCAAAGGATTACCTGGATATCTGAGACAGCCTCTACCAATGACCTTGCCAGAGACGACTTCCTGAAAAAGGGGAGGCTATGGCACTGTTTTGTTGCCGATTCCCAGACCAGGGGCAGGGGCAGAATGGGTAGGAGCTGGGCATCCCCACCTGGTACTGGTCTCTATCTCTCGCTTGCTGTCCCAAGGCCAGGGATCCTTGAGCCCTGGCTATCCCTTGTCTGTGCTATTGCCACATCCAGGGCCATCCAGTCTGTTGTCACCAGATCTTATTGTCCCAAGGGGATCTCTATCAAGATCAAGTGGCCAAATGACCTGTATATAGGCGACAAAAAGATAGCAGGCATACTCTGCGAGCTGGCAGGGGACCACAGGGGAGGGTCTGCCTGGATAATCGGCATAGGTATAAATGTCAATACACCAGAGGAGGGCTTTCCAGAGGAACTTCGGGCAAGGGCTGGTTCTATATCGAGTGTTATAGGTGCCCATGTGTCCAGAAAGGCCCTGCTCGATGAAGTCCTTGTCTGTCTATCTTTCTGGCTGGGCAGGCTCTACAGTGGAGATCTGGCTGGAGTGTGCAGCTCTCTCGAAGGGGCAGAGATCACGGGCATAGATCCACCTGGTCCACTACTGGGCATTACCATGGGGTGTCCTGCAGGGATCGGTCCTGAGATCATCATAAAGGCATTTGTATCTAATCCAGAATGGTCTATGGCCCCGCGGTCAGTGGTTCTAGGAGATATAGGAGTACTTAAGAGGGCATCAGAGGTGCTTGGAATAGATGTCCCCATCAGGCCATGGTCACCTGGCGATCCCTCTCTCAGGCCTGGGCTCTATACATATCCAGTGACTGAGCTTGATGCTGTAGATATCCCATGGGGAAAGACAGGTCCCATTACCGGAAAGGCATCCTTTGAATACATTGTAAGGGCAGTAGAACTGTGCCAGGATGGGATATTATCCGGCATTGTGACCGCTCCGATAGACAGACTGGGGCTCAGGCAGGCAGGTATTCCATACTCAGGGCATACTGAGGTCCTGGCCCACATGACTGCCACAGAGAGATATGCAGTGATGCTGGCAGGTGACAGGCTTCGGGTGACCTTTGTGACCATGCACTGCCCCTTGAGAGATGTGGCAGCCCAGATAGATAGCAAAAAGATACTGGAGATCATCTGCCTTACCGATTCCTCTCTAAAGAGAGACTTTGCCATAAAAGACCCTGAGATTGCAGTGGCTGCCCTGAATCCAGATGCAGGTGGGCCTGGGATGTCTGGGATAGAAGAAAGAGAGGTCATAGCACCTGCAATAGAGGCGGCAAGGAGACTGGGAATAAGGGTCACAGGGCCCTATCCTGCAGACGGCCTGTTCTACCGGACGGCTAATGGAGAGTTTGATGCAGTGGTCTGTCAATACCAGGACCAGGGCCTGATCCCGTTTAAACTCCTCCATTTCAGAGAGGGAGTAGGTATAACCATAGGTCTCCCAATAGTCAGGACTTCAGTAGATCATGGGACTGCATACGATATAGCCGGTACTGGAAGGGCAGACTGTGCCAGCCTTGAGGCAGCAGTCAACCTTGCTGCAGAGATGGTGGCAAACAGACAGACTTGCTGATGATGTCACATATACCCCAAAAAGATACAGAGGGGGCAGGGACACCTGTCGTGGAGATCCAGAACCTGACCAAAAGATTTGGAGATAGAGAGGCAATAGGCGGCATTGATCTCAATATATACCCAGGAGAGTGTCTGGGGCTACTCGGCCCCAATGGGGCAGGAAAGACTACTACTATAAACATACTCCTTGGGCTTGTCCGGCCCACCTCTGGTGAGATCCATGTCTTTGGTGAACCCATCCCAAAACGGCTGAGGCATGTAAAATTAAGGATAGGGGTGGTCCCCCAGGCAGACAACCTGGACCCAGACCTGACCGTATTGGAAAATCTCATCACCTATGCCGCATATTATGGGATAGGCCACTCTATGGCCAGGAGACGCGCAGATAAGCTCCTCCAGTTTTTTGCCTTAAAGAATCGAAAAGATGAGATAATACAGCATCTATCAGGTGGTCAGAGGAGGCGGCTCCTCCTGGCAAGGGCACTGGTAAATGAACCAGAACTGCTCATCCTTGATGAGCCCACTATAGGTCTGGACCCTCAGGCCAGATACCTGATATGGGAGCGCCTTGAGACCTTGAGGTCCCAGGGGACCACCATGCTCCTTACCAGCCACTATATGGAGGATATATCCCATCTGGCAAACAGGGTCTCTATACTGGATGAGGGAAAGGTAGTTGCAGAGGGAGATCCCCAAAAAATGGTAACAGATATGATTGGCGTGGAGGTATTTGAGATAGTAGATAGCCCAGAGGAACTCGATAGACTGGAGAGGGAGATATCCCCATGTAATGTAGATACCGAGAGGGTCTCAGACAGGCTATTTATATATAGGCGTGATCCATGTCGTGAACTTGAGGCCCTGGCCGTTATCCACCACCATGTCAGCAGACGGCCTACAAATCTGGAGGACCTGTTCCTGAAGCTGACAGGAAGGACACTGAGGGAAAGCTGATGGGACTGCTATTCTTCAAGGTATGGATGAGAAATGCCCGGGTGTGGCGCAAGTATATAGTGGCCAGCCTGATAGGGAATCTGGGCCAGCCAGTCCTCTTTCTCCTGGCCATGGGATATGGACTGGGGAGAGAGATCCCACAGATAGAAGGGCTCACCTATCTCCAGTTCATAGCCCCTGGCCTGGTGGCCTCGGCCGTCATGTACAGTGGCTCTTTTGAGACCATGTATGGCTCATATACCAGGCTTACCACACAGAGGACCTATGAGGCCATACTCATGACACCAGTGAGCGTAGAAGAGCTTGCCCTTGGAGAGATAGTCTGGGGGGCGACAAAGGGCCTTCTATCAGGCTCCATAATGATCATAAGTCTTCCCCTATTTGGAGTAATCCCATCCCTATGGACCCTGGCCCTCATCCCTGTACTCTTTCTCGAAGGGGTCCTGTTTGCGGCATTGGGTCTTATAATGACTGCCCTGGCCAGTGACTACGAATTCTTCAATTACTTTACCTCGCTCTTTATAACACCTCTATTCCTGTTCTCTGGCATCTTTTTCTCCTTAAAGGCCATGAACCCTACCATACAGAGGCTCTCTATGGCCCTACCCCTGACCTATGCAGTAGATCTGTCTCGTATGCTCTGTTATGGCCAGATCGAGCCTGACTGGCTGATCAATATAGTAGTCCTCACGGTCCTGTCTCTTTCCTCTGCATTGATCGCCATTATACTTATCAGACAGAGGCTCATATTGTGACCCTGAGATATCTGCTCAATGGGATAGACGATACCAATATTCTGGGAAGGTGTCTTTCAGAGTCAGCCAGACCAGGAGATATCCTCCTCCTGTCAGGGGATCTGGGAGCAGGCAAGACCTATCTGACCAAGGCCATAGCATCTGGCCTTGGGATAGACACTAGAGAGATAACAAGCCCCTCCTTTACTATAATTCACGAGCATCTGAATGGTCGCATCCCTCTGATCCATGTAGACCTCTATCGCCTTGGCAGACATGCAGATATCACTGAGATCGGGCTTGAAGACTATATCAACGGAGAAAATCTGGTAGTCATTGAATGGGCCGAGTACTCTGATGGGCCTTTACTAGAGCAGGGTCTTAAGATAGACTTATATCTTATTGATGAAGAGGTCAGGGAGGTATGTATAACTGCCAGGACAGATATATGGAAAGATAGGCTCTTAGAACTTGATGGGTGTATGGGTAAAAAATAGTTTTAGGCTTTAAGTTTTAAGTATTAAGCAAATATAGGCCCTATTTTAATAGCTCAAGGCTGAAAGCTCAAAGCAAAAGATTGATATGATATGGTTTCTTGACTTAGCCTCTGGACTTTGAGCTGACTTTCATGCTCCGGGGTGCGAAATACTGCTTGGCATGAAAGTTTGGATAGTGAGGAAATGATCCCAGATGAAGGCATTAGTCCTCAGCGGAGGTAAGGGGACGAGGCTGAGACCTCTTACCTATACAATGGCAAAGCAGCTTGTCCCTGTCGCCAATCAGCCGATACTGGGATATGTAATGCGGCACCTCTCGCAGGCAGGTATAGAGGAGGTAGGTGTCATAGTCGCACCAGAGACCCAGAGGGAAGTACGGGAGTATCTAAGAGATGGCAAGAGATGGCAATTTAAGATCACCTACATCCTGCAGGAACGGCCCTTGGGCCTTGCACATGCAGTAAAGGTAGCACAGCCCTTTCTGGGGGGCTCCCCTTTTGTCATGTATCTGGGAGATAACCTGCTGGGATCAGGTATCTGTGATGCCATAGACCGCTTCAGGGCAGAACCAGCAGATGCGCTCGTCTTTCTGAAGCACGTCCCAGACCCCACTGCCTTTGGAGTGGCTGAGTTGGACGAGAGAGGGGGGATAAAGAGGCTCATTGAAAAGCCCAGAGACCCTCCGTCAGACCTTGCCCTTGTTGGGGTATATCTCTTTAGCCCCAAGATTCACCAGGCGATCTCGTGTATCAGGCCATCGTGGCGTGGTGAGCTAGAGATCACTGATGCCATCCAGGCACTTATAGATATGGGTGGCAGTGTAAGGGGAGAGGTCCTCAATGGCTGGTGGCTGGATACAGGAAAGAAGGATGACTTTCTGGCTGCCAACACCGTGGTATTAGACGAGTATACCAGACGTGATATCCTGGGAGAGATCGATGCAGAGAGCAATATAGAGGGAAGGGTCTGTGTCTGTAAGGGGGCAAGGGTGATAAGGAGCGAGGTGCGTGGCCCGGTGATCATAGGGGCAGGGGCAGAGATCGTTGACTCTTTTATAGGACCATTTTCCAGCATAGGTAATGGCAGTCGCATATTGAATTCTGTAATAGAGCACGCAGTCATCCTGGAGGATGCAGTAGTAGATGGTGTGGGAAGGATCGAGGACAGCCTTATAGGGAGGCACGCCAGGGTCATTAAGGGTCAGGGATGCACCAAGGCCCTGAGACTGATGATAGGAGACCATTCACAGATAGAGATATGATTGAGGGAGAAAAAAATGAAATGCGATAGGTGTGGACGCCAGATCGAGAAAGGCGACGAGATGGAATATATGGGTCAGATATTGTGTGAAGACTGTTATATGGATATACTCTCTCCTGCAAGGGCCTGTGATCCCTGGGCCGTTTATACTGCAAAGTCAACAGGTAGTGACGATTCTACATTGACAGGGCTGCAAGAAGATATCTTGGACATACTGAAAGAGACAGGTGGGATCGAGCAAGGGGCCCTGGCAGAGAGACTCGGTCTGGAGTTGAGTGACCTAGAGAGGGAGATCGCCACACTGAGGCACATGGAGAAGATAAAGGCGACCATGAAAGGCAACAGAAAGCTCCTCTGCCTGTGGTAATGAATGATTCGACATATGGATAAAAAGAAATTTGATTCCAAAAGACTGCAGATATTGAATGATCCACAGAGATTGAAGGATATCCCTGTTGATTATGTCTGGGACAGATTAGATATAGCAAAGGCAGACATACTTGTTGAGATAGGTGCGGGAACGGCATTTTTCAGCATAGCCTTTTTCCAATATGCCAGGCCCTCAAAGGTCTATGCCTGTGATGTATCAGAGGTAATGATCAACTGGATAGAGGAAAACGTTGTCCCAAGGTATCCCAATATAGTCCCTGTAAAGACTGAAGGAGACTCCATACCACTTGATGATGAAATCGCAGACCTGGTCTTTATGATCGACCTCCATCATGAATTGGATAATCCAGGCCTGATACTCGAAGAGTCATACAGAATTTTGAGACCCAATGGAGGCATCTTTATTGTGGATTGGAAAAAGGAGGATATGGCCGAAGGGCCTCCAAAGGAGATCAGATACCTGCCTGAGCAGGTCAAGAGACAGATGATGGATTCCGGGTTCAGGCATATAGATATCTTTGATGAATTGCCAAGGCATTTTTTGGTTGTTGGGGAAAGGTAGATATGGAACAAAAAGAGTTTAAAGATGGGTGTATTCCTGACGCACATATAAGGAGATTTACCAAGTATCTGGATGAGAGGGGCTGGTTGTGCGAGCTCTACCGACACGACGAGCTGGACCCCGAGTCCTATCCCTGTATGGCATATGCCTCTCTGACCCTTCCTGGGGTAATAAGGGGGCCACATGCACACAGGGGACAGACTGACCTCTTCTGTTTTATAGGCCCTGGTAATTTTAAGCTCATCCTCTGGGACAACCGGCCTGAGTCTGCCACCTATGGCATCCGTCAGGTAGTCTATGCGGGCCAGGACTCGCCCCTGTCTGTCCTGGTGCCCCCTGGAGTAGTACATGGATACAAGAGCCTGGGTCCAGGGCCGGGTCTGGTCTTTAATGCACCAAACAGGCTATATGCAGGAAAAGGGAAAAAGGGACCAGTTGACGAAATCCGCTATGAAACCAGGCCAGATTCCCCTTTCAAATTCTAGCCCTGGTCTCCAATAGATATGTCCTCAAGCGATTCAGACAGAGATTATCCATCAGATGTCCATATCGTTCGATTAGGAGACCGGAAAGTGATCCTTGTCGGCACGGCCCACGTCTCTCAGGAGTCTGTCGATCTGGTCTATCGAGTCATTGAACATGAGAGGCCGGACTGCGTATGTGTGGAACTGGATAACAGACGCTATGAGGCCCTGTCAAGAAAGAGGCGTTGGGAGTCTCTAGACCTCAAAGAGCTTATCCGCAAAAAGCAGCTCAGTACACTCCTGGTCAACCTGATGCTGGCCTCTTTTCAAAAAAAGTTGGGGGAACAGATGGGTGTGCTGCCAGGCACTGAGCTCCTGGAGGCCACAAAGGCCGCTAAAGAATACAATATCCCAATAGCCCTGTGCGACCGCGATATCAGGGTCACTCTCAGGAGGGCCTGGCATACTACCTCTCTCTATAGAAAGGGCTATCTCCTGGCCAATCTCTTGATTGGCCTGTTTGATCGGACAGAGATCACTGAAGAAAAACTGAATGAATTAAAGAAGACAGACGTGCTTTCAGAGCTCATGTTGGAGTTTGGCAGGGCCCTCCCGGAGCTAAAGCAGGTCCTCATTGACGAGAGAGATACATTCCTGGCAGAAAAGATCAAGGCTGTAGATGGCAGGCGGATCGTGGCCGTGGTAGGGGCAGGTCATGTCGAGGGGATAAAAAGGGCCCTGCAGGAGGACAGACACACCCAATTAAAAGAAATCAATAGCATCCCCCCTGTCTCCCGGACCTGGAAGGTGGTGGGCTGGTCCATTCCTACAGTAATCCTCGGCTCCCTTGGAGCAATTGCCTGGGGAAAGGGGAGCGAGGTAGCTGAGGAGAATATCCTCTATTGGATCATGGCCAATGGCATACCATCCTCTATTGGGGCCATGTTGGCCCTTGCCCATCCGCTTACCATTATTACTGCCTTTGTCGCGGCACCAATAACCAGCCTGACACCGGTCATTGGGGCAGGCTATGTCACTGCCTTCATCCAGGCCCTTGTCCGGCCCCCAGTAGTCAGAGAATTTGAGACAGTCCTGGAAGACATGTCTGGTCTGACCGGCTGGTGGAAAAACAGACTGCTCAGGATATTCCTGGCATTTCTGTTGCCTGGCATTGGCAGCGCAATTGGTAGCTGGCTTGGTGGATACAAGATCATTTCCAATCTATTTTAGCCGTTGAGACCCCTTCAGGCCTCTTCTCAAGGCGCACCTTTAGGCGCCTTATACGTCCCCTACGATATACTGACACCAGGACCTCATCTCTGGGCGCTTTGGTCAGCAGGATCCGGATTACATCTACATCTGAGCATACCTTCTTACCGTCAATCCCTACTATTATGTCTCCCCCTATCGGGTAGATGCGGTTTCCCAGACGGAGTATCTTATCACTCCCGTTTATCCCTGCCTCGGCAGCCGGCCCTCCAGGTACCACTTTTATTACCATGGCCCCACTTTTTACAGAGAGATCGAGAAATCTGGCAAGGGTTGGATTGACTGTCTGGAGGTCTACTCCCAGCCATGGGCGTATTACATAGCCCCTGGAGATGAGCTGTGAGGCCACCCATTTTATGGTCTCTGACGGGATAGCAAAGCCCAGGCCAGGTATCTGTGACGAAGGAGTAAACATCAGGGTATTTATTCCAATCACCCTGCCAGATGAATCTACAAGTGGACCACCTGAATCACCTCTGTTTATGGATATGTCAGTCTGAATCACGTCATAGATGACAAGTCCATCAGGCGTAGAGACAGTGCGTCCAATGGAAGTGATTATTCCCTTTGATGCCGTATACCCTGTGCCAAATGGGTCGCCAAGGGCAAAGACATCCTGTCCTATCCTGGGCCTTGAGGTACACAGATGCATTGGAGATAGAGACTTGAGCTCTCTTTGGGGGGCCTGTAGCTCAAGTACTGCAAGGTCTGTCTTGGTATCATGACCTACTAGACTGGCTGGCCACTTACGGCCATCAGATAGGACTACCTCAATAGAGTGTATATCACAGATGATATTATAGTTGGTCAAGACGTGTCCAAGACGATCCAAGATAAATCCTGAACCCGAACCCCTGTGTGGGAGTGGGGCCATATAAAAGTCAGGAGGAAGTGCCCTACTGGTTATGTTTACCACCCCTGTTGAGATCCTTTTGCAGAGATTGACCCTGTGCTGTTCCTGAGATGTGATAGCCAGAGATGACATAGACCAGAGACAGGTACTGGCAAGGAATAACAAGATAAGGTATCTTCCTGAAAGAGACACGGTTCCTTGACCTGGATTCTATCTCAATGACCAGGCATTGAGAATTGATAGCCCGCTTATTGCGTGCCAGGTTGCATCCAGAAATGGAGCACCCCTATTTTTTCTGGCAAATCCTCCAGATCTGGTCTGGCAACTGAGGATAAAATTATAGACCCCAAGGGTATCAATTGGTCTGGAACCAATTAATGACAGGGCCTTGAGACAGTAATGGCAGTTCTCAATATATGAGGTCGTACCTGGATAAAAGCCAAAGCCTCCATCACAGGTCTGACATCTTTTCAGCCAGGTCGAGAGATGGTCAGCATCTATTGGCAGATTGTAATGCCTTTTTATGGCTGTCAGCATCAAGACCTCTCTCGATGTAGATCTGTCACTCTGGACAGAGATCGTTTCTCTAAGGGGAAAGGTCCACTCTTCATGGACTAACTCAAATAATTTTATCCCATAATAGTAACTATATATATCATCTGCAATTGCCACTCTTCGGACTGTCCTTCTCAATATATCTAGACCTATACCCGCTGTCTTACATGCATATATGAGTTGAAAGGCCAGCTTTATATTGTACCAGTCCTGCTTCAGTGAATCTGTAAGATAATCAATGGTCTCACTGGCCGAGATCAGGACTTTTACTTCATGTAGATTGGTGTCCCTCTGTATTTGTTGTAAAATACTAATGGCATAGAATGTATCTTCAATAGTGTGTGGAAGACCAGGGGCCTGGGCGAATCCTCCATCTCTCTTTTTTCGATCGCTGACAAAGCTTATGACTGCCTCCAGGTCGATCTCTCTGTGTGCATCGTGACCGTTCATACTTCCTGTTGAATCCTCCATGTGAGATGTGAAGCCTATATCCGAGCTAATGGCCTGATACAAGTACCATGGCCACCACCAGGGCTATTATCAGACGATAATATACAAAGATATAAAATGTATGTTTAGTCAGATAGCGCATCAGGAAGGCTATTACCATATAGCCGCATAAGACCGAGGCAATAAAGCCCTGGAGATAATCCATGCCCATACTGCCAAGACCAGTATGCCAGAGCTTTAGGCCTTCATAGAATCCAGCCCCTGCAATTATAGGGCATGACAGCAGAAAAGAGAATTTGGCCGCTGTCTCTCTCTTAAATCCCAAAAACAGGGCCATAGTCATGGTTATCCCACTCCTTGATACCCCTGGCACAATGGCTAAGGCCTGGGCCATGCCTATGGCCAGGGCATCTTTCCAGCCAAGCTCTTCAAGGCTGCGGGTACGACGTGTCATCCGTTCTGCCAGCCACAGGACTATGGCAAATCCAGAGAGGGTCGTTGCTACTATCCATGGAGAGCGGAAGATGGTAGAGGCATCCTTCTCCAATAGATAACCCAGGATGGCCCCTGGAAGTGTACCTATCACCAAAAAATACAATAGCTGTCTATCTCGTCCTCCTGATTCTCTCCCTGGAACTATAGAGCCTGCCATGTCTATCCAGTCATGCCAAAAGTATAAAAGGACTGATATCAGGGTACCTATATGGAGAGTGACATCAAATGCAATAGATGCACTCTTGATGTGCATAAAGTATTCTGCCAGGATGAGATGGCCAGAGCTGGAAATAGGGAGGAATTCTGTAATGCCCTGGATAATACCTAGAGATATTGCCTCTATACCAGTCATAATTATTATCTCCTTTTCTAACATGCTCTCGCCCCCTCACCCTGCCCTCTCCCCAGGGGAGAGGGGGAACACTGTATAGCCAGGACTTATTGAGAAGTTACTCCATTTTCGACTTATCCTCAGATTGCATCTCTCTATTTAATCTCAGGGCAAGCGGATATATCTGGGCCCTGGTCATGCCAGTAAGCCGTATCAAGAGGTCCACGCTGTCCCTTATTGACAGGCTCTTTTCTGAGATCAGATGCTGAAGTGCCTTTTCTATTGCCTCCAGGTCTGAGCAGGACCTCCTGTGTCTTATCTTCTCTGCCCCCTCTATCACCAGGGTAACCTCGCCCCTGATAGACGCCCCTGATAGCAGCTCTATAATGACAGATATCGGGCCAGATATTGTGGTCTCATGTAGCTTTGTGAGTTCCCTTGCCAGGAGTATATGCCTGTCACCCAGGACCTCCAGCATATCTTTCAGACTGGTAAGGAGACGGTGGGGTGCCTCAAAGACCACTATTGTATCTGGAATATCTGCCAGTTGTGTGAGGGCCTCTCGCCTCTGGGCCTGCCTGTGAGGGAGAAAGCCTGCAAAAAAGAAGGAATTGGCCGACATGCCTGCCACACTTAGGGCCGCAACAATGGCAGATGCACCTGGCACAGGGACTACATGGATCCCTAAGTCTCTGGCAAGTCTCACCAGCCCTGCACCTGGATCTGAAATCACTGGTGTACCTGCGTCTGTCACCAGGGCTACGTCCTTTCCATCTCTGAGATAGGCTATAATCTCTTTGGAACTGGCCTCTTCATTGTGCCTGTGGCAACTCAGGACCTTGACCCTGATATCCAGGTAGCTGAGGAGCTTCCTTGCCCTCCTGGTGTCCTCTGCTGCGACGATGGATACATGCCCAAGGACCTCTCTTGCCCTGATGGACAGGTCATTTAGATTGCCAATGGGTGTACCTACTACATAGAGAATGCCTGGCTGGGCCTGTCTATCATCTGAAGAGTTTCCTATATAGCTATCAGTCATATGTAGGCTACAGTGTAGGTGCCTACACCCCTTCTTGTTGAACCCCTTACGTCGCCGCCAGGGGGATGGGATATCTCTATGCCACAACGATGTTTATCAGCCTTTCAGGTACATATATGATCTTGCGTATGGTCTTTCCCTCTGTGTGGTGCCTTACCTTTGGATCGTCCAGGGCCATTGACTCTACTATGTCTCTGTCTGCCCCCTGATCCACCTCTAGCTGGCTGCGGAGTCTCCCGTTTACCTGCACTGCGATATTTATGGTATCAGACCTGGCGACTTCAGGGTCTGCAACAGGCCAGGGCTCGAGGCCTATGGGACCATGGTGGCCAAGGAGTTGCCACAGCTC
>JALTHG010000024.1 GCA_027004715.1 Deltaproteobacteria bacterium
AGATAGAGGTCACAGACCTTGAGGAACTAAAAGACGCTATAGAGGCCGGGGCAGATGCAGTGCTCCTGGACAATATGGATACAGCAGCGCTCAAGGAATCCGTATCCATTGCAAGGAAACTCAGGCCATCTATAGTCCTTGAGGCATCCGGTGGGGTGAGGCTCGAAAACGTCAGGGAGATTGCCGAGACAGGCATAGATATCATTTCAGTAGGGGCATTCACCCATTCGGCCAGGGCAAGTGACCTGAGCCTCAAGGTCCTAAGATAGGAGATAGATAGTGATCTCTTCTGCCTCTGTAAAGAAGATTTTTTTTCTTATCTGTCTCCTATCCTTGATGTATCCGTCCTCTTTGTGTGCGCGAGGATACTTTCCTCCACTGTCTGTCTCCAGAGTTCAGGGGCGATTCCTTGAAACCCCGTGGTATCTCGAGCGGATCCATGCCTTAGAGGCCCAGGAGACCGCCTGCGGGCAGAATGTATGGGTGGCCCTGTTGGATACAGGGGTTGATACAGACCATCCGGCATTAACAGGGCATCTGGAGATGACGCTTGCCAGGAATTTTGGTGATCCTGACAAGCCCAATAATGTGGAAGACAGAGAGGGCCATGGCACTGCAATGGCTGGCTTAATACTGCAGGTTGCCCCCTGCGCCAGGGTGATCCCTATCAAGATAAACCAGGGCGGAGCAGATAGTTTCACCAATAAGGCCCTGATAGAGGCCATTGACTATGTCCTGAGTCTCAAGCAGACTTATGGGCAGATAAGGGTTGCCAATATGTCGCTGGTGGTGGATACCGTGGATCCACAGGTAGCAGAAAAGATCTCTGACATGACACGGGCAGGGATCATCTCAGTTGTGGCGGCAGGAAACAGCGGCCTCTCGCATCTGGCCTTTCCTGCCCGGCTGAAGGCAAGCATTGGGGTGGCCTCTAGCAGTGAGGAAGATAAATTAAGTATCTTCTCCAACTATGGCCCTTCTCTCGTCTTTGTGGCCCCTGGTGAGCGCATCTATGTCCCGGCATTGAACAGTGGTTATGCATATATGAGTGGGACCTCCCTTTCTGCTGCATTGGTATCAGGTGCGCTGGCGCTGATCTGCCAGATTACTGACAACGAAAATGCAGCCCTTTGGGCCCTGCTCCGCGGGAGCAAAGACCTGTATCCCTTAGGACATGATGATAGGACGGGATTTGGGCTGATTGATGTGGGGGCGGCTGTAAAAGAGGCCACTGGGAGTGATATATATTTTTTGCCAGGGGATACCCTGGCACGGCCAGGACAGGATGTAATAATCAGATTTTTACCTGCAGATGCGCACATTGTGGAGGCACAGGGACCTTTTGAGATCCTGGAGCAGGGCAAGAACTATATCAAAATACATACGGCTCAGCAGGGGAAGGGATATATCCGCTTGTGTCATAACGGCCAGTGCAGGTCCACAGAGGTCACTGTGGGAGGGGTGGATGGGTGCTGTGCCATAGATGCGTCTTTTTATCCGAGGTATAAGAGCGTTTACAATGACGAGCTGTCAGGCTGGTATAGTCTTCAGTGCCTTCCAGGGGCTGAAACTACAGGATGCTGGTGGGTAACCCTCTGGTGGAACGATGGATATAAGACCTTCTGCCTCTCTTCCTGGTACTCTACTGAACTGCCTGAAGGGACTACATGGGGACTGCTTTTTGGCCCTGTGCCGACGAGCCAGGTTGGGCCTGGGATATATGAGATGGGGATCTATCAGGACATACCTGGGCAGACCAGGGAGCACTTTTTTGTTAATCTGAGGTGATCTTGATTACTTGTGTCACAGGTTATTGGTAGTACCTCTCCAGAACCACAACTGTTCACATCGCTGCCAGCAGTAGCCCTTCTAGGGTTTCAGGGGCATAGCTTGATGCACAAGATCAGACACTCTGCCCGTTAATCCGCACTGGAGGCCTTCAAAAGTCCACTGCTGGACGGAAGGAATGTGAATAGATACAGTTAAACAGTATATGGAAAATACCCCTGTGAACTCCTACAGCCCTGAGTCTCCTCATAGAGGATCGGCGACCATCTATCTGGCCTACCTCGCCATTGGAGGCATCCTCGGCGATATCGGTACCTCCCCGCTCTATGTAATGTCGCTGACATTCAAGGTCTTGCCAATAAATCGTACAAATGTCATGGGGGTCCTGTCCCTAATTGTCTGGTCTTTCGTATTTCTCTCCACCAAGTATGCCTGGATGGCCCTCAACCTGGACAATAACGGTGAGGGAGGGACTTTTGCCCTGCTCAGCTTGATTCGCAAGGAAGGAGCCAGGCAATCCACAGATAAGAAGCGGATGCTTGTTGGAATAGCCGGCCTTCTGTCCATGGCATGTGGGGCCCTGCTGCTCAGTGATGGCGTGATCACACCTTCTATATCGGTCCTGGCCGCTGTAGAGGGGATTGAGGTCGTCTATCCAGACCTGCACGATTTTGTCATTCCCACAGCGACAATCATTTTGATCGCCCTCTTTGCGATCCAAAAGCGAGGAACAGAAAAGATTGCCAGGGTCTTCTCGCCTGTTATGATTATATGGTTTCTATCTATTGCCTTTGCTGGATTTTCTTCCCTGAAGGACAACTTTTCTCTATTGACTGCCTTCAACCCCTATTATGCTATTTTGTTTCTGGGCCGACATCCGATTGCTGTGGTCTTCCCGATTTTAGGCTATATTGTCTTATGCATTACTGGTGGTGAAGCCCTCTATGCCGATGAAGCCCACTACTCAAAGACAGCAATTCGGCTTGCCTGGGCATTTGCATCTCTGTGTCTATTACTGAACTATTTTGGACAGGGATCTTATCTGTTGGTGACCCACACGGTCGGCAATCCCTTCTTTGCCCTGACCCTCAAGATAGGCCATCTCTTCTATATCTACTCCCTGATTATTGCTACTATGGCAGCGATTATTGCCAGCCAGGCCATGATTACTGGGTCCTTTTCTACCTATAAACAGGCCATGGAATTGGGGATGCTGCCACGTCTGGAGGTCCGCAATACATCCAGCCGAATGCGTGGTCAGATCTATATCTCTTCTGTAAACCGAGGGATGTTTGTATCGTGTCTGGCAACCGTCTTTATCTTTCGCGGTTCTAATGCCCTGGGCAATGCCTATGGCCTGGCGGTTACAGGGGCATTCATCGGGACTACCTTAATGATGGGGATCATCCTCTATCTAAGGCTTCAAGACAGGCCTTCCCACTTTCTATCTCTCTTGCCATTGCTATTGCTCTTTGCCTTGTTTGACCTTGTCTTTTTTTCATCAAACCTTGGCAAGATCCCAACAGGTGGCTGGTTTCCACTTTTGATAGGCTCCCTCCTGATAGTTACAATGATCTCATGGGAAAAAGGCTCTATGGCAATGTACCGGGCCATCCCTAAAGAGACTATATCTTCCTTTATACAGGAGGTACAGACTACAGACATTATGCTGGTGCCAGGCACCAATATATATATGACTGCCAATGAAGAAATGATCCCAGCTCAACTTCTGGAGGAGTTTAGATTGGGATTATTACACCAGAACATAGTCCTGGTTACAGTGAAGAATACAGATGCCCCCTGGGGTATCCAATATGAAAAAAAGTTGATTGCTCAGTCCCAACACGGTCGTAGCAACAAGATCTATCAAGTCATCATAGAAAAGGGATATATGCGGCTCTTTATAAATGTACCCAATATTTTGAATGAGCTTGGTCTTTCTATAGAACCAAGGCGCTTTGTAATTGGGATGTGGAATCCAATCGTATGTGAAAGAGGCGTGCGGAGATGGATTCTCAGTTATTTTCGGATAATATATAAAAATACCCCCACCCTGACCCAAAGATTCCTGATCCCAGCGCAGGAGGTTGCTTACATTGGTGGTGATCTGAGACTATCTTTTTCTGGACAACTACCGGCAGAGCCGATATAAATGGCATAGGAAGCGAGTTATAGTGCACTCCAAAGACTGTGATTAAGGTATATTAGGCCAATGGATCATTTCATTGTTTTAAAAAGGAGGTGAGAGGATGAAAAAGAAAGACCTGAAGGAGAGAGAGATCATTGCCTATCGAAAGACATGTAGGGCCGATGGAACGGGTCTAGCTCACTTTATTCTCTTAGAAAAGAAGGGCAAATAATTTCAAGGTAGGGCATGTCTCTGTCTTGAGAGACATGCCCTACGTAGCCTATAGACAGGAGTAAAAATGGAATTGACAAAAAAGAGAGTCTTTGCCTCATCAACCGGGGCCTATCTTAATAGTGGCAATGGTCCTACTTTTCAGCCTATTGATATAGGACATCCTGTATATATTGCGCTTATTGACCCTGACAGGGCCTTCTGGTCTCTGATCAAGAAGGAGAGATTGGCCGATGCATTCAGTGATGGTTCATTTCAGAGAAACTACCGAGAAAAAATGGCGACCATGGCCGAGGAGATGGAGG
>JALTHG010000025.1 GCA_027004715.1 Deltaproteobacteria bacterium
GCCTTCCAAGGCAATCATGGGTCATACGTCTCATTGGATCAGGCGCCTGAACGACATCTCTCCCGATCAGTTTTGCCTTATCCACCATGAAACGGCCAAGGGCCTGGGAATCAAGGATGGAGACATGGTTAAGGTATCCTCTGCCTATGGCACCACAATAGCAAAATCGGTCCTGACTGGCGATATACGGAGAGATACTGTCTTTATCCCATACTCCTACGGCGAAAAGGCGCCGTTTACATCCTATAAGTCAGCAAATTACCTTACAGATCTCAAGGCCATATGTCCCATATCAGGTCAGATTGCATTTAATGGGGTGATGGTGAATATAGAGAGGGCATAGCCAGACACATCAGGCCTGGCCTGGATCCTTGATGCTCCTTGCCACTGTCAGTATATTAATCTTTTTTACACCTGCCTTTTTTAAGGCCCTGGCACAGGACCTGACTGTGGAGCCTGTAGTATAGACATCATCTAAGAGAAGGACTGAGTTTACTGATACAGGTCTCACGACTGCAAAGGCATCCCTTACATTCTTGAGCCTCTCCTCTCTGGAGAGCCCTGTCTGTGGTCTGGTATCCAATACCTTTATGAGCAGGTCTCTTGCTACTGGAATATGTGGAAAGATCCCTCTTGCAATTCGGAGTGACTGATTGAAGCCCCTCTCTCTCAGGCGTCTTGGATGTAAGGGTATTGCTATAATCAGGTCTGGCTCTATAAAGTCAGGTGACATATGCTCCCTTGACAGAGAGAGAAGGGCCTTCAGGGCATATCCATCGTCACTGTATTTGACCCTATGGATAAGGGCCTTTATGGCCCCCTGATAATAGAATAGGGCACGGGCACTCTCAAATGGCGGGGGGTCTTCTATGCACTGACCGCAGATATGGCTGCTTTCCTCTGGGCCTAAAAGAGGGCGGCCGCAGACTGTGCAGATCGGGGCTATTATTGGTCTTATAGAGGACCGACACTCCTCACATATATAGTCCCTTGCAGGCACAGAGAGGCCTGTCTGGCAGGCAGCACAACATGGAGGGAAGAGGATATCCCTCAGTATTATAAAGAGGTCGGCAAGGGCCATGCCTGAGGGGACTAAAGGGAGTCAATAATAGATGCGGCAAATTCTGAGCATTTTACCTCGGTTGCACCCTCGATCTGCCTGGCCAGGTCATAGGTTACCCTCTTTTTGGCAATAGCTGCCTCAAGGGCAGAAAAGACCTCTCTTGCCGCCTCTTTCCAGCCAAGATACTCAAGCATCATGGCACCAGACAGGATGAGGGAGCTCGGATTGACCTTATCGAGCCCGGTGTATTTTGGTGCCGTCCCATGTGTGGCCTCAAAGATGGCAAAGCCATCGCCGATATTTGCCCCAGGTGCCATGCCCAGCCCCCCTATCTGTGCTGCGCAGGCATCAGATATATAGTCTCCATTCAGGTTTGGCAGGG
The DNA here is from genome assembly GCA_027004715.1 of Deltaproteobacteria bacterium. GTDB lineage: Bacteria > Desulfobacterota > Dissulfuribacteria > Dissulfuribacterales > UBA3076 > JALTHG01. The sequence goes on from JALTHG010000025.1 coordinate 1,446, forward strand.
CCAGCACGCTGTATTCTCTGGGTCTCAGGAGGACCTGCTGAAACATGGCATCAGCAATGCGGTCCTTTATGACGACCTTTCCCTCTGGCTGTACGCCATTGTAGTCCTCCCAGAGTTCCTGTTCAGTGATCGTCTGGTCTGGGAATTCTGCCCTTGCCAGCTCATAGCCCCAGTCTTTAAAGGCCCCTTCAGTATACTTCATGATATTTCCCTTATGGACCAGGGTGACGCTGGGCCTTCCTGTATCAATGGCATAGCATATGGCCTTTCTGACCAGGCGCTGGGTACAAAATCGGCTGATAGGCTTTATCCCTATCCCAGAATCCGGCCTTATATCCTGCCCCATCTCATTCTTTATGAACTCGATGAGTCTGATGGCCTCCTTACTCCCCTCTGGCCACTCTATCCCTGCATATACGTCTTCAGTATTTTCACGGAAGATGACCATATCCATATCTTCTGGCCTCTTTACTGGACTTGGACTCCCCTTAAAGTAACGGACAGGCCTCACGCAGGCATAGAGATCCAGTCCTCGCCTCAGTGTGACATTGAGACTCCTGATACCTTTGCCCACAGGGGTGGTAAGAGGTCCCTTGATCGCAACTACATGTTCCTTCAGGGCCTCCAGGGTCTCGGATGGCAGCCTCTCACCTGTCTGCTGATATGCCTTATCGCCTGCAAGGACTTCTTTCCACAAGACCTCCCTCTTGCCTCCATATGCCTTTTTCACCACGGCATCCAGGACCGCTCTGGTGGCCCTCCATATATCAGGCCCTATGCCATCACCTTCTATATATGGAATTATTGGCACATCTGGTACAGAAATAGAGCCGTCCTCTCTAATCTGGATCTTTTCAGGTATCTTATTCATCAGGGCTCCTCTCCATCAGTATTTCTGCCTTTCCCAAATAAAGGAATTGTGATATGCATACTACTACGTCAGATCATAATGTTAAGCCCTGAAGATTTTTGCCTTTACAAAGAGGTGTGAACAGTTACAACTTGACAATCCTCAGATATAGGTATCTTATTATTTAAAATGGATGTCTTAGACTACAATATCTTACTCCAGGATACGTTAGACAGTGCCCTTACTGCACATATCGAGAGCATTAAGTCCTGTGGTCAGGCAATTATAGAGCTCTCGCAGTGGGTATGCAGGGCCTTTGAAGACAGGGGGAGGCTCCTCCTTTTTGGTAATGGGGGCAGTGCTGCAGATGCCCAGCATATAGCGGCAGAATTTGTAAATCGCTTCCGTCTGGAGAGAGAACCACTTCCAGCAATTGCACTTACTACAGACACCTCCATTATCACTGCCATCTCAAATGACTATCACTTCGATCAGGTATTTTCCAAGCAGGTCCAGGCCCTTGCACGGCCAGGAGATATAGCCTTGGGGATCAGCACCAGCGGGAATTCAGCCAATGTATTAAGGGCCCTGTCTGTTGCCAGGGAGATAGGCGTAAAGACTGTAGGTCTTACTGGAGGAGACGGGGGAAAGATGGGCCAATATTCCGATCTGGTCATCTGTGTGGCCTCATCTGATACTCCAAGGATCCAGGAGGTCCACATCTTTTTAGGACACTTGTTGTGTGACCTTGTAGAGCAGCATCTCTTTGCCAGGATATAGTCAGGCATGAAATATCCTGCACCTGGTAGGCCATCATGAAATTATGCTTCCCTGTTTCTCCTCACCCAAACCCTCTCCCTCTGGGAGAGGGCAGGGTGAGGGGGCGAGAGCATGTTGAAAAAAGAAGCAGTCTGTAATCGGTTACAAAAATGAAGCCTCCACTTATTGAGAAGCTACGAAGATAGCTGAGTCTGGACTGTGTTTTTTGTCAGGTAATGTAATAAAAGACAGGGGCCTTTTGAGCCCCTGTCTTTTACAGCCGTTAGAATTAAAACGGAATTAGAACCGGTACGTCAGGAATGTAGATACGCTATAGACCTCACCGTTGAGGTTGCCATATACATATTCCTGATTATCAGTGTATATAGAGGTCCGTCCAACTACATTTATCGCCAGCTGCTTTGTAATGTCATAGGTCCCAGAGAGCTCAGCCTCCCACTGATTGTAGTCAAGATCAGAGTACTTCTGCATATTCTTGAGGTTTTTGAAGCTGTAATTAGGAAGATTAAACGGATCGTTAGGGACTGAGAATCTATTCATGCCTGCCTTTCCATGGCTATAGGATGCGGTCGCAGAGAAACCAAGCCTATGTATAGGCCGGACATCAAAGCCTAGATAGGCAGTATGGGCCCTATTCTTGTACTTAATGTCGGCATTTTGTCCACCTACCTGAGGGAACTCAACACCACCAGCTCCCCCATGGAAGAAGGCCGAACAGAACATGGCCTCATATTTGTCATAGAAGAAGTTGTAACCGGCATTGATATCAAACTTTGGACCCATGACATATACGGCATCAACTCCTCCATTATACATATTGTGGTTCCAGTTGGAGCCACCAATGTCGTTGTTGCTTCCATATATATAGTGTGCATGGGCATTGGTTTGGAGCCTGTCTGTTACACTCCAGGTGGTATTCAGCTTGACATCATGCAGGAACCTGGGATCGTTGGACCTGTCCTCTGTCCTGGCCTCATAGATATATTTTGAGTATGAGCTAGTCGGCGAAAAGACACCTGGATTAGAGACGCTAGTCTTCTTTGGACACATAGCGTTCACAACCGTATAGGGATTGTCTGTATAGGTGAACGTATAGTCTGCTGAAAAGCGGAGCCCCATCCAGGGTTCCCACCTTCCATTGACTGACACCTTGTGTTTGGTGGTCTCATCGTCCTCAACGCTGAAGTATTTTGCATGTTTACGGTCTATACGCCTTACCTCATATCCAAACCTGAATTTGAGTGCCCTGTTTAACCTCCATGCAAAGTCTCCATCGATGACAAACTGCTTTTGGTCATAGGCAGACTGCCTCCTGAAGTCAAAATTGCCAATCCCAAGCCAATCAGCATAGGTCTGTCCATTGAGCTGTGGCTGAGTGACCTTAATAGAGGCCTCATCACCGTCCATGGTCAGATATTTGCCCTTAAGGGTAAAGGCCATTGAACGGTTGAGCCTTACATGCCATCCACCACTGCCGGCCCAATAGTCCATCTGCAGCTCTTTCCCTACATTTCCATAGAGGGCATTGCGTCCGTCATTAGAGCTGTGATTCTTGCTCTGTGTGTACACAAAACCGAGCTTCATGACCTGATTCGGGAGAGTGGCCTTGGCCTTCAATATATGAGAGAACCTCTCTGAGTCCGGGGTCCTGGCATAAGGCAGCAGGCCGTTAGTGTTGTCAAATTGGACACGTGTATCAAAGCTTGGTGCCTTCATATCACTCGGTGCTTGCTCGCCCGGATATCTGGTCTCGTCATAGAGGTTATGGGGTATATCGCTACTGTTATTAAAGGTGCGATATAAGAATTTGTAGTTCAGAGTGAAGATCCCATACTGGATATTGAAGGATGGACTCCACTCATTGGTAAACTCATGGATGCGCTTGCTCCTACCTACAACGTGGCAGGCAGAACACTTACTCAAGGTACGTGCCTGATCCAGGCCCTTACGTTCCTCGTACCAGTGCTCAAAAGTAAAACTCAGCCCAGGGATCATGGGTACGTTGATCTTGGCCCGGGTCTTTGCAGTGCTCCGGATGACATGATATTCATCCTCTGTACGGCCAAAGTCCGTAAGGCCAAAGTCTGTAGAGTAGACAGTTGCCCCTGCTCCGGTGAGGATGGCATTCATGTAGTCCAGATTATCATGGTCCAGCCTGTGGTAGAATCTCAGATAATTGGTATCCAACAGGAGGATCCTGCGAAAGTCCAGATATCCTCCATAGTGCTGGTCATCAGCGTCCCGATAGTCTCCATAGACACCAGAAGCAAAATCCTTACCGATGTAATTGAGCTTTCCACCAAAGACATAGGTACGGTTATTCTCTATCCCGCTTTCGTATTCTGCTGCCCTGCCATAATGGTCATCTGCATTGTTTACAGTGCCTCCAATGCTGATCTCGCCAGAGAAATTCTTCTGATCTTCTCCGGCATATGCCAAACAGGCAAGGCCAAATAATAACAAGGCGCTCAAGATAGTCGCTTTAAGCAATTTCATGTCTTCACCTCCTTATCGGGTTAAGGCCTTACCCTGTCCAGATACTGTCTGAGATGGCAGATCAGAGCCATGCACATACTGATGACAGGTGGTGCATTTTGTCATAAAGGCCCGTTGCCAGCTGTGTGCCTCTACAGTCCTTTTTGGCGTTGAACCGGTATAGGGATCGACTACACCAGGCGGATAGGTATATGTCCCGGCCGGATTGCTGTTGCGTAGTGCATGGAAATGCCCCTCATGACACTGGAGACACAGAAATGGCTCGTTCTGGACGAGGAGGTTGTTTGCCACAGTGCCATGTGGATCGTGGCAGATGGTGCAGTCTTCGACCACAGGATCGTGCTCAAAGACAAAAGGACCCTGATACCTGGCATGGCAACGCAGGCACAGGTCATTTTTACGTTCTTCTGCCTTGATCATACCAGGGAGCATATTACTGGTCCCATGGGGCTCATGGCAATCAGTGCACTTCATCTTGCCTTCCCTGACTGGATGATGAGACGTCAGATAGCCCTTGGCCTTGATATCTTGATGACACTGGCCACAGAGCTCAAATTCATTGGTGTTGATAAGTAAGTTTTTGCCCTCATTGAAATGGATCTTGTGACACTTCAGACAGGATACATCATTCTCTGCATGTGCAGAACCGGTCCAGTCCATCAATGCGCCGCTCTTATGACAGGAGATACAGACACCTGCCACCTCTTCGGGCTCAAGGCCGCCCTTTCCAAAACGAAGGATCTTTGTGGTATCTCCACCTCCATCTACATGGAGAGAGCCAGGTCCATGACAGCCTTCACAACCGATATGATGCCCTGGTGCCTCAAAAGAGGCAACCCGCATGTGCACGTTATGCCTGTCCTTTGCATAGTCTTCATGACACTCCAGACAGGTCTTGGTGCCCACATAAGTTGCCCCCTTGGCCACCTCTGGCATCTTGATGACATATGCCTTCTTTCCTGACATTCGGGTACAGCCGATCAAGAGACCCAGACCGACTACAATGATGAAGATCTTCTTTAGCATAATCTCCTTTCCCCCTTTTTGGTCTAAAAATTAAGATATGTTCCCTTAAAGATATCCTGTTTTTACATTTTATCTATGTAGGCAACCACCTCCTTATAATAATGATTACGTATAACCTGCGAAATCTGTAGATTCAATCCAAGATCAACCTGAGTCCCCTAGCAGGTGTCTAAAGGGACCTCCCTTTATAATCAGTCCAGTAGTTTTTTAAATATACTACATGAAAGGCCTCAAAAGTCAAGACCAAAAACTGGATCTGGATATTAATCAGGGCACATAAGGCCTTTTGGGCATTCAGCTTTCTCTCTTATCTCTAAATTATTTCGAAAGGGCCTTGTAGACAGATCTGGCGCTGGGATTTCGCACTACGTTGAAATGCTTTCCGGTCTTCTTGCACGTGGCCTTCACTATCTTCAAGGCCTCATGGCTGTTGATACTGGTGATAAACAGGATGATGTCAGACCTGCATACCACGTTCTTGAGCACATGCCGTCCATTGGAGCAGTCTCCGTTATGAAAGATGAAATCAGCGCCCAAAGCACGGACTGTCTTGCGGTATTCGGGTTCCAGGCGATCAAGGCCCCCTATCACGGCTACACGCATCCCCTCCAGTGGACAGCGGCATCTCTTCTGCTCTGTACAGTGATGGCAGTCTCCCAGTGCATCCTCAGGGCGAACTAAACTAAATACGTTACCTGCCTGGTCCGGCCCTGTATTCTGTACTATGGATTTCTCTCTATCCATATATGATTCTATCACTCTCTCATGCTCAGAGATCTTTTTATTTGCCTTTTCAAGCTCATAGGTGAGCTTCTTGACTGTGCGTCTCAGGCCTGCCTCTCGAAATGGCCTCTGTCTCAACTCTGTCAATTCCTGAGAATACTCGGCCAGCTTCTTTTTGAGAGCGAGTATCTCTGCATCCTTTTCCTGGATCTGTCTTTTAAATGTAGATCTTATGGGAGTCTCAGGTGTATTGATCTGGGAATAAAGGCGACGTCTCTCTACGGCCTTCAGGCCTCCTTTTTTCTGCGTGACATCCTGATCCAGGGCTGAAAGACCGAGTTTGAGCTGATTGCAATTCTCTATGAGGCGCCAGATAAGAGAATGTGTCAGGATCTGGGCCTCTTTGCGCATTCCCGACCTAGGATCAGTGCTCGCTGCCCACAGGACAGGGGCAGGCCACTGGCTGTCTTCTATTGACTGTGCCAGGTCCTCAGGGGCCAGGGAACGGACCCTCGATGGGGCAGTGGGGAACCGGTGTCTGAAATAGCGACGGAGGTCCTTTGCAACAGATCTATCAGGATCGTGACTGGCATAATGGAGGCCCCAGAGCTCATAACCTGGGTGCAAACCAGATCTACTGAGATCAAGACAGTGCTTCATGCACATTTTACGCATGTCTTTGGGGTTCATGGTCATGGCCATGACCATGGTCAGAGTCAGGCAGTCAGGTAGTGTAACTTCACCCGTTTTTACTGGAGTACATGAAGCCATATTGGATATATCTCTGGCCTTAGAATCGGCCTGATTTTTTGTCAGTGCAATATTTTTCATGATGTATCCTCCTTATCCATTAATGGACTTACTGTCAGATAGATTTGACTGTCTTTGCCCTGCCATGTCAGCAGGGCAAGGTGTCTGTGTGGGTGGCTGATAGATGTATTATATCTTGAAATTCAATTGCAATTACTGACCAACTTGATGTCCTGTCTCTCTGGATCTGCACTGCTGTCATTTTTTAATTCATTTGCCGCCTGCAGGGGCAGAAATACCTCGAAAGTGCTCCCCTCTCCAGGGATGCTCGCCACGTCAATCCATCCGCCTCGCCGACGGATCAGGGCAAAGATAATAGCCAGGCCCCATCCACGCTTCCGGGTCTTCCCATTCATTTTTTTGGTGGAAAAGAGGGGGTCAAAGATCCGGGCAAGCACATCCCTGGAAATACCTGATCCGTGGTCGCACACAGAAAGGACTGCAAAGGTCCCTGGATAGGCGTTCCCGTGCTTTCTGCAGTAAGAGCTGTCAACACTACATTTGAAGGTCTTGACAACCAGGTCCCCACCCCCTGGCATGGCCTCCTGGGCATTGACTGCAAGATTGCTCAGGATCCGCCACATATCGCCCTGGCCCAGCAGGACTGGAAGGGGATTGGGGCAGGGGACAAAGCGTAGATCAATATCTTTATTGAAAGATGACTTCAAGGAATCAAGGACCTGGCCTGCCTCCAGGGTCAGGTCTCTGGGGGTCAGATCCACTGTGATCTCGTCAGGCCCAAGGGCCTGGAGTTGATTGACCAGGCCTCTCATGTCCTCCAAGACCTTGCGTATGGCCAGCACCTTTTGTTGTATATCGGGCTGAGTGAATCTCCTTTCGAGCAGACATACTGTGGCACCAATGACATGCAGACCATTATTGAGGTCGTGGCACAGACCTCTGGCCAGGTGCTCCATGGATACCATCTTCTGTATCTGGATATATTCTGCCACTGCATGGTCAGTGGAGTCCAAAAGGCCCCGGATGGTACCCAGAGAGTCACGTATGCTCGTAAGTATTGTACTGCCACCCAGAGCAAATTGCCTGACATTTTTTTCTGTAGTGCGTCCTTGTGTGACTGGTCCACATATCGATGTTCGGGCTCCTATCATAATCTATACCTCCTTCTATTAGTGTGCTGCTTATTGATACATTAAATGCATTACATTTGCAATAGTCAGACAAAAAAATACCAGATATTTTTACCTCTTTGAAAGGGATGTAAGAGTTACATCGGGTCAGGCTCTATTCAAGCCTGGCTAATGCCCTTCTCAGTCTGTCCATCCCCTCTTCAATGGCCTCTATGCCAGTGGCATACGAAAAGCGGATGAAGCGATCATCTCCAAAGACAATCCCTGGTACTGCCGCAATCCTGGCCTCTTCCAGCAGGTAATCGGCCATATCCAGTGATCCCTCAATCCTGTGCCCTGCTGGTCCTCTTCCATAATAGGATGAGAGGTCTGGAAATACATAGAAGGTCCCTTTTGGTTCTGTGCAGGAGATCCCTGGAATGGCCCTGAGCATCTCCATGATGCGGTCTCTTCTCTCAAGGAATGCCTTTCTCATGCGTCTCACACAGTCTTGAGGGCCGAGCAGAGCGGCCAGAGCGGCCTTTTGGGCTATAGAGTTGGGATTGGATGTACTCTGGCTCTGTATCCTGGTTGCCATGCCTATCAGTCTCTCAGGACCGGCAAGATAGCCTATGCGCCAACCCGTCATGGCATATGTCTTTGATACACCATTTACTACTGCCACGTGGTCCTTGGCCTCAGGGACTATAGAGACAATGTCCTCTGGCCCCTGGCCATCAAAACGGATCTGGTCATAGATATCGTCGGTTATTATTAAGAGATCTTTCTCTAGCGCCAATTTGGCTATGGCCTTGAGGTCATCCCTGCTGTATATGGCACCACTCGGGTTTGATGGGCTGTTTATGATTATGGCCTTTGTCTTTGGAGTTATCATTGAGCGCAATGCCTCTATATCCAGGGCAAAGTCCCTGGCAGGGTCGCCTTGAAGGGGCCTGACCTTACCACCTGCAAGCTCGACTATTGCCGGATAGGATACCCAATAGGGCACTGGGACTATGACCTCATCTCCAGGGTCCAAGATGGCCTGTGCTATGTTGTAGAGGACCTGTTTCCCACCTGTAGAGATCATGATCTCTTCAGGTCGGTATGTCAGTCCATAGTCATTTATAAATCTATAGGCTATAGCATCTTTTAGCTCAGGTATGCCGCCTACTGGGGTATACTTTGTGAATCCATCCCGAATGGCCTGGATAGCGGCCTCCTTTATGTGATCAGGCGTGTCAAAGTCTGGCTCTCCTGCAGAGAGGTTTACAATATCTACCCCTTCTGCCTTGAGTGCCCTGGCCTTTGTATTTATGGCCAGTGTGGGTGATGGTCTCAGACCGTGTACACGTCTTGCAAAGGGGATAGTCCAAGACATCTTTACTTCTCCTTTCGTTATCAATCTATAGGAAATGGTATATCAGACCTGTCATAGAATACCTGCTCCAGATAGAGCCCGTGTGCAGGGGCGGTGAGACCAGCAGCAGAGCGGTCTCTAGATGCAAGCACTTCTGTCATATCTCCTGAAGACCTTATCCCTAGACCAATCTGTACCAAAAGTCCTACTATATTTCTGACCATGTAACGGAGAAAGCCGTCAGCGGCAATGCGAAACGTATAGTGTATGCCTCTGGATGGGGGGAATATCTCTCCTGTCACACTCTCAATCTCACAGAGATATACTGTACGGACACTAGTGGATGCGCTGCTTCCGCTGGCCCTGAAGCTACTGAAATCATGGGTCCCCCTGAGCGGTAAGATGGCCTCTTTCATTGAGCCCAGGTCTAGAGGCCTGTTCAGGACCCAGGCCCTGTCTCTCCAGAGGGGAACTCTGGTATCTGCAGCCAGGATACGGTAACAGTAAAGCTTACATACAGAGTCCCGAATCGAGTGAAATCCAGGGGATACCTCGGATACATCCAGTATGGCTATGTCTCCTGGCAGTAGGCTGTTTAGACCTTTTAAGAGGCCTTCAGTGGGTATCTCTGTATGGGTATAAAAATTTGCCACCTGGCCCAGGGCATGGACCCCTGCATCGGTCCTTCCTGAGCCTATGATGCGTACATGTTCGCCTGTCATCTTCTCTAAGGCGGCCTCAATAACTCCCTGTATAGTCAATGGATCGGTCTGCCTCTGCCAGCCATGATATCTGGTCCCATTATATTGGATGGTAAGCCTTATATTTCTCAAGGCAGGATCTGGTCTTTTAGGGATAGAGAGGGAGTGTGTCCAGGCCGAGAGATTCATCCAGCCCAGACATAAGATTGAAGTTTTGTACTGCCTGTCCAGAGGCACCCTTTACCAGGTTGTCTATGGCAGATATGAGTACAAGTCGGCCTGTATGTCTGTCTATCTCTGCCCCAATATCACAAAAGTTGCTTCCTCTTACCTGAGACACATTGGGACAGACTCCCTGTGGGAGTATGTGGACAAATGGAGAGCCTCTGTAGAATTCCTCTAATATGCCAAGGACCTCAGAGACAGAGGTCTCGTCAACAGGTTGTGCATAGATGGTAGAGAGGATACCGCGTGACATGGGTACCAGGTGTGGGACAAAGGTAATAGCCACGGGTCTGTCTGCTGCCACTGAAAGCTCCTGCTCTATCTCAGGCAGGTGCCGGTGCCCTGCTATCTTATAGGCCTTAAAGGCCTCATTGACCTCGCAGTAAATGGTGGCAGGGGAGGGGCTACGACCGGCCCCACTTGCACCAGACTTTGAATCTACTATTATGCCTTGAGGTCTGACTGTCCCTGAACGCAGGAGCGGGATGAGGGGGAGGAGCACACTGGTGGGATAACACCCAGGATTTGCCACGAGTTGGGCAGAGGCAATATCTCTGGCATAGACCTCAGGCAGACCATATACTGCATTATCGATCAGTTCAGGTGCAGTATGTGGCTGATACCAGGCCTCATAGGTCTTGCAGTCCCTGAGGCGAAAGTCTGCTGACAGGTCTATGACCCTGAGGCCTGCATCCAGAAACCTGGGGACTACTGACATGGCAACTCCATGTGGGACTGCTGTAAAGAGAAAATCTATAGGCCTGTCCAAGAAATCTTTATCAGATGGCATGAAGATGAGGTCATTATAGCCATGCAGCGAGGGAAAGACCTCTCCTACCGAGTGGCCTGCATATCTTCTGGAGCTCACTGCAACTACCTCTACCTGCGGATGGAGCCTAAATATACGCAGGAGCTCAACCCCTGTATAACCAGAAGCCCCTATTATTGCTACGCGTAGCATTTTGTCTCAGATAATTTATATAAATGCAGGCCCTGGAGTCAAATCAGATCACCAATTTTACCGTTTGGAGTATTGATAGCGTTTTCTGGCCCCTGCAAGTCCATATTTCTTGCGTTCCTTTATGCGGGCATCCCTGGTGAGGAGATTGGCCTTTTTCAAGGGGATGCGGTATTCATCGTTTGCTGTCAGGAGCGCGCGGGCTATAGCATGACGAATTGCCTGGGACTGGCCACTCTTTCCACCACCCCTCACCCTAACTACGGCATTGAATTTGCCATTAGTGTCGGTGACCACAAAGGGCTGCTCTGCAACAATACGGGCAGTATCTATGTCAAAGTATTCATCAAAAGGCCTGCCATTAACCGTGATATTTCCTTCGCCAGGAGATAGCCATACCTGGGCTATTGCAGTCTTTCTCTTTCCAGTACCATAATAACGCATCTCTTCCAT
>JALTHG010000026.1 GCA_027004715.1 Deltaproteobacteria bacterium
CAGTATGCGTGGCGACTTTACGCCTGGAAATCAGGGAGACGACATCGTAAGTGGTCTTGTCTCCACATATCCCATCTCTATAGAACAGGAGAGGGCATTAGGGCTTGATTCTGAGATGACCCTGGAAGAAAATTTCCCAGAGATCTATAATAGATTATTGGCCCTGTCAAAGAGGCTTATCTATAAAAAGAGGTGGGATCCCCAGGAGATAGAATTTACCTTTGAAGGTCCAGAGGCCCACCAGCTCTTTATACTCCAGAGTAGAGATATGACCATCAAGAGGCAGGATACCCTTGAGACCTTTGTACCATCAGCGGAACTGGAGGCCAGCTATCTGTGCAGAGGCATTGGGGTGAGTAGAGGGGCCATGAGCGGAAGGGTGGCATTTACCCTCTCTGAGATCAAAGGACTACGCAAAAGAGAACCCCATACCCCCTTGATCCTTATCCGTTCAGATACGGTACCGGACGATATTAGAGAGATCTCTTCGGCAGATGGCCTGCTCACGGCAAAGGGAGGACAGACATCTCATGCAGCCATTATTGCATTCCGCCTAGATAAGACCTGTGTCGTAGGGTGCAAGCAGTTGCAGGTCTTTGAGGACCAGGGCCTTGCGCGCCTGCATGAACATACTATCCATTCTGGAGACTTTCTGAGTATTGACGGCAGGAGTGGCCTGATTTACATAGGGAGACATGCCACTCAGATAGAAAAGATGACTCCTCTGGACTGAGACAGGAGAAGACCATGGCTACGATCAAATATATAGATCAGATTCCATTAGAGGGACAGAAGGTGCTGATGAGGGTGGACTTTAATGTCCCCCTAGATGGGTCTGGGGACATCACAGACGACAACCGCATCAGGAGGGTCCTGCCCAGTATAAAATATGCCATAGAGAACAGGGCCAGGCTGATACTCTGCTCGCACCTGGGCCGTCCCAAGGGAGAGAGGATAGAAAAGTTCAGCCTGAGGCCTGTGGCCAGGCGTCTTGGTGAACTGTTGGACCAGGAGGTCCCCCTGGCCCAGGACTGCATAGGTGAAGATGTAGAAAATCAGGTCAGCGCCATGTCAGAGAGAGAGGTGCTGCTCCTTGAAAATCTCAGATATCATCCAGGAGAGACCCAGAATGATCCTGCATTTGCAGAGGGTCTGGCGAGGCTGGCCGATGTATATATAAATGATGCCTTTGCGGTATCGCACCGTTCTCATGCCTCAGTGGTTGGAGTACCTGGAATAGTCAGGAAATGCGCGGCTGGATTTCTCATCAGGCAGGAACTCTCATACTTTAATAGGGCCATGGAAGGGCCTGAAAGGCCCCTGTTGGCCATTCTGGGTGGGGCCAAGATATCCGGAAAGCTGGAGGCCATCAAAAATATCCTCCGCCGGGTAGATAAGCTGATAGTCGGCGGGGCCATGGCCAACACCTTCCTGGCTGCCCAGGGTATTGATATAGGGAGATCCCTCACTGAGACAGAACTGGTAGAGACTGCCAGGGACCTGATTGAGCAGGCAGGAAAGGGGGGCGTCAAGTTTTATCTGCCTATTGACTGTGTCATAGCCCCAGGTCCTGATGCCAACGCCGAGACAAAAATCGTTCCGGTCCAGGAGATACCCCAGGACTGGATGGCGCTGGATATAGGGCCTGCTACCATAGATCTCTTCAGCGAGGTCATCCATGACGTAAAGACCATAGTATGGAATGGCCCTATGGGTGTCTTTGAACTGCCCCCCTTTAGCCACGGTACCCTGACCCTGGCACATGCAGTTGGAAAAGGCAATGCCCTCAGTATTGTAGGTGGAGGAGATACAGACCTGGCCATCCAGAGGGCGGATGAGACAGGCAATATCTCTTATATATCCACGGGTGGAGGGGCATTCCTCACCCTGTTGGAGGGGAGGGAACTGCCCGGCATAGAGGCCCTTAAGGAGTGTAGTAAAAAATGAATACCTCAAAGAGAAGACCTATTCTGGCTGCCAATTGGAAGATGCACAAGACCGCGGCCGAGACCCGCGGCTTCCTTACGGCGTTTCTGCCCCTTGTAGATGGTCTGGATGGAAGGGAGATAGTGATTGCCCCTCCGTTCACGGCCCTGTCGGCGGCCAGTGAAGTCCTGAAAGGGAATAAATTGGTATCCCTCGCCGCCCAGAACATGTATTTTGAGCAAGAGGGGGCCTTTACTGGAGAGATATCCCCCATAATGCTCAGGGAGTTTGGGGTCAAGCGGGTGATCCTTGGACACTCTGAGCGCAGGCATGTCTTTGGAGAAGGAGACGATCTCATTGCCTCAAAGGTCAGGGCCGCCATGGAAAACGGTCTGCTCCCTATCCTCTGCATTGGAGAGATGCTGGAGGAACGGGAGGCCGGCTCCACCTATGAGGTGCTTGAAAGGCAGTTATCCACAGGTCTCTCAGCCATAGATAACAGAGGGGCAACACAGGTGGTAATTGCGTATGAACCTGTATGGGCAATAGGCACTGGCAAGACGGCCACTCCCACACAGGCACAGGAGGCACATATCTATATCCGGTCCTGGCTGGACAGCCGTTTCGGCCCTGGTATTGCAGATCAAATCCGAATATTGTATGGTGGCTCTGTCAAACCGGATAATATCAATGAGTTGATGGCGCTCCCTGATATAGACGGGGTCCTCGTTGGTGGCGCATCTCTCAAGGTTGAGGGCTTTGCAGAGATCGTCAGTTGTCAGATCGATTAATTTTTTATACAGGGGCCACTGATATCGGGATTAATGAAATATGAATATTGATGTCCTTGCAAAAAGTCTTTTTCTCACGCAAAGGCGCAAAGCTCGCAAAGGCAATCTATTGTTATTAAAGAAAAAACTCTGCGTCTTGGCGACCTTGCGTGATATCTTTGATTTTTTACGAAGTCATCAATGTTGAGTTAGTCTTGCATAAGTTAAGTCTATGGATATCTGGGTAAATTTATGTTTATGTACCCTTTTGTAATAGCAATACACGTTATAACGTGTATCCTCTTGGTTATTGCTGTATTGCTTCAACAGGGCAAGGGAGCTGAGATAGGTGCTGTATTTGGTGCCAGTGATACTGTATTTGGCAGCTCAGGGCCAACCTCCTTCTTGCACAAACTTACTGCAGGCCTGGCTGCACTCTTTATGATTACTTCCCTTACCCTTACCTATATGTCGGCCCACAGGGTTGAGAATTCAGTAATGCAAAATGTAGAGGAGGCCCCAGTAATCCCTAAGGTCCCAGCAGGCACAAAGGCACCTATTGAATCTGTCAAAAAAGGCGTTAATGTAGTCCCTACTAAGCCCAAGGCCAGTGCAAAGAGGCCTGGTGTTTTGAAGACAGGGCAGGCCCATAAGGCCGGCCCTGTAGAGAAACAAAAAGGCAAGAAAAGGACCAGGGCTAAAGAGCCGACTCTGCCAAAGGCCCGGGCCAAGACAAGCAAATAACAGAAATTATTGCCGAAGTGGTGGAATAGGTAGACACGCCATCTTGAGGGGGTGGTGGGCAAAACCCGTGGGGGTTCGAATCCCCCCTCCGGCACCATTTACAGGTCCAGCCATCCTGCCGTAGAGCAAGAGAGGGTGAGTGTTCACATCTCCTCTGGCCGGCGAGTAAACGGTCCAAGAGGAGGGGTGAACGCTTACAAGATGTTGGTAAGATTATAAAATTAAGGGAGGAATAGAGATGTACTTTCTCAGGTATCTCATTTTGTTGTTTGCGCCCCTGTTTGTACTGGTACAGGTCCAGGAGGGCTATGCTGCTTCCTGCCCAGACAGGGGTATTCTACAACAGCAGCTAAGGAAGACCTTTAGACGAGACATAGATATCATAAAGGTCAGGCCAAGTCCTGTCCCAACGATCTGTGAAGTAGAGGTAAATTTTCGTGGTCATAAGGGCGTCTGGTATATTGATCAAAAAGGTAATTTCTTGAGCATTGGTCAGATCTACAGGGTCTCAGACGGGACCAATATCACCAGAGAGGCGATCAGCAGACTCAACCGCTTTACCAACTCAGAGATCAAGGAACTCGATAAACTCACTGCCTTTACTGTGAATTCAAAGGGAAAGCTGCTCTATCTGGTCGTAGACCCAGAGTGTCCATATTGCAAAAGGGCAGAGGCGATCCTTGCCCCCCTGCTGAAAAAAGGGGAGATCCAGTTAAAAGTCCTGTTCTTCCCCCTCAGTTTCCATAGGGGTGCAAAGGAACAGTGCATATCCATTATATGTGACAACAAGGGATTTGATGCCCTGAGGAACCAGTATAGATCGAAAAATCAGTGTCAGAGAGGGAGAGATAAGGTGGAAAATACCCTCCGTTTCCTGGAACGTAAGGGTATTGGAGGTATCCCTACCTATATCTTTACTGATGGGCGCTACTATTCGGGCATACTTGGGAAAGAGGCCCTGATGAGGCGATTGGGGATTAAAGATGTGACTGTCGGGAAGTCTAAATAGGGCTGACCTTCACACCTCCTCCTGACGTCGTCAGGGGATGTGAAGGTTACAGATAGGAGTTACATATGAAAGACATGAAGGAGATGTACAGGACGATAATTGGGGATCACTTTCCTCCAAGTCTCTCTATATCTTTTGGTGACCAGACTCTGGTCTATCGCAAGAAGACCTGGAAGATCAGAAACGAAAAGACAGGAGAGCTAGAAGAGAGGGGGCTGCGCTACGGAGAGAACCCAGACCAGGAGGCAGCACTGTATGAGCTTGTAAATGGAAATCTGGTCCTTGGGGACTGCACTTTTATAGCCCCAGGGAATGGTCTGGTGAGTTCTATATCCGACACAGATATGATCCAGGCAGGCAAGCACCCTGGCAAGATCAATCTTACAGATGTAGATAATTCTCTCAATATATTGAAATTTTTGTCAGAGAGACCTGCGACTGTCATAGTGAAACACAATAATCCCTGTGGGGTGGCATATGGGAATAGCCTTGAAGAGGCCTTCACAAAGGCCTTGAGGGCAGACCGGGTGGCGGCATTTGGTGGCTGTGTATCGTTTAACAGGCCTGTAGATAAGGCAACAGCAGAGGCAGTCAGCAGACAGTATATCGAGGTAGTATGTGCGCCTGAATATGAAGAAGGTAGTGTGGCAATACTCTCTCAGAGGAAGAATCTCAGGATCATCCAGATCAGGCAGATTGATCGCCTGAGTGCCTATTGGGACATGCGTTTTGTGGACTTCAAGAGCCTGATAGATGGAGGGATCATAGTCCAGCAGTCTCCGATAAACAAGATCCGTACAAAGGAAGACTTAAGACCCGCTGAGTGTGTATATAAAGGTAAGACATACAGGATCGATCGCCTTCCAGACGACAGAGAATATGAAGATATACTGTTTGGTTGGTCAGTTGAACAGGGAGTCACCTCTAATTCTGTGATATATGTCAAGGACGGGGTGACAATAGGGATCGGTACAGGTGAACAGGATAGAGTAGGCGTAGCAGAGATTGCTGTATACAAGGCCTATACCAAATATGCAGACATCATCTGCTATGACAGGTTTGGGATATCCTACAAAGAGCTTGGCCTGGCAGTGAGCAAAGGGGAGCGTAATGATGCTGAAAGACGTGAGATCGACCAAAAGGTAGAGCTGGATAGGGGAGGTCTTCCGGGTTCTGTTATGGTCTCTGATGCCTTTTTCCCCTTCAGGGATGGGGTCGATGTTGGCATCAGGCAGGGCATAACAGCTATTGTACAGCCTGGCGGTTCCCTGAGAGACTGGGAATCTATTCAGGCATGTAATGAGGCAGATCCCAAGGTGGCCATGGTATACACGGGTCAAAGGGCCTTCAGACACTAAAAAGTGAAAGAGATGCCCGTTGATGTAGATGAAGACGACTTCTCTCAGGCTCGTTGACAAAATAGCCCTCCCAAATGGCCTCGTGCTGGAACTCTATGACTATTCCAGGCGTGTGGCAGGAGACAGGTGGTTTGTTGGGCTACTCTCTCGGATACCTATTGAGGTATCTAGAGAGGACTTTGCGAGTGTGGCACAGGAGCAGGGACTCTATGAGGAATTTATCAGGCAACAGGGACAGCCAATATATTTTGAGATGAAGAAAGAGAGGAATTTCATAGACCAGAGGGAGAAAGACCAGATCTTCAGGCAACTCCTGGATGAACTGAGACAGCATGCGCTCTCCTATATGGGACATAGGTCCTTTGCAAGAGGGTTTATTAGACAGAGGGTCCGAGACTTTGAGGAAAGACAGAAATGGTGGAAATAGGACAACTGACACAGTTAGACCACCCTGAGATAATTCAGGCACTCTTACCCTGCAGAGAAGAGTCTTATAGAGAGAGTGAGCTAGAGATACTGACAGCGATATCAGAAGATGGCACTGAGATTCGCTCCAGGGTCTTTTGGGGAAGGCCAGGAGAGCCTCATATCCTGTTTTTTCCTGCCGAATATGACAGTGAGGCAGGTATCTCTAGACTGGCAACTGGGCTTGGTAAATTTGGCATCAGTCTGATAAGCATGGACTATCGTGGATGTATGGGAAGTCCCGGCGAACCTTCCATCAGTGCCCTGCCAAAAGACGCCGAGGCCCTCTATCAGGCAGTAAAAGACTGGTATAGTGAGGCCCAGAGGACTGGTCCCCTGGTATTTATGGGCCGTTCCCTGGGTAGTGCCATTGCCTTAGACCTTGCCTCTCGTCATGTCAAGGACTCTCTGGCCCTCATACTGGAAAGTGCCTTTGATACTACAGAGAGTTTCCTTTCAGGCAAGGGGATCTCTTTTTCTGGTGGGGATCTCTTTTCTAATCGCTCTAAGATGCTCAGGTACCATAAGCCCGTCCTGTTTATACACAGCTACCGTGATCAAGTCGTATCTATAAATGAGATCGATTCCCTCCTGGCAGAGAGTCGTTCAAGGGCCACACAGTTCCAGATAGTACCCAGTGCATGCAGAGAGGATATAATGGAAAAGGCAGGAGATATCTATTTTACTGTCATAAGGGACTTTCTCAATCAACGCATGGGACGGAGACCCCGCAGGAGGAAAAAGGGTAATAAATGAGGCACCTGATGTAAGCTATGACCTCCTGTTGAACTTTACGTCGTCGCCGGCCAGATGTAGCCTCTCAAGGCTTTCATGGGCAAAGTGCCTGATCTTGTGTCAGGCTGCTCCTGAAACCCTGAGAAGGGCTACCCTGGCCGGGGATGTAGAAATTACCTTGAGGTAGATCTATACATCAAAGTATAGATAGAATTCATAGGGATGTGGACGCAGCCTGACTGCATTGATCTCATGTTCTGTCTTATAGTCGATCCACATATCAATGACGTCCTGTGTAAATACGTCTCCCTTTAGCAGGAATTCGTGGTCTTCCTTGAGTGCCTCTATGGCCTCTTCTAGAGAGCCAGGAGCTGAAGGGATACTGGCCAGCTCCTCAGGTGGCAGCCCATAGATATCTTTATCTAGGGGTTCACCAGGATCGATCTTGTTCTCAATACCATCAAGGATTGCCATCAGCATTGCAGAGAAGGCCAGATAGCCATTACAGGACGGATCTGGAGTCCTGAATTCAAGTCTCTTGGCACCAGGAGAAGGAAAATACATGGGTATACGGACCGCAGCGCTCCTGTTTCGGCTTGAGTAGGCCAGGTTTACAGGGGCCTCAAAGCCTGGCACCAGACGCTTATAAGAGTTTGTAGAGGGATTACTGAAGGCACAGATGGCACGGCAGTGTTTGAGGATGCCACCTATACTGTATAGACCTATATCGGAAAAACCGGCATATTTGTTACCTGAAAAGACAGGTTGACCGTCCTTCCATATGCTGATGTGGGTATGCATACCACTGCCATTATCGCCAAAGAGGGGCTTTGGCATAAAGGTGACCGTCCGCCCATTTCTGTAGGCCACATTTTTGAGTACATACTTGAACCACATGAGGTTGTCGCCCATCTTGACCAGGGGTTTAAAACGCATATCTATCTCTGCCTGCCCTGCAGTGGCCACCTCGTGGTGTTGGCATTCAACATCAACACCTACCTGCTGTAATGTTGTCAACATCTCGCTTCTCAGGTCCTGGAATTTGTCCATAGGTGGGACTGGGAAATAGCCTTCTTTGTGGCGGGGTTTATAGCCCAAATTAGGGCACTCATCCCTCCCTGTATTCCAGATTCCCTCTAGTGAATCCACTTCATAGAAGCATCCATTACTGCTGTTATCAAAACGCACATCGTCAAAGATAAAGAATTCAGCCTCAGGACCAAAGTAGGCAGTATCGCCAATGCCTGTATTCTTTAGATAGGCCTCGGCCTTTTTGGCTATATTTCTGGGGGCCCTTGAATATGGTTTCCTGGTTATGGGGTCTATAACGTCTCCAATCAGGACCAGGGTAGGTATCTGCATAAATGGATCTATCTGTGCTGTGCTGGGATCTGGGACAACAAGCATATCGCTGGCATTGATTGGCTGCCATCCACGTATACTTGAGCCATCGAAGCCAAAGCCCCCCTCAATACTGGCCTCGCTCAGCTCGCATATAGGCACACTAAAGTGCTGCCACAGTCCCAAAAAGTCAACGAAGCGAAGGTCTACCACCTTGATACCCTTCTCGCTTGCCATGTCCAATACCTGTCTTGGTGTCATAACTATTCTCCTTTACATTTATTGATTATTGCTAAGAATGATATATAACTGGGATTATTCAGATAGGCCTATATGGCCTCGTTACCACGCTCACCTGTCCTGACCCTTATGACCTCCTCTAATGGAAATACAAAGATCTTACCGTCCCCGATCTTTCCAGTATAGGCAGATTCCCTGATCTTTTCCACTACCTGTGGTGCCTGACCTGCATCTACGATTATCTCGAGTTTGACCTTTGGGATAAAATCTACCACATACTCTGCACCGCGGTAGATCTCCTGATGGCCTTTTTGACGGCCATATCCCTTGACTTCAGAGATCGTCATCCCCTTGATACCAATCTCGTTAAGGGCATCTTTTACATCGTCTAGCTTGAATGGTTTTATGATGGCTTCAATCTTTTTCATAATTACTCCTTATGGCTCATGCCTCTTTTATATAGAATAGCCAACTTCACTGTGTTGACTGATGTCCAGCCCCTGGACCTCTTCTTCTATATTTACTCTAAGTCCTAGAGTAATATCAATTGCCTTGAGGATAATAAAGCTGACAACAAATGAATATATCATGGTTGCCCCTACTCCTATTGCCTGTACTATAAACTGATGTGGATTCCCAAAGAAGAGGCCATTCGCACCATGCGGATTCATGGTGACTGAGGCAAAGAGCCCTGTGGCCAATGCACCCCATATGCCCCCAATCCCGTGTACCCCAACTGCATCCAGGGCATCGTCATAGCCAAGTCTGGATTTGGCCAGCACGGCCATATAGCAGAGTACACCGGCTATCAGGCCAATAATTATAGCAGATACCGGGCTGACAAATCCAGCAGCAGGGGTAATTGCAACCAGCCCTGCCAGGGCCCCAGATGCGGCTCCAAGGGTCGTAGGTCTACCCTGAAGTATCCATTCAGCAAAGACCCATGAGAGGGTGGCCGCTCCAGCAGCTACCTGTGTGGTAATGAAGGCCAGACAGGCGCTTCCTCCTGCTGCAAGGGCACTCCCTGCATTAAAACCAAACCATCCAAACCACAATATGCCACCTCCCAGGATAGTAGCTGGCAGGTTATTGGGGTGAAATATCTCATGACCCCATCCCCTTCTCTTGCCTATAATGAGTGCGGCTGCCAGGGCAGCCATACCGCTATTGATGTGGATTACAGTCCCTCCGGCAAAGTCAAGGGCCCCCATCTTTTCAAGCCATCCGCCACCCCAGACCCAGTGACACACTGGCATGTATACCAGAGAACTCCACAGAAAGGTGAATATCAAGAAGGCAGAAAATTTCATCCTCTCAGCAAAGGCACCTGTTATGAGTGCTGGAGTCAAGACTGCAAACATCAGTTGAAATGTACAAAAGAGCAGGCTTGGGATGCTGTCTGAGTATGGGCCTGGTCTTGTGCCCACACCATTCAGCCATGCCCAGTGGAGATTTCCAATAAATCCACTAATATCAGGACCAAATGCCAGGGAGTAACCATAGGCAACCCAGATAATAGAGACTATCCCCAGGCAGATAAAGCTCTGCATAACAGTGCTCAAGACATTTTTGGAACGTACAAGGCCTCCATAAAACAGCGCCAGCCCAGGGGTCATGAACATGACAAGGGCACTGGCTGTCAACATAAAGGCTATATCGCCTGTATTCATTATCTTATTGTCTTTCTGTAATTGTTCATATCCATTTTTATACAAGATCAGGCATTATAGGCCGTTTCACTGTGTTCGCTCAGGTCCAGACCCTCGATCTCTTTTTCTCTTGGCAATCTCAGGCCTACAAGGACATCTACAAGCTTTAACAGGACCCAGCTTACTACAAAGGCATAGACTGCTACTATTGATACAGCAAGGGCCTGGACCCCAAAAAATCCCGGGTTTCCTGCAAAGAGGCCATCAGCGCCCCCAGGATTTACTGCCTTAGTGGCAAAGAGCCCGAGACAGAGTGTGCCAAGCAGCCCACCGACACCATGGATGCCTACGACATCCAGACTGTCATCGTAGCCAAACTTACCTTTGGCATTTACTGCCATATAGCAACAGACTCCAGCCAAGAGACCTATAATGACGGCAGAATTTGGGCTGACAAATCCGGCTGCAGGTGTCACTGTGGCAAGACCTGCTATTGCACCTGAGGCCGCACCGAGTGTTGTGGGCCTGCCACGGTGCACCCATTCTAATAGGACCCACATGGCCATTCCAGACATGCCGGCAAGATGGGTAGATACAAAGGCCGTTCCAGCAACTGCATTTGCAGCCAGAGCACTTCCGGCATTAAACCCAAACCATCCAAACCAGAGGATCCCTGCACCGAGGAGCGTCATTGGGAGGTTATGGGGCAGGAAATTCTCTTTTCCATATCCCTTGCGTCGGCCCAAGACCAGGGCTGCAGCCAGGGCCGCGGCACCAGATGTCAGATGTACTACCAGACCCCCGGCAAAATCCAGGACCCCTTTGGCCTTTAGCCAGCCACCAGCACCCCATACCCAGTGACATACTGGATTATAGACCACAATGGTCCAGAGGAGACTGAATAAGAGAAAGGGACCAAAACGCATACGTTCTGCAAAGGCCCCTGTGATAAGGGCAGGAGTGATCACTGCAAACATGCACTGGTAGATCATAAATACTGTCTGCGGTATAGTCGGGCCATAGTCAGGATTAGGTGCTGCCCCTACTCCCTTTAGTCCCATCCATGAGAGATTCCCAATGAGACCCCCGACATCAGGGCCAAAGGACATGCTATAGCCCACATATATCCACTCCAGACTGACTACAGAGATGATAATGAAGCTCTGCATAATGGTACCCAGCACGTTTTTGCTCCTTACCATCCCTCCATAGAACAGTGCCAGGCCAGGGGTCATCAAAAATACCAATGCCGCTGCAATCAGTACAAATGCAGTATCTCCTCCTTGGATCTGAGGCATAGACTATCTCCTTTCAGACTTACATTTTTGTTATACCACTGCCTAAAAGGAGAATTATTAAGCAAAGTGAGTGCCACTGTCCTATCTTTGGCTAAACCTCTGTTTCTTTTGATTATTTACTCTTTAGTCACCTCCCTGATACAGGACCAAAAATTACATTTTTGTAGTTTTTTACCTCAAATCCTACATTTTTGTAGTAAAATGTAACCCTCAAAATGCCAGGCTTACTGAGAGACCGGCATAGACAAAATTGTCCTTGGCACCATGGCCTGCATTCCGCATCGCCATGTCCCTGGCTGCATCACTTGAAAGGGGAAAGGACCAGTCAACCTCTGGACTTACTGTAATATACCTATTTACAGGGACATTTAGTGCAGCAGAGAGGAGGCCGTCGTGAAAGTCAATATACCTCTTGTCTGGATTATTGGGATCTGGATAGGCCCCTTTATCATTGGAGATCAAATAGCTCCCCTTCAGGCCAAGATCCAGGCTGATACCATGCCATGGAAGGGCCATGCTATGGGATACAGCCAAAGTAATATAGGTACTAGGGGCATGGGCAAACTCCCTGTATATAGTCAGTGTGGGAGAGAGAAAGGTATTGAGTGTAGCAGACGCATATACCTCATGGCTATCATTTGTGTGGACCAGGTCATACCAGATATAACCTATCTCCAGTCCAAAATGACCAAAGTCATGACTATAAGAAACTGTGGTATCTGTCTCATTCAGGTTGTCTGCATCGTATGAGGTGTCCCAGTAGTCTGTATCAATATTCTGCCATATATTGATGGCAAGGCCTTTATAGCCAACCGTAAAGGATGGCTCAATGATCAGACTATCTCTGCTGAGTTCTTGACCACGCCATATGTACTGGGTCATAAAGCTTATTGTTGCCTCTACCGTGGGTCTATTGCTATCGGCCCAGACAGGGACTGGAACTGTCATACAGTATATCAGTACTGCCAGAACTATCTCTTTGAATATCCTATTTTTGCCTCCCTTTTCCATAGTGTTACTCCTTTCTGAGTATAAGATGAGATACTGTGTCTGATATACTCAATATTGATGCCATAGGACCTCTTCTCTAATTTTTGATCTTAAAACAGTTCTTTATAGGAAGACTATAGGAGATAAAATAGGAGTACTGTCAGGACATTTATGTAAGATTTAGGTCTGTTTTCTACAAAATGGTAAGAAGGGGTTCAGGGGCATAGCTTGATCAGAGATCAGAATAGTCCTCCTGTAAGCCTCTTCCACTCCTCTGAGATACGCCTTGGAGAGACTGGCATGGCTGTGCCGAGTTCAGGGGCAAATATGGATACCCTATATTCTTCAATCAGTCTCTCAAATAGGAGTATTTCTGACCGGACCTCTGGTGTATTGTTTTTCTCCAGGAAGGCCCTGGCCTCTCTGAGCCTGGTCAAAAATGGCCTCAATCTGGATGCCTTTGCCCTGTCTTTTGAGGGGTTGACATATGCCCTGTCTGCCCTGATGAACAGGGCCTTTAGGTACCTTGGCAGGTCCTGCAGTCTCTCCAGGTCTGCATCTCTGGGGAATCCTGGGGGGGTAAGCCTGTTTAGCTCTGCCTCGAGGTCTCTGAGAGACTGGGGACAGAGACGGGTTATCTTTTTTTGGGTCAGGAGTCTCATCTCGAGTATCTCTCTCAAGAGGTCTATGATAGGGGTGGCACGTTGGAATATCTCTCCCCTCAGCCTTCTGGCCCTATCCAGCAGTTCAGATCTGGTTGGGACATGCCTCCAGCTCCCCAGCAGCTCCCTTGAGAGAAATGCATATATGGACCTCTGCAGTCTCTCTATGCCCCCAAAGGCCATATATGCCTCTATAGGCAGGCCCTCAGGTACACAGTTTCTCTTGAGATATTCAAGTTCTGTGACAAGCAGGTCGGCAAGGAGTCTCCTTGCCCCTTCCTGAGTCTCTGAGAGGGCCTCCTCTGGCGTAGCAAAGAGCCGAATACCCACTCTCTCTCTGTCTTCCAGGACAATAGCAGGGAAGGCCTGAACAGACATCTGATCTAGAGATATAGGGATCCTGTCAGGGAGGTCAGGGAGGTCCTTCAGGCTTATGTCAGATGCCTCCCACCTGGCCTGGGCCTCAAGCCATCCGGGGGCCCTGCTGTGGAGGCTGGAGCTAGATTCCTCCCACCTCTTTTTTATAGAACAGAGGTCGCGTCCAGAGTCTATGACCTTTCCTCCCTGTGCCAGTAACTCAAACCTCATCAAGAGGTGTTCCGGCAGGTCCTTAGGGTCTGGCCACATCTCTCTGCCTACATGCAGACCATACTCTCTAGAGAGGACCTGCTCTAGTGCAGAAAAGAGGCTGCCTTTGACCTCCATTATGTCTTTAGTGACCTTCTCTGCAGCCCTGGGTATAGGCACCAATCTTTTGCGCACCTGCTTGGGTAGAGACCTCAAGAGGAACAGGACCTTTTCCTCCAGCATCCCTGGGACCAGCCACTCAAATGGCTCTGGAGATAGAGAAGAGACAATATCTGCAGGGATCTCTACAGTGACCCCATCTGCCCTGTCTCCAGGACAAAAGCGATAGCTCAGAGAGAGTGTCTGGCCTGAGACCTCTATGTGACCAGGAAACAGGGCAATCTCATCGGCGTCTGGAACGGCCACGAGCAGGTCTTTTTTCTTGAAGCGCAAGGGACTGTCCTGACCAATACGTATGGCCATAGCGAGGGTAGGCTCACTCAATATCTGGAATGGCAGCTCTGCTTCGATGTCCTTTAATCCTCTATCGTACAGAGAATAGAGGACCTCTTCGTCCACCATGATCTTTTTCCTGGTCCTGTCTTCCAGGTCCTGGACCTCTGAGATCAACTCCATGTTGTGGTCCAGAAAGCCATATCTCCTCCTGAGCTCTCCTGGGATCAGGGCCTGTCTTATAAAGATCTCCCTGGCCTCTCCAGGATCGATCTTTCCATAGCTGACCTTGCGTCTCTCTACTATAGGGAGTCCAAAAAGCGTGACCTTTTCCCATGCCATCACCTCTCCCCTGTCTTTCTCCCAGTGGGCTCCAGAATAGCTATATCTACATAGGCCGCAGGCCAGTCCCTCTATCCACTCGGGCTCAATGGCGGCCACTGTCCTTGCAAAGAGCCTGGAGGTCCTGACGAGCTCTGTTGCCACTATCCACTTTGGTCTCTTCTTATAGAGCGATGATCCAGGAAATAGGAAGACCTCTCTGCCGTGTGCAGCAAGATAGCGCGCCCCCTCCTGTCTGATGGCAATCTGTCCCAGAAATCCAGAGAGCACGGCACAGTGGATCTTGCGGCTGAGCGATTCTGTGACCTCTGGCCGTGGGGACTTAGGAATCCGGGAAATGCCTCTTGTCTCCCTGAGGGTAGTCCTGATCTGGTCATATATGTCTCTCCATTCCTGCATCCTGTTATAGGAGAGGAAGTGATCCTTACAGAATCTCCGCATCTGATTCCTGCTGCCCCCAGCCTCTAGCTCTACCTGATAGGCATTCCATATCCTGATAAAGCTCAAGAGGTCTGAGGAAGGGTCCTTAAAGACACTGTGGACCTGATCGGCCTGTCTCTCCTTGCCTGCCGGGCGTTCTCTGGGGTCCTGGATGCTCATGGCAGATGCTATAATGACTACCTCCTTGAGCGCATCCCCATTTCTGACCTGCAGGATCATCCTGGAGATCCTGGGGTCCAGAGGTAGCCTGGCCATCATCCTGCCCATCCTGGTCAGTCTGCCTGCCGCATCGATGGCGCCCAACTCCCTCAGTGTGGCAAAACCCTCTCTTATGGCCTGTGGAGATGGGGCATCCACAAATGGAAACTCCTCAACTGGTCTCTGGCCTATGGCCAGGAGATGGAGTACCACCTCTGCCAGGTTAGATCGCTGGATCTCTGGCAGGGTATATTCTGGCCGACTCAGATAGTCTTCTTCGCTATATAGACGGATACAGACACCGGACTCGACCCTGCCCGCACGTCCGGCCCTCTGGTCTGCACTGGCCCTGGATATAGGAGAGATCGGGAGTGCCTTTGTATGGGATCTTACATTATATCTGGCGATTCGGGCCAGTCCTGAGTCTATTACATATCTGATTCCAGGCACTGTAATAGAGGTCTCTGCCACGTTTGTGGCCACCACGATCTTCTGTAGAGAGGTGTGTCTAAATATGCGTCTCTGGTCAACAGCGGCCAGCCTCCCGTACATGGGCAGTACAACTGCCCTATCTCCACATCTGGCCCTCAGGACCTTGACTGTCTCCTGGATCTCTCTCTCTGTAGGAAGAAATATCAGTATGTCACCGAATGGGTCCTCTCTGGTGACTTCCAGTGTTGCGGCAACGACCATTTCAACTGTAGTGATATCCTCGTCTTCTACAGACCTGTAACGGATCTCTACTGGATAGCTGCGGCCTGCGATATCTATTACTGGTGCATTGCCAAAGGCCTTACAGAAGTGTGCTGTATCCATGGTGGCAGAGGTGATAATGACCTTGAGATCAGGCCTTGAGGACAAGACCCTTCTGAGTATGCCCAGGAGGAAGTCTATGTTGAGGCTCCTCTCATGGGCCTCATCTACAATTATGGTGTCATATGCCCTGAATTCTGGGTCATGCTGCACCTCGGCCAGGAGCATGCCATCGGTCACAAATTTGATCCTGGTCTCAGGACCTGTCCTGTCTCTGAAGCGTATCTTATAGCCCACAAGCCTTGGGCCTATTGGACCCAGTTCCTCTGCCACCCTTGCTGCCACTGTCACTGCTGCCACCCTCCTGGGCTGTGTGCAGGCAATCCTTTCCCTCTTCGCCTCAAGGCATATCTTTGGGAGTTGTGTGGTCTTTCCTGAGCCCGTCTCTCCAGTGACAATGACTATCTGATTCTGCTCTATGGCAGACACCAGGTCCTCCCACCTCTCACATATAGGGAGACTGGAGGGACAGGAGATCACGAGCCCTGGAGGGCTATATGAGGTAGGTATTGGTCTCTTTCTCTCGTCCAATGGTAGAGGTAGGCTGGTCTCCATAGTCATGCCCTGGGAGCACTATAGTGGAGTCTGGAAGGGGCAGGATGTAGGTCTTAATGGACCTGATCAGGGTGTCATAAGAGCCTCCTGGCAGGTCTGTACGGCCAACTGCACCTACAAACAGCGTATCTCCTGTAAATATATAGCCATGTCCATACAGACATACCGAGCCTGGAGAGTGTCCTGGTGTGTGGATTACCTTAAATCTGAGTCTGCCGACCTCGATTATATCTCCGTGGTCAATGTATCTGTCTGCAGGAGGGGCAGGTTCAAGGCCCCATGCCCTGAAGACCTCGATCACCCCTGGATTCCTGAACATGACATCGTCGGCACTGTGCATGAGTACAGGTGCACCTGTAAGGGCCTTCATCCGGCGATTCCCACAGGTATGATCTGGGTGACCATGGGTATTGACTATATAGCGCAGGGTGAGACCAGATGCAGAGACCTCTCGTGCCAGTATATCTTCGCTCCCTGCAGGGTCTATGACCATACCTATACCTGTATCAGGACACCCTATTATGTATGCCTGTACAGACAGGGGACCGACTGTATAGGACTTCAGGATCATCTGATCCTCTTTTTGAGCACAAAACTGCTGGCAGAAAGACCTGCTATACAGCCCTCTCCTACGGCCTTTGCCATCTGAAATGGACGTCCACATATATCCCCTGCTGCATAGATACCAGGTACATTGGTGGCCTGTCTTTTGTCAGTAAGAATATAGGTAAATTTCTCTGGGTCCAGTCTCACACCCAGAGAGGCCACAAGCTCCATCGCACCCTTGGCACCTCCCTCTATAAATAGGCCATCCAACTGGAGCTCTGTCCCATCTCTGAGCACAATGCCATCCAGCTTATCGGTCCCCTTGAGGCTCTCTACCACAGAGCCCTTGAGTACTGAGATATTGTCTCTGTCTAGCTCGGCCTTGAGTTGAGGGCTTACCCTCAGGTCTCTTGTTATAAGAGTGACATGTCTTGCGATCTTACTCAGAGTGACTGCACCATGGGCCGCGGCACTCCCATCTCCGACTACTGCCACCTTCGCATTGTGATAGAAATTTGCATCGCAGTCGACGCAGTAGCTGACTCCCCTGCCCACCAGGTCTTTTTCTCTCTTGAGTCCAAGGCCATGACGTGTTACTCCGGTCGCAATTATCAGACTATAGGCAGAATAGATATCTCCACTTTCAGTGGTTACCTGATAGATATCTGAAGAGGCAGCAATGGATATGACGTCTTCCTGGAGGAATTTAGCTCCAAAGCCCTTTGCCTGCTGTATGCCTGTTGACAGCAGCTCTTCTCCTGTCTTTAGTCCAGATATACAGCAGTAGTTTTCGATATGGGCCCTGTACAGGCTGCTCGATTTCGGGCGGCCAAGCACGAGTACTTTTATCTTTTTCCTGGCTGCATGAATTGCGGCCTGCAGGCCTGCAGGCCCGGTCCCAATTATAATTATATCATATAAAGTGAAGTCTTCCATATATCTCTTTGACCCTGTTTAATATACCTGTAAGCGTTCATACCACTGTTGAACCTGTACGTCGACGGTGGGATCAATGCTCCTTTTCATATGGTTCTGTGTCCCCAGGCTCCTCAGGCCATATAGGACTTGATATCCGATACTCTTCTCTAAACCATGCATCGAGGTCTGCCATCTTACACCTCTTGCTACAGAAGGGCCTATAGGGATTCCCCTCAAATGTAATTGGTTTCCCACACCAGGGACATCTATGTACCTCTTTCTCTGTCATAGGACTAAGGTCTTATGTCTACGTCCTCTGCCTGTTATCAGGCCTATGATCCATCCAGATACAAAGACCCCTCCACCTGCCAGAAACCACTTTATTCTCTCCATATTCTTGAGATGCCTGTTCTCCTCTTCAGCTGCAAGGAGTCTCTGCCTTATCTCCTGTAGCTGCCTGCCAGTCTCTGAAACAGAACGCCTGAGCTGTATGGTGTCAGAGGCGTCTATCTTTAGGGCCTCATAGGCCTTTTTTATCTGATCTCTCTCCTGAATGCAGGCCTCCAGGTCATGACTACACTGCTTAGAGGCACTGGAGACCTCATCCAGCTTCTTACTGATATCGGCTGCCTGTCTTTCGGCCCTGGTCTTACTGGCCTTCAGCCTGGCAACTAGATCTTCCAGGGGCGGAGAACTGCTCAGATATCTCTTGAGTATCCATCCCTCTTTATTGGCTCCAGTCTCCACCCTGGCCCAGGCCCCATCTTCCTGGAGGAGTTTTACCTGGCTGCCTTCCTTGAGTATACTAACAATCCTGTATTCTTGCCCCTTCCCACTTCTCAGAGGGATCTCTGCACGGGGCCTTATGTACCATGACTTAGCAGATGATACTATTGGTATTAAGACAATAATTGCCACTATCAAATATAATAGCAAGATGGAAATAGACAATCTCTTTTGTGTGGGCTCAAGGCTCATCTCCTCAACGCTCCTAAAAATATATTTTCATTTGTGGGATTAGTAGAGAGGACACTTTACAATACACTTATACTTAATATATATCCTTATCTATTCTGGTTTGTCCAGACCTGCCTGTATCAAGACAGCAGGTTATCCTGATTATAGAGATCTAAGGAGAAAGGTGCATATGACAATAAATTCTGTAGGGGTGGTAGGTCTAGGCTATGTAGGGCTCCCCCTGGCAATAGCGTTTGGCAAAAAGATAGAGACCATAGGTTTCGATATATCTAGAGAGAAAATAGAGAGCTACAGAGAGGGCAAAGACCCCACTGGAGAGCTAGACGACAGGGAATTTAGACAGGCAGTACATCTCACCTTTACCAACGACCCTGTCCTGTTGAGAGAGGTGGATATGATTGTGGTGGCCGTACCTACCCCTATAAACAACAGTCATCAGCCTGATCTCAGTCATATTGTATCTGCTTCAGAGATCGTTGGGCAGAACCTGAAGCAGAATACCATTGTAGTATATGAGTCCACGGTCTATCCAGGGGTAACCGAGGATATATGTGTCCCAATCCTTGAAAGGCTCTCTGGATTCAGGTGTGGAAGGGACTTTAAGATCGGTTATTCACCTGAACGCATAAATCCTGGAGACAGGGAGCACTCCCTGGCTACAGTAATAAAGGTGGTGGCAGGCCAGGATCAGGAGACACTAGATGAGATAGCAAGTGCCTATGGACTCATAGTGGATGCAGGGGTCTACAGGGCGGAGAGCATAAGGGTGGCTGAGGCAGCCAAGGTAATAGAAAATACACAGAGAGACCTCAATATCGCACTCATGAACGAATTGGCCATAATCTTCAACCGTCTGGGTATTGATACCCAGGCAGTGCTCAGGGCCGCAGAGACCAAGTGGAATTTCCTCCCCTTTAGACCAGGTCTGGTGGGTGGACACTGCATTGGTGTAGACCCATATTACCTCACATACTGTGCCCAGCGACAGGGATATCACCCAGAGGTCATCCTGGCAGGGCGCCGCATCAACGACTCAATGGGTACATATATAGCGCAGAGGACAGTTAAGGAGCTTATCCATGCCAGGGTCCGGGTAGAAGGGGCCAGGGTCCTGATACTTGGGCTCACGTTTAAGGAAAATTGCCCTGATATAAGGAATACCAAGGTAATGGATATTGTGCGTGAGCTCAGGGAGTATGGTATTGAGCCCTTGATACATGACCCCCTTGCAGATCCAAGAGATGCACAGGCCACATATGGCATCCGCCTGCTACGTGAGCTGCCTGTCAATGTAGATGCAGTTATACTTGCAGTAGCCCATAGGGCCTATATAGAGGCCGGAAGCACTGCAGTGAAAGAGATCATTACCCCTGACAGGGGAGTGGTAATAGACGTAAAGGACCTCTATGAACCAGGCGATTTTGACAATACAAACATCAGATACTGGAGGCTGTAGCCATGGAAAGCGGGAAACTCTCCAGCCGTGAGAGGCAAGTCTTACTCAAGATAGCAAGAGAATCCATAAAGAGGGAATTGGAGGGCCTTCCCTTTACCCTTCCCAGAGTGACAGACTTGAACCTCCTAGAACACAGAGGGGCCTTTGTGACACTTCACAGGCATGGGCAACTCAGGGGATGTATTGGGACCTTTATAGCAGACAGACCTCTATACGAGATAGTAGGCGATATGGCCATATCAGCGGCCTTTAATGACCCCAGGTTCCGTCCGCTTAGTCCCTCTGAACTTGATGAGATAGACCTGGAGGTCTCTGCCCTTACACCTCTGAGAGAGACGACCGATCTGGATGAGATCCAGGTAGGTATACATGGGATCTATATTGTCAATGGCCCCTATCGTGGTGTGCTCTTGCCACAGGTAGCCACAGAATATGGATGGGACAGGTATACCTTCTTGGATCAGACCTGCATAAAGGCAGGCATGGCGCCTGGCTGCTGGAAAGACCCAAATACAAAGGTCTATATCTTCAGTGCAGAAGTCTTTGGCGAAAAGACAGAAAAAGATTAAGGCCCTGGTGGAAGAGCTCCTGTTGAAGGGCGGACTGATCCCTACAGAGGAGATCTCGAGGGGCCTTATGGCCTATCTGGAGGAACTCTACTCCTGGAATCAGCATGTTAACCTCACTGGACTAAAGACCTTAGAGGACATGGCCCTCAAGCATATAGGAGATACCCTGGTCCTGGTCCAACACCTGCCAGGAGGTGCCTACTATCTCCTGGATATAGGTACAGGTGCAGGTTCTCCAGGACTTGTCTTAAAGCTTCTCCGCCGTGATCTTGAGATTGTACTTGTCGATGCAGTCAGAAAAAAGGTCTCATTTCTCAATACAGTCATTGCAGAGACAGGTCTCACTGGCATCTGGGCAGAGCATGGCAGGATAGGTTCATATATACCCAGGCACTTACCCCCAGGGGGATTTGATATAGCCGTCAGTCAGGCCCTGGGACCCATGGCAGAACTCATAGATATGGCAGGGCCCCTGATCTCAAGTAATGGCATGATAATAGCTATGAAGGGACCTCATATAGACATGAAATTAGGAAAAGGGGACCTCATTGGATGGAGATACAATATTATAAGGACTCAGGTCCCAGTCAGTGGCCACAGGCGGAGCCTCATTGTGATACAGAGAGACAGGAGTTGAGATCAGTCCTGGGACTGCAGTACCTGTAGCAATATATCTGCCTGCCTGGTAGCAACTCCATTGGCCAGGCTCTCCAGGGCAGTGCGGGCCTTTTTGGCCTGTGTCTCTCTCTGCATTGGTCTGTCAAGTAGCAGGCCCACTACCTCTGCCAGATCTCTTCCGTTCTTTACTTCCTGGCCGCCCCCATAGGATTCAAGGGTCATCCTTGCCTCCTCAAAATCTTCTGTATGAGGACCATAGATAACAGGACACCCCCAGGCAGCTGGCTCTAAGAGATTTTGTCCACCTTTTGGCACCAGAGAGGCCCCTACAAAGGCCACTGTAGCCAGGCCATAGAGGTCAAAAAGCGGACCTATTACGTCTACCAATATGGTATTTGCACTCCGCCGCTGTTTTACTTCCAGATCACTCCAGAGCTGGTATGCCATATTCTCTGACTTCAATATGTCTTCAAAGGCAGGTATATTTTTTAGGTGCCTTGGGACCAAAAAGAAGATCAGGTCTGGCCACTTGCTACGGAGTATATTATAGGCAGTTATTACCTCTCTTTCTTCACCTCCTCTAATGCTTCCAGCAACAAAGACGTCCATGGATTCATCTATATCCAGGCGCCTGCGCAGGTCTCTCAGTCGAGCGAGGTCAGGCCTGGACAAGAGGCCCTCAAATTTTGCATTCCCTGTAATATGTATTCTGTCCATGGGGGCACCAAGTGCCACCATTCGGTCTGCATGGATCTCAGAGATGGCACAGATCTTTGAAAAACCGGCAAAGATAGGTCTGGTAATGGAGAGGATCTTCAGGTATCTGGGAAAGGACCTGACCGAGATTCTGCCATTCAGGAGCACGGTCTTGCCCCCAAACTGCCTTACTGCCCTTATCAGATTGGGCCAGAGCTCTGTCTCAAGACAGGCATAGACCTTGGGACGTACCTCCCTTACTATTCTGCGGACTACCTGGGGAAAGTCAAATGGATAGGGAATTACAGGACAACGGGAACCAAGGCAAGATATTGCCCTGGCAAACCCTGCAGGAGTAGAAGTAGATATGAGGATCTTTAGACCTGGTGCCTGACGGTCAATGGCCTGGATCAGGGCCTCAGCCACTCCAACCTCTCCTACTGAGACTGCCTGTAGCCATATATCCTGGGGCCCGGCCTCACTAATATAATTAGATAGATGTCCCAACTGGCCAGGCAGCATTCCACCTTTCCCTTCTAATCTGGACCACAGCTCCAAAAAAGGCCTGGCTATCGCATAGGTAATGCCAGTTGCCTTTTCATAGAGACCCATCATAAAGTCTATTGCCTCAGAATAATATCAGGTGATAACCACAGACTCTGTCTTGCAACCTCATACAGGGCTATACTAGCAGCAGAAGCAACGTTCATGGAATCTATAGGACCAAGATGGGGTATCTTGACCAGCAGATCACAGGTCTTTCTGACCAGACGACGTAATCCCAGGCCTTCTGAACCAACTACAAGGGCTAAGGGTATAAGCAAATCTGATTCCCATAATACACTGTTACCATCAGGGGTCAAGCCTACCACCCAAAGGCCCATCTCTTTGATCTGCCTCAGTGCCCTTACCAGATTCACTACCTGGCATATCTTTGTGTGAAAGAGGGCACCAGAAGAGGCCTTTGCCACTGTCCCTGTAATATGCACGGTCTTACGGCCAGATAGCAGGATTGCCTGGCTGCCTAGTGCCACAGAGGAACGTATAATGGCACCCAGATTCTGTGGATCAGTCACCTGATCACAGACCACTATCAAGGGGACCTTGCCCCTCCACAATTGTGGTAGATGAGAGAAATCAGTAGACCAGACAGGTCTTACCCAGGCAGCTACTCCCTGATGTACAGCGCCAGGTGGAACACCCTGGTCTGTGAGACCCCTTGTGGGATTCAGGTCTACACCGTGGCTCTCTGCAAGACGCAAGAGGCTGGCCTGTATCTCCTTTTTCCCAAAAGAGGGACATACAAGAAGCCTTTGGCAGGCATCAGGTCGGGTCTTCAGGAGTTCCATTACTGGATGTATTCCCCAGATAAGGACCCCATTTTTTGGACTTGATATCATTGTCCCATATCATGCAGCAGCCATCTGCAGTCAGAAGGCATGCAACTGATTTTTTACTGTTTGGTGTCTGAGGTGCATAATTTGGGGCCATAGACCAGGGGCCATGACCCACCCTCCAGGACTCGAGAGACCCTGCACCTCTGGGCAAGCACTATAGACTTCAGGTCCTCTGTTGCCTGAGGGAGGTCTGTATTTATCACAGCAAAGTCATACTCATGCACTGTCTCTAGCTCTGATTTGGCCTTAGACATCCTGAGCCTCAGCATTGAAGGGTCTTCTGTCCCTCTGCCTTTGAGCCTGGCCTCCAGGACCGACCACGATGGAGGCAACAGAAATATCAGTATGGTCTCTGGAAAGGACCTGCGGACCTGTCTGGCCCCATGGACATCTATGTCCAATAAGATATCCTCTCCTGAGTCAAGCCTTGATAAGACCTCTGACCTGGCAGTCCCATAAGACTCTCCATATACCTCTGCCCACTCAAGGAATTCACCATTAGAGGCCATCTCCCTGAACCTGTCTTGAGTAATGAAGTGATAATCTATACCATCAGATTCTCCTTTTCTGGGGCCACGCGTAGTATATGAGACAGAGAAAGAGATTCCAGGGACCTGCCTGAGCAACCTGTGACACAGAACTGTCTTTCCAACACCTGAAGGGCCAGAAATTACAAAGAGGTCCCCTTTTTTCATTTAAGAACTCCTTTAGCTCTTTGGGTCTTTCTCTTCCATCTTGGTCATGATGCCTGCACCCAGTCTCTGGGCAATTGTCTCTGTCTGTATGGCAGAGAGTATGACATGATTGCTGTCTGTTATTATTATAGAGCGGGTTCGACGTCCCTGGCTTGCATCTATAAGCCGACTATTACTCTTTGCCTCTTCTCTCAGGCGCTTCATAGGAGCAGATGACGGATTGACTATAGCAACGACACGATCTGCCACTATGGTATTTCCAAAGCCAATATTGAGTAGCTTGTACCTCCAGTTCATAATCTTCTCCTTATAATCTTTATACTACGTTCTGGACCTGCTCTCGCATCTTTTCCAATTCGTCCTTAATCTCTACGACTGATTGGGAGATCATGGAGTCAGACGACTTGGAGGCCATGGTATT
This sequence comes from Deltaproteobacteria bacterium, assembly GCA_027004715.1. Taxonomy (GTDB): domain Bacteria; phylum Desulfobacterota; class Dissulfuribacteria; order Dissulfuribacterales; family UBA3076; genus JALTHG01. The sequence goes on from JALTHG010000026.1 coordinate 24,851, forward strand.
GACCTCTCTAAAGATCTCTTGAAGCAAAAAATCGAGTCTTCTTCCTACGGCCTCTTCCCTCTCTAGATACCTCCTGAACTGTTCTATATGGCTGTGGGCCCTGACTATCTCCTCTGTTATGTCTAGCTTATTGGCAAGCAGTGCTGCCTCTTGGACCAGACGACCCTCATCTACAGGTACATCCCTTAATATAGACTGGATTCTGTCTATCAGTGCCTCTTGGGCTCCCCTAAGGTGTGCCTCTGTCTGGCTCGAAATGGAATTGATCCACTCCTCAACTCGATCCAGTCTCGATCTCAGGTCTCTCTCCAGACTTGCCCCTTCCAGCAGAGACGTCGCCAGGGCCCCATTGAGCAAGTCTGTCAAGGGCCCTTTTATCCTCTCCCATGCCTTCTCTATGTCTGGCTGTTGCTCACGAGTGACTATAACACCCTCCAGGGCAGCCAAAAGGCCTGAGAGGTCCAGGCTGCCTTCTATCCCAAGGCCCTCAGCGAGTCTCCTGGCCGCACTCAAATAAGAACGCCCGAGCTCCAGGTCAGGCTCAAAGATAGACCTGGGTGTCTCACTTCCCTCATAGGCTATAGCCAGGTCAATATGGCCTCGAAGCAGCCTCTCACGTACCAACTTTTTTATCCGCTCTTTCAGGGGGTCCATCCAGACGGGCAGCCTGATATGGATATCACAGAACCTTGCATTTACAGATCTCAGCTCTATTGTGCAATACCAGCCATCTCCTGCTGGCTCTATTCTGGCAAAAGTAGTCATACTACGTAACATACATTTTCTCCATAATGAAGTCTGGCCCAAGATAGCTCAAAACTCAGACTTATGCAGCAAGATGTATTGTCTCAAGTACCAGTTCAATGGTCCCATCCAGGGGAGAGGGTTTGGGTTCGGTATTGATTAATCTCGACTTTTTGCAGTATAGTCATAACTGGATATCAGGAGTAACAAATGGGACTGACAGTAACTGAAAAGATTCTAGATGCACACCTGCTAGAGGGTAAAGTCGTCTCTGGTGGACAAATAGCCATCCGGATCGATCAGACCCTTACCCAAGATGCCACTGGTACCATGGCCTATCTGGAATTTGAGGCCCTGGGCATACCCAGGGTCAAGACAGAACTCTCAGTGAGTTATGTGGACCACAACCTCTTGCAGTCAGACTTTAGAAATGCAGATGACCACAGGTTCCTTCAATCTATTGCAGCCAGATATGGCATCTATTTTTCCAGACCTGGGAATGGGATATGTCATCAGGTACACCTGGAGAGATTTGCTGTACCTGGAAAGACCCTTCTGGGCTCAGACAGCCATACACCAACGGCAGGTGGATGTGGTATGCTTGCCATAGGGGCAGGTGGGATAGATTTGGCCATGGCCATGGCTGGACAGCCCTTCTATCTGACAGTGCCAAAGATAGTGGGCATCCACCTGTCTGGAAGTCTCAGACCATGGGTATCGGCAAGGGATATCATCCTGGAGGTACTCCGGAGGATGACAGTAAGGGGAGGCCTTGGGAGAGTGATTGAATACCTTGGGCCAGGTCTCTCAGAGCTCTCTGTGACAGACCGTGCCACTATAGCAAACCTTGGGACCGAACTGGGTGCCACCAGCACGGTCTTTCCATCAGACGAAAGGACTAAGGAGTTTCTCTACAGCCAGGAGAGGGCAGGCCTCTGGCAGGAACTCAGGGCCGACACAGATGCCCAATATCACGAGACAATTGACATAGACCTATCTTCTCTTGAGCCCATGATAGCCTGTCCCTCATCTCCAGATAATGTAGTGCCTGTAAAGGAAGTGGCAGGTCGGCCAGTATTCCAGGTGATAATAGGGTCCTGTGCAAATTCCTCGTATAGAGACATATCTGTCGTTGCAGATGCCCTGGAATACAGGGGAATAGCCCCATCTGTAGAACTTGAGATAAATCCAGGAAGCAGGCAGGTCCTTGAAAACCTCGACATTAGAGGTGAACTGCGTAAACTGATCCATGCAGGTGCCAGGATACAGCAAAGTGGTTGCCTGGGGTGTATAGGCATGGGACAGGCACCAGCCACAGGCACCATCTCTCTCAGGACCTTTACCAGAAACTTCCCAGGAAGGAGTGGCACAGAAGGAGACCAGGTATATCTGTGTAGCCCAGAGACTGCAGTGGCATCTGCAATAATGGGTGTGATTACTGACCCCAGGGACCTGGGAGATGCACCAGAGATATCTATTCCTGATGTATATCTGATCAACGATAATGGGATAATCCCTCCAGGAAAAGACGGGTCGGATATAGAGATACTACGTGGACCAAACATCAGACCTCTTCCAGAATTCGACCCTATACCAGAAGATATAGAGGCAGAGGTGCTCCTCAAGGTAGGAGACAACATCACCACTGACCACATAATGCCTGCAGGCAGTAAGATACTGCCACTCAGGAGCAATATACCTGCTATCAGTGAGTATGTCTTTTCTGCTATTGATCCAGGATTTTCCACAAGGGCAAAGGAGACAGAGGCTGCAATTATGATAGTAGGTGGAGAGAACTATGGCCAGGGCTCTTCCAGGGAACATGCCGCCCTGGCACCAAGATATCTGGGGGTCAGGGTAAAGCTGGTAAAGAGTTTTGCCAGAATCCACAAGGCAAATCTCATAAACTTTGGCATTGTACCCCTCACATTTGTAGATCCAGGAGACTTTGAACAGATCAGACAGGGAGACAGTATCAGCATATCTGGACTGAAGGCCGCGATCCTGAATGGCTCAGATAGAGTAGATATAGATATAAGAGGGGGCAAAAAGATACAGGCCAGAATTGAGCTCTTTGAAAGGGAGCGCCAGATACTGGCCTCAGGTGGTCTGTTGAACTGGATAAGGGCACAGAACAGGAGAGATCTATGAATTATCTTGATGCACATACTGACCTCTATGGGATCATAGGCCACCCAGTAGGTCACAGCCTCAGTCCTGCCATACACAATATGGCATTCAGGGCCACTGGGAAAAATGCAGTCTATCTGGCCTTTGATGTGACCGACCTTCCTGGGGCAGTAGGGGGCATAAGGGCCCTGGGCATAAAGGGGGTCTCTGTTACCATACCCCACAAAGAGGCCATAGTGGACCTCTTGGATGAGATAGACCCGGTGGCCAGACGGATTGGGGCAGTGAATACCATAATAAACAGGGCTGGCCACCTGATAGGTACAAACACAGACTGGATGGGCGCTGTCCATGCCCTCAAGGAGGTCACCGAGCTTAAGGGAAAGAGAGTTCTGGTACTGGGTGCAGGTGGGGCTTCAAGGGCAGTATGTATGGGCCTGATGGACATGGGTGTGGCAGGGCTCCACATAGCAAACCGTACCACAGAGAGGGCAAAGGTCCTGGCAGAGGCCTGCAATGCCTCCTGGTCAGGTCTGGATGGGATATCAGGAGTAAAGGCCTCTATCCTGATAAATACCACCTCTGTAGGTATGACCCCAAATGTCAATGAGATCCCGATCTCTCCTGAACTCCTGCCATACTTTCAGGTGGTAATGGACATTGTCTATTCTCCAACTGATACGCGCCTGCTCAGAGAGGCCTCAGTGGCAGGCTGCAGGACAGTAAAGGGCATAAAAATGCTATTATATCAGGGCGTGGCACAGTTTGAGCTCTGGACTGGAGAGAATGCGCCCATCCCGGTCATGGAACAGGCCCTGCGTGAATCCATTGGTATGTGAAGATGGGTAGCTCTTCAGGAGACGAGATCATAGAGTTGCACACAAGGACCAATCTGAGGGCCAGTGTGAAGGTCCCAGGCTCAAAGAGCATCACCCAAAGGGTCTTGGTTATCGCCTCCCTGGCCGATGGAGAGAGTGAGTTGAGAGGGCCTCTAGACAGTGAGGACACACTACTCCTGAGAAATAGCCTCAGATTACTGGGCATCTCCATCCAGGATAAGGGCCCAGACTGGACAATAGGTGGTCAGGGCGGAAGAATCCTGCCCACGAGTCAGAGTCTCTATCTGGGCAACAACGGGACAGGGATGCGTTTTCTCACCTCTCTGGTCTGTTTGGGCCAGGGCACATATAGACTCACAGGGGCCAGGAGGATGTCTGAGAGACCGATAGCCCCCTTACTCAAGGCCTTGAAGGCATGGGGTGTCAAGGCGAGGAGTACAGATGGCTGTCCACCACTAGAGATAGATGCCCATGGGCTCGATGGTGGAGAGGCATTGCTCTCTGCATCAAAGAGCAGTCAATACCTGTCCTCTATGTTGCTCATAGGCCCATATGCAGAGACACCGGCCCGAATCAGGCTGGAAGGCCCTCTGGTCTCCAGGCCCTATGTAGATATGACTATGGCCGTGATGTCTGCATTCGGGATAGGTGTACGAGAGGAAGGCAATACCTTTTATTTACCTCAGGGGACCTATAAGGCCAGGGGATATCCTATAGAAGGGGATGCATCCAGTGCCTCTTATTTTTGGGCAGCAGCGGCAGTGACAGGGAGCAGGATAACAGTAGAAAATATCCCTCCAGATTCCCTACAGGGCGATGTCATATTTGCAGACATCCTTGCCACTATGGGTTGCTCTGTAGAAAGAGGACCAGGGGGAATCACGATCCAGGGACCTGATAGGCTCAGGGCCATAGAGATAGACATGGGAAAGTGGCCTGACCTGGTCCCAGGCCTTGCAGTGGTAGCTGCCTTTGCTAATGGCACTACAGTTATAAAAAATGTGGCACATCTGAGGATAAAGGAGACAGACAGGCTAAAGGCATTGGCACAGGAGCTCTCCAGGATAGGTGCCTCAGTACAGGAACTGGAAGATGGTCTGGTGATAAGGGGTGGGCGAGATATGCATGGCGCAGTAATAGATACCTATAGAGATCACAGGATGGCCATGGCATTTGCAATAAGCAGTCTGAGGGTCCCTGGAATCAAGATCAGGGATCCCGACTGTGTCCAGAAGTCATTTCCATCTTTTTGGGATCTCTGGCAAGATATTGGAAGATAGAGGCAGAATCTGACATGATACCGATCCTGGCATTTATTGGCTGGCACAATGTTGGAAAGACCTATATAATCAGGAAGGTGGCACAGTCACTACGTGACAGGGGATACAGGATAGCGATAATCAAATCGACTGAGCATACAGGACTGGACCTGGATTCTCCTGGTTCAGACTCGTATCTCTACAAAAGAGACTCTATAGAATCTGTGGCTCTGCTCTGTCCTGATGAGCTGATCCTGTTTCAGAAAAATACCAGAAAGCAACTGGAATATCTGGCATTTCACCTGTTTCCTGATGCAGACCTGGTGATCTGTGAAGGCCTCAAACACGTCTCTGGGGTCCCAAAGATTGAGGTCACACGTGCCACTGAAGAACCACTCTATAATATGGTAGATAACGTAGTGGCCATAGTATCAGACCACGATGTACCCTTTGATAGGGTCTTTAAACCAGAGGAGATCACAGGGCTTGCAGACTTTATAGAGACCAGTTTTTTAAGGGATAGAGAAGGCGATGTATCTCTGTTCATAAATGGCAAAGAGGTCCCTATAAACAGGTTTGTCCGCAGTTCTCTTAGGGGGACAGTCCTCGGTTTTATCAGCTCTCTGCACTCCACTGGAGGGGCAGAGAGAGTAGAGCTATGTATAGATCTCAGGGCAGGGACATAGAGATACAGGACTATTGGGGCTCTCAATCTATATGCGAGTCTGTACCATGAAACCTCTGACAACGCGGCCATTTTCAAACCTGGGACAGATGCTTTTAGAGGCAGAAAGGCGCAATAAGGCCATGTCTGCACCCAAGGGCCCAGGGGATTCATCTGCAAAGGAGACACATGGCATCCAGGAAGAGAGACTCTTTTTTCAGGCCATGAAGGATGTAATCCCATTGGATTCTGGCGAGACAGACAGGCCCTCAGATATGCCCATAAAGAGGGTCACTCTATCGCATAAAGATGATCAAAAACTGGTCCTCAAAGAACTCAAGGCCATCATAGAGGGCAAAAGGCCTATTCCTGTACATAAGACCCCTGAATACGTGGAGTGGACATGGGAAGGCAGTAATAATCTCAGGATTGCCGAGAGGCTCCACAGCGGTGCATTTGCAGTCCAGGCCTATTGCGAACTGCATGGAATGGACTCTATCGAGGCACTTACAGCATGTGAGGCATTTTTTAAAGAGGCCATTGCAGGGGGCAAGAGATGCATTGCCATCATCCATGGAAGGGGGCTTTCATCTCCAGGCAGGCCTGTACTCAAGGAGACCATAACAAGGTGGCTCGTCAGGGGGCCCTATAGACATCTTGTCCTGTCATTCAGTAGTGCACCCATTTGGGACGGGGGTGCAGGTGTCACCTATGTACTCCTCAAGAGGCACCCAATGAAGTGCAGAAGGTACAGGACGAGATAGACTTGTGAAGGCATCAAGGCAGAATGGACACGGATGTCTCATAGTGATAGAGGGTATTGATGGCGCTGGAAAGACTACACTGGCACGCAGTATCTATACTCGTCTCATAAATGAGGGCATCCCTGCAGTCCTTACCTCTGAGCCTACAGACGGCCCATGGGGAAGGCAGTTGCGTCTGAGCCTCTCTGCGGCTGAACGCCTGACCCCAGAAGAGGAGTTGAGACTCTTTATCAGAGATAGGCAAGAACATATAGAAAAGGTCATCTATCCCTCTCTTAGAGAGGGGAGGGTCGTTGTATGCGATCGCTATTACTTTTCTACCATGGCATATCAAGGGGCCAGGGGCCTTGATCCAGAGGCCATCAGAAGAGAGAATGAGGCGTTTGCCCCAAGGCCTGATCTGGTATTTCTCCTGGAGATTGATCCCGATGTGGCCCTGAGGCGGATCAAATATGGACGCCCTGAGGCACCTGACAGGTTTGAACAGCTTGCATACCTCAAGGTGGTAAAAAGGCTCTTCGAGGGCATTACTGACTCCTTTGTGGTCCATATCAATGCATCTATTCCCCCTGAGGCCCTGCTGGACCAGGTCTGGGAAAGGATATTAACTTCAATTTTTGGGTAGTAAAGATGGAGATTAGATCCAAAATAGCACCCTATGGGTCCTGGAGGTCCCCGATCACTTCAGACCTGATTGTATCTGATACTATAGGATTCAATCAGATAGCACTTGATGGTAGAGACACCTATTGGATCGAGATGCGCCCCTCAGAGGGTGGGCGGCATGTCCTGGTTCGGCATAGTCCGGATGGGAAGACTATAGATATCACTCCTCTTCCATTCAATGCACGTACGCGGGTACATGAATACGGCGGTGGCTCCTTTGCCGTCTGCCGTGGGAGGGTCTGTTTCTCAAACTTTTCTGATCAGCGCCTCTATCTCCAGGATCCAGATACTGAGCCAGTGGCAATCTCCCCTGATGCTGATCTGTGTTTTGCCGATGGGGTCATTGATCTGAAACGAAACAGGATAATATGTGTATGTGAGGACCACTCTGATCCCAATGATGTGATCAACAGCCTGGTCAGCATTGACCTGGATAGGGGATATAAAATTAAGGTCATTGCCTCTGGCAGAGACTTCTATTCCTCTCTGTGTCTCAGCAGAGATGGATCCAGGCTGGCATGGCTCTCCTGGGACCATCCAAATATGCCATGGGATGGGACTGAGCTCTGGGTGAGTGACCTGGATGTAGATGGCATGCCGATAGCTCCCAGACAGGTAGCAGGCAGTGCCAATGAATCCATATTTCAGCCGCAGTGGTCGCCTGATGGTGTCTTATACTTTGTCTCTGACAGGACAGGATGGTGGAACCTCTATCGCTATAGGGACGGGCACATCGAGGCCATTACTGAGATGGAGGCCGAATTTGGGATGCCACAGTGGATATTTGGGATGTCTACATATGGATTTGAGTCAAGACGGCGCATAATCTCCAGTTATGTGCAGGGGGGAATATGGCATCTGGCAGGTATTGACACAGAGACCAGGCACCTGGAGGAGATTGAGACACCATATACAGAGATCGCCTTTCTCCGTGCAGCCCCTGGAAGGGCCGTGTTCCTTGCAGCTTCACCCACTGAGCCAGGTTCTATAGTCCAGCTCAACCTGGATACACAGGGGCATGAGGTACTACGTAGCTCAACCAGGGTAGCAATCGATCCGGGATCTATCTCTATCCCAGAACCCATTGAGTTTCCTACAGGAAATGATACGACTGCATATGCCTTCTTTTATCCACCAAAAAACCAGGAGTATAGGGCACCAGAAGGGGAAAGAGCCCCACTCCTTGTAATAACACATGGTGGTCCTACTGCCCTTAGTCCCATGGCCCTCAGCCTCAGGACCCAGTTTTGGACCAGCAGAGGGATTGCGGTCATGGACGTAAATTATGGCGGCAGCTCTGGCTATGGCAGGGCATACAGGCAGCGCCTCAATGGACAGTGGGGAATACTAGATGTAGATGACTGTGTAAATGGCGTCCGATACCTCATAGCACATTTTGGCATAGATCCCAATCGGCTCGCCATCAGGGGCAGCAGTGCAGGTGGCTATACTGCGCTCTGTGCACTCACCTTCCGTAATATCTTCAAGACAGGGGCAAGCTATTATGGTATAAGTGATTTGGAGGCCTTGACCAGGGACACCCACAAGTTTGAGTCACACTATCTGGAGTGGCTGGTTGGCCCATACCCTGAATGCCGCGGTCTATATAGGGAGCGGTCTCCGATCCACCATACTGAATCCCTGTCCTGCCCTGTGATCTTTTTCCAGGGCCTTGAGGACAGGATCGTCTTGCCCAATCAGGCAGAGATGATGGTCAAGACACTCTCTGAAAAGGGAGTGCCAGTTGCCTATGTCCCATTTGAAGGGGAGCAGCACGGCTTTAGAATTGCCAGACACATCAAACGTGCACTCGATGCAGAGCTGTATTTTTACTCCAGGATACTTGGCTTTGAGCTGGCCGATCCAGTAGAACCTGTATATATCAAAAATTATGATTAATTGGGTAACTTCTCAATAAGTTCTGGCAATACAGTGTTTCCCCTCACCCAAACCCTCTCCCCTGGGGAGAGGGCAGGGTGAGGGGGTCAGCCTTGTAGGGATAAGAGCATGTTGAAAAAAGAAGGAGCCTGTAATCGGTTACCAAAATGAGAGCCTCCCTTTATTGAGAAGTTATTAATTGTTCACATCTATGGTGTGAACGGTTACAATTGACTTGGTTGTGGTTACAGAGACTTTTTCATAGAGAGAGTTTGGTGTAATCAGTGAAGATAATGGAATTTTTAAAAAATAGAGATGGTATATGCTTAAGGCAGGAATTTTTTTGGATATTGAGAATCTGGTACGATGCGGTGGCTGGGGTATCCGATACCGTGTTGTCAGGGAGTTGGTTGAGGCCCAAGGTGCGACTGTATTGAGGGCAAATGCCTATATGGCGGTTGATTTAGATCGAGAGAGCAGGGATCCTGAGTATCGTATAAAGAAAAAGGAGTATAGAGAGGCAGTCCGACGTGAAGGCTTCCACCTGATCTTGAAGAAAGTTAAGCGCTACCAGAATGCTGAAGGAGACATCATTACAAAGGCAAATGCCGATCTTGATCTCGCACTGGATGCAGTTTTACAGTCAGACAACCTGGACTATATACTTTTGGGCAGTGGAGATGGTGACTTCTTCAGGCTCGTCAGGGTCCTTCAGA
>JALTHG010000027.1 GCA_027004715.1 Deltaproteobacteria bacterium
CCAAGGGCATTCCGAATGTTTCTTGCATCTTCATCGACCAACTTGCCCATGACTTCTTTAAACTGGTTGCCAAAAGGCTTCATATAACCGATCTTCAGGCCCTCTTCCCTGAATATCATGGCAAGGCCTATACATATAGCGCTCTTTCCTGAATATCCCCCACACGATCCTATCAATATGGATCTCATATCCTTTCCTCCAGCGTAAGTCTCGTATCAACTGCAACACATCCATGCTCAAACACGAGCATTGGATTGATATCTATCTCTGTGATCTCTGGAAAGTCCATGCAGAGTCTTGAAAAACGGAGCAGGCTCTCCTTTACCGCATGGATATCAGATGGTCTCTCTCCCCGGATTCCCAAGAGCATGGGATATGCCCTGATCTCCTTTATCATGTCTTCTGCATCCCTTTCAGTGATCGGAGCTATCCTGAACGTCACGTCTTTGAGGACCTCCACTGATATACCACCGAGTCCAAACATGAGCACAGGCCCAAACTGTGGATCTCTATTCATGCCAAGGATGACCTCTTTGCCATTCCTGAGCATCTTTTGAATCAGTACCCCCTTGATCCCTGCATCTGGCATATAGCGATGGATCCGCTGTACCATATCCTCATAGACGACCCGGAGCTCTTGCGCCCCTGATGCTGTCCTCACTCCACCAACATCTGTCTTGTGTGATATCTCTGAAGATATCACCTTTATAACTACGGGATAACCTATGCCATCTGCGGCCTTTACTGCCTGGTCTCTGTTAGATACAATGACCGAGTCTGCTATAGGGATGCCATATCTCTCCAATATTGGCAGGCACTCGACCCCAAGTCTCCTGATCCCCTCTTCTCTTGACCTATTGAGTATATGCCTTACAGATTCTCTCTCTACATCAAACTCAGGTGGCTGTGTATATGTCCTCTTAGTAATATTGGCATAGGTAATCATCGCATGCATTGCCCTTGCCGCCCTCTCTGGAAAGGGATAGTTTGGGATGTGATTCATGGACAGGACCCTCTCGCCCTCTATTGTCTGTCTTCCACCCATCAGGCTTGCAAGTATGGGTTTTGGTGAGACACGGTTTGTCTCAACAAGGATCTCTGCAATACCCTTCATGTCGGTCATTGCCTGCGGTGATGCAAGCACAATTATACCATGGACATTGCTGTCATTAATGACTGCATTAATGGCAGTTCGGTATCTATCAGGTAGTGCATCTCCGAGCACATCCACGGGATTGTATATGCTCGCTGCATCAGGAAGGGACGACCTGAGCTCCTCTATGGTCTTGCTCTCAAACGAGGCGATCTTTATGCCGAATGATTCACAGGCATCAGCAGCAAGCACACCGGCCCCACCTGCATTGGTCACAATTGCAACGCCGTTATCTGATGGCATCTTCTGGCACGAGAATGCAAGACCATAATCGAACATCTCCTCAAGGGAAGCGGCCCTGATTACACCGCTCTGATTAAATGCAGAGTCGTAGGCAACGTCCGAGCCTGCAAGCGTCCCTGTGTGTGATGATACTGCCTTTGCACCTGACAGAGTCCTACCTGCCTTGACGACAACTATCGGCTTCTTGTGTAGAGAGGCGATATCCATAAACTTCCTTCCATCTTTTATCCCCTCTAGATATAGCAATATTACCCTCGTCTTTTTGTCTTCTGAGAGCACTGTTATGATATCATTTTCACTGATGTCTGCCTTATTGCCCAGGCTGATAAATATTGAAAATCCTATCCCCCTGATATTTGCCCAGTCCAGTATGGCAGTACATAAGGCCCCGCTCTGTGAGGCAAGGCCTATATTTCCCCTGATAGCCATATCCCCAGAAAAAGAGGCATTCAGGTCAGAGTATGTATTGATAAAACCGAGACAATTCGGTCCAAGCATACGCATACCATGTCTCTTTGCAATCTCAACGCACTCCCTCTCGAGCTCTGATGCCCCTGATTCTTTGAAACCGGCAGATATGACCACCACATTCCTTACCCCTTTTGCTCCACACTCATCGAGTATGAAAGGCACAGCCCTGGCAGGCACAACAATGATCGCAAGATCGACTGGTGGGGTATCAGTAATACTTGGATAGCACATTATCCCATCAATTTCATCAGCACTCGGATTTACTGGATAGATATCTCCCTTAAATCCCTTTCTGATGTTATCAAAGACTACCCTTCCTACTTTTCCCTCTTTCCTGGATGCCCCAATGACAGCCACTGAATCTGGATTGAAAAATTTTTCGAGCATATCCAATGTACCTCAGAAGATTTTCGACTGTGCGGTAGGTGTTTTCGCTGTGGTGAACATAGCCTCTTTAGAGTAACTCTCTTTATATCAAAAAGGCAATGTATTTTTCAGTCCATGTATAACTAAAAGGCCGAATAGGCCATCCATATGGCCACAAAGACCAGGAGATAGCCAAAATACTTCTTGTGTTTCTTTTTATCTATCTCTACACCAATCCTTGCCCCGATCTGGGCGCCCACGAAGACGGCTATGCCCAGAATGGCAGCAAGCTTCGGGTCAAAGTGCCCTACGAGTATGTGGCCAAAGAGCCCGGTGAGGGCAGTGACGCCGATCATTAGGCTGGATGTGCCTACAGCGATCTTCATGGGTACACAGCCGAGCAGGACAAGGGCCGGCACCTTAAAGAGCCCGCCACCTACACCGAGCATGCCTGCAACAAACCCGGCAATGACCATTATGGGTACTACCACAAGGAGGTTGATGGAATAGTGATATTCGCCTATATGCCGCTCCTGGCGATACCAGGCAGGTGCTAATACCGGAGCAGTTCTGTCTTTCAGGGGCCTGATCATAAAATAGGCCCCAATGAGCAGTATCACAGAGAAGGTCAGTCTGGAAAACATGGGTGGAAAGAGCGGAGAGAGGTACCCCCCCAGGAAGGCACCCAGGTTGGTAGGGGGTTCTACGACCAGGACCAGCCACCAGTCCAGCATCTTTGCCTTTCGAAATACCAGTGTGGCAGATATGGTGGCGGCAATAATGAGGACCTGGCTTACGGCAGCCGCCTTGTAAAGAGGGAGCCCAAAGGCCAGGAGCATGGGTACATAGACTGCTCCACCCCCCTGGCCAAACATCATGAAGACCACAGAGACCACAAAAAAGGCCCCAAAGAGGGCGACTATCTTTCCCAGACCGAGAATCATTTGGCTCTTCAGCTACTGGCAATAGCCCGAACAGGGAATGCACATATGCCTGTCACCGACTACCCGCAGATAGGCCACTGAAACCATTTCGCCGCAGTTATCGCACGGTCTGAGCCCCATGATCTCTCCATGGCCCTCCCATGGGTAGGCCTTGACCTCGCCGATGGAAAGCACCTCATCTTCCGGGGCATCCCAGATGATATTCACTACTTCCTGGGCCTCTTCCTCTGGGATCTCTGTAGGTGGCACACCCAGAGCACGCTTTTTCATAAAGGCGGACTGACTGATCAGGTTATGCCGCCCAGGTCTATAAGATACCCTGACTGCCCTTTCTTTTCTCTTGTCAATCAGGGTAAAGGCCAGCTTGCCCCAGCCCGCCTTCTCGATATTACCCTTTCCAAAGGTACAGCCAGTTGCATACTGGACACCATCGGCAAAGCACTGGGCACCATGGTTATTTCCGATCTCGATGATGCAATGCAGGTCAGCAGAAGAACCTGCACGCCTTACACCCAATTCCCTGAGGGCGGCCAGGCCGGCGCGAACCCCAACTGCGCTTGCCCAACATATATGCCCGTGAAATTTAAATGCACTGGTGAGCACTTCTCTATCATTCATGTCTGTCTTCTCCTATTTGTTATCTGTCTTTGGCGATTTGGTTGAATCGCCATATACTTTTACAAAAATATCCTGTATTTCTCATTTTGCAGTCCCTTGCTGTAGTGCAAGCACCTTCTCTGCAGAAGTCTTCAAGACGGCCTCTACACAGTCCATGAACTTCAGCACACAAGGGACCCTAAGATTGTAGTAGACCTGGGAGCCGCGTTTTTCGTCCTGGACAATGCCTGCTGCCTTCAGAACAGAGAGGTGTTTGGATACCGTAGAGATATCCGCTCCGATCAACCTGGCCAATTCATGTACACACCGCTCTTTAGAGGCAAGCTCGTTTACTATAAATAGCCTTGATGGATGGGCCAGGGCCTTCATCACCCTGGCCCTATTTTCAAACAGTATACGTGTTCTCTGATCCATTTGATCCGATCTAAAATATTTGGCAATATAGGCAAATAGCCAAGCCTTGTCAAGTAAAAAAATTCCTCACCCAGGGAGTTCTCTCTTAACGGACACAGGCAATCAGTTCCACACCATAGCCTTCTCAAGCTCCTTTACATCCTGAATCTTGAGTATCATCTTGAGGATCTCCTTTAATTTGTTCCT
>JALTHG010000028.1 GCA_027004715.1 Deltaproteobacteria bacterium
TGAATACAGAGAGACACCAGTCATTGGCCCCCAGCCTCTCACGGATCTCCTCAGTACCCTTCTGGATATAGGTATTAAACAGGCTGTCTATTACCGTCTCGTTTCCGTATTCATCCCTGTAGTGGATAATGGAATTAAAGATCTTGTGCTTGCAGTGCTCTGACCAGGTCTGGGCAAGGACCTCCAGCTCTACATCTGTAATCTCTGCAGTAAGCCCGACCCTGGCCCTCTCTTCCTGTACCTTCTGACTCTGGATGTACTCCCTTATCTGTTTCATCTCCTTGAGATTGAGGACCAAGACCCTCTCTCTCGAGAGGGCCATCAGTTCCCTGTCTGTCATCCCAGACAGATCTATCTCTTCTACTTTTATAGCCTCCTCTTCTGTGACCTTTGGAATGGAGTAAAAGGGATTTCTCTTCTCTGACCACAGTCTACTGAGTTCATCTCTTGATACTATGGTAATTCTCTGTATCAGGTCATTGGCCAGGAGCCCTCTTGCTATTTTATCTATCTGGGCACGTGAGAGCCTCCCCTGAATGCAGTATTGTGTAGATGTATAGACACCCCCCTCACCTGTGGGCCTGTATCCAAGAAAGAGCTCAAGGCCTCTGGCTGCAATACGTCCTTCATTGTCTGTGACCCCTGGCCTGAATCCTATCTCTATAAGCCAGTCCCATGGATAGTCCAGTTTTCTGGCCAGGGGGCAGTTTATTGCAGTTATCTGGGTCACTGGGTCTGAAAACAGTTCTCTGGCCAGTACCTCCAGTTGCCTGTCTGTAAATCTATAATCAATCAGATAGGCCTTGATTGTCCTGGCACCTGATACCTCTAAACAGAGGTCTTCACGACACTGTCTGGCGATCTTGATGCCATAGGCATCTTGAAAATAGGGCTTTAATGTGACTTCTATACGAGAGGGCATGGCTTCTCCAAAAATCAATTTTTGTCTATTGGGATAGAATATAAACGGTTACATCAGATTTGTAGACCATATCCTTTTAGAGTATATCTATTATCAGTCTAGTCCTGGCAATTATAACTTCAAGTTACAGGCAATTTCAATGGAGGTCATACCTTAGTCTTATGTCTCTATTATCCAGGATGATATTGAGGGAAATGATCCTCCCGTTTCTGTTCTCTTTCTTTGCGCTGACCATCTTCCTCCTGTTGGCCAGTATGCTGCATTTTTCAGGGACCCTGGTCAGCTCGAGCATACGGCCTTTAGAGTTGCTCAAATTTGTCATCTTGCTGGTCCCGACCTTTTGGTCCCTGGTCTTGCCTATGGCCACTCTGTTGGGAGTACTCCTGGGATTTCTGAGTCTGTCTAGAGACAGTGAAATAATAGCACTGTTTGCCTGTGGTACAGGACCCAAAAAACTTCTTATACCAGTAGTTGCTGTCTCAGTGATATCCTGGCTGTTGAGCCTCTTTATATCGGTCTATGTTATTCCAAAGGCAAAGACGGCATATAGAGACCTCTTTACCGAGGTAGTTGAGCATAGATTAGCCAGGGGGATCCCAGGGAAGGTCTTTTTTAGCCCGATGCCTGGCCTCACTATATATGTCGATAAGAGCCTGGATCAGGGGCATCGTCTTAAAGGGGTCTACATCCGAGACGCCAGAAGACATAAGGTGGCCAATCAGATCCTGGCCCAAAAAGGGGAGCTATTTGCCAGACCAGGTGGCAAAGAGGTAGTCTTGGAACTAAAACATGGCGTGCTGAGTCACATAAACAAGGACTATAGAAAGAGCGATACCATTGATTTTGATTCATATCTCCTCTTTCTCAGGCTGGCAGACGAGGCCCATGAACCATCAAGGGGCGAACTAGGTATGAGGGAGTTACTAAAGGTGGCTTCAGATCCCAATACGCGTCACAAGGTGAAATACCACTACCTCACAGAATTTTATAAGCGTCTGGCAATACCTCTAGGGGCGATGATCCTGGGCATAATGGCTGCTCCCCTGGGTATATTCTTTGGGAGAGCCGGTCTCTCAGGGGGAATTGCCCTGGGTCTTGTGGCCTTTATGGCCTATTACCTGGCCGTACTCTTTGGAGAAAATGTGGCCAATACAGGTGCAATTTCACCAGGCCTTATCCTGTGGATGCCTGACCTCATATTTTCTGGCATAGCAGCTGGGCTAATAATACTCTTGAATAAAAAAGGACCATTAAAGGCCTAGAGAGGTCTAATAATGACCGTAGTCAGTCGCTATCTGATCCAGAGATTTTTTGTAATGCTGGGATTGATCTTCCCAGGATTGATAGGATTCTATCTCCTGGTAGAGATCTTTCAACGCCTGGATACTTTTATTGAGGCCAATGCCCCCATATCCCTGGCCTTTGTCTATTTCTCCCTCACTATACCACAAATTCTTTATGAATTTGCCCCCCTGGCTGTCCTGCTTGCAGGGCTCCTTACTATCTCTCTGCTCTCAAGACACATGGAGCTACTCGCCCTGTCTACTCTCGGAGTTAGGCCTCAAAAGATAATGTTGCCTCTCTCTGTCGTCGCCTTTCTTATAGCAGTAGTACTGGTCTTCTTGCAGGTCTCCTGGATCCCCAGGATGACTGCGAAGGCACAGAGGGTAATGCAGGTAGAGATCGAAAAGAATCCACCAAAGGGTATGCTACAGGGCAACAGGCTCTTTTATCTGGGGGATAACTGCATATGGTCTGCAGAACTTGGGGACCCAAATGCCTATAGACTGGAAGGCGTGCAGTGGCTTTCATTTGACAGGAACTACAGGATTGCCCGGCTCGTGGCAGCAAAAGAGGCCATATACTCAGGCAAGAAATGGACCTTTAGGCACGGACTCAACGAAGAGAGGGTAAAGGAGGGATACCTCGTAAGGCCTTTTGATTCTCTGGATCTCAGGCTCGCAGAGGTCCCAGCAGACTTTGTTGCTGTTGAGACACCCCCTAAACAGATGGATATGGCCTCTCTCTGGAACAGGATTCAGAGATTAAAAGAGGCAGGGTATTCAGCAAAAGGACAAGAAGTTGTATTGTGGGGCCAGCTTTTATATCCGTTTTTGGGGTGCAGTCTGCTCTTTATCGGGCTGCTTTTTATGCTGTCCAATGAGCGTGGAGGCCTGGCCCTGGGGCTCAGCCTGGGATTGATTATTGGTTTTACTACATGGATAGTCTGGAATTTTGCCCTTACTCTAAGCAAGACCAGCAGGATTCCGGCCTTTTTAGGACCTATGGGAATCCACCTTATACTTATAGCCATGGGGCTTGTATTGATGAGACGATTGAGGTTTTGAGGTATGGATGAAAAGGAACGCATACAGAAGGTACTGGAGATACTTAAAGACACATATCCAGATGCCCATATAGCACTCAGATCCAGGACCCCTTTCCAGTTACTGGTAACGGTCATACTCTCGGCCCAGTGCACTGATGTCAGGGTAAATAAGGTCACTCCCGCCCTGTTTGAGCGATTCCCGGACGTCAAGAGCATGTCAGAGGCCCCTATAGAGGAGCTGGAAGATCTCATAAGATCTACTGGCTTTTTTCGGAACAAGGCCAAAAATATAAAGGCGGCCTCAAGGCTCATCCTGGGACGTTTTGGTGGAGAGGTCCCAAGGACCATGGAGGATATGCTCAGGCTCCCTGGTGTAGCAAGAAAGACGGCAAATATTGTCCTGTACAATGCCTATGGAGTGATCGCCGGCATAGCAGTGGATACCCATGTAAGGCGCCTTGCCAGACGTCTGGGTATGACCAGGGAGACCAATGCACTAAAGATAGAGCGTGACCTCATGGCCATAGTCCCCAGAAAGGACTGGGGCAAGATATCTTATGTCCTGATCGACCATGGAAGACAGATATGCACGGCAAGGAGACCAGGGTGCCATGACTGCCCTGTGAGAGATATGTGCCCATCGGCCTTGAGGGATCAACATGGGACTTAATCTGTAACCATTTACAGGGATGTGAACAGCTACCTTAAATTACTCCCCCTGGCTAAGTCCTTGGCAAAATAGGTGATTATAATGTCTGCTCCGGCACGACGTATACCAATAAGAGACTCTTCCATCACCCTGGTCTCATCAATCCATCCCTTAGAAGATGCGGCCTTTATCATGGAGTATTCACCGCTTACCTGATAGGCAGCGATAGGGAGTTTGCATTCCTGACGCAGGAGATGGATGATATCGAGATAGGGCATAGCAGGCTTTACCATGAGAATATCGGCTCCTTCCTCGGCATCCAGCATGGCCTCACGCAGCCCCTCTCTGGCATTTGCAGGGTCCATCTGATACGAACGTCGATCTCCAAATTGGGGTGCACATTCTGCTGCCTCACGAAAGGGCCCATAAAATGAAGAGGCATATTTTACTGCATAGGAAAGGATAGGGACCTGGTCAAAGCCATTTCTGTCAAGTGTCTTTCTTATTGCCCCCACACGCCCATCCATCATGTCAGAAGGTGCCACGATATCTGCACCGGCCTCGGCATGAGAGAGTGCCACCTTAGACAGGAGTTTTAGGGTGGCATCGTTGTCGATCTGGCCGTTTGAGATCACACCACAGTGTCCATGAGAGGTATAACCACAGAGACAGACATCAGTTACTACAATGAGTTCTGGTACTGCCCTCTTTATGGCAGATACTGCGTTCTGCACTACACCGCTCTTTAGCCAGGCATGAGACCCCTTTGAGTCTTTTTTCTCTGGAAGACCAAAGAGCAGGACTGCATAGATTCCCAGATCTAGGACCTCCTTGGCCTCTTCTACCACCATGTCTACTGACAGATGGTAGCAACCAGGCATGGCATCTATAGGTTCTTTGATCCCCTTACCCGGTACCACAAAGAGGGGATAGATGAGGTGCCTTGGACTTAGACTGGTCTCACGGATCAGGGCCCTAAGGGCCTCTGTACGGCGTAATCTACGGGGACGATATTCTGGAAATTTCATTTCAACCAATCCTCCAATCTCTGAACTAGGGCCTTTAGAGTAAAGGGCTCTTCAATACAGGCACTACAGCCGGCATCCTGAAGACGATCTAGCTCTGAACGAGAGACCTCAGCCGGACATATGACCACTACTGGTATGTCTTTGGTCTCAGGTAACTGTCTGAGGAGCACACTCATAGAGAGCGCATCCAGCACAGGGATATCCTTACGTACAATCACTAAATCAGGTACCTGGACCTTTGCTATATCAAAGGCCTCCTGGCCGTCTTCCGCAAGGATAAGTCTGAGCCCAGTCTGCTTTACTGCCTTACGGACTATATCTATTACATCCTTATTGTAATCAACAAGGAGTATGGTCTGGCCTTTTTTCACCTAACTATTCTCTAAAAGGATCGCCCGTGAGGGGTTGCCAAAAATGAAGTAATAGCTCAGGCACTGAGACCCTTAGTCTTTGATATCTCTTTGAGCCTTCAGTCTTCAACTATCTTACATATCCTGACTCATCAGTTACCAACACCAGATAGGGGCCGATAGCACTGACGGATGAGCCTATTGATATAGAGCTCTGGGTTTTCTACGGCCTCAAGGGGTATGCTGAAGTCCTCCTGGGCAGTCTTCTCCCTTACCAGGGTAAGGCCATATTCAAGGATATTACACAGTCTCTCACACTCTATATAGAGCCTTGAAGGGTCCTCAAGACAGTCCTCTAATAGTCTGTCTATTGCGTCTTCCTCTATACTGATTCTGACCCCGCACCGTTTGAAAAAAGAGGCCTCGTACTCCTTTATCTGTTGTATCCAGGAGAGGACTTCCTCGCTGGCCTCTTTGGGGTCCAGGTCTCTATTGAGACAGAGATGGGCCACAAACTCTATCCTTTTGGGAGTAAGACTTAGCCTGGCATCTTTCCACAAAGGCATCTCTTCTTGTCTGAGACGTCTGACAAGGAGTCCCCTTTCCTCACAGACCAGGGCCTGATACCTGGCTAATCTGGTGGCATCATCTGGACTCTCCAGGAACCTCTGGAGCTCTCTATCTGGATCACTGACCAGTGCCCGGGTCACTATCAGGAAAGAGGCCCCAACTGATGGCAGTTTCTTTTCAAAGGGCAAGAGTGCCCTCTCTATTACACTTACGAGTGCCCTTGCCCCTGTACGTTCTTGATATGCCTGATGGGCAAGGAGCCTCAGGGCATCTTCTTCAAATTTGAGGTCAATTCCATAGGACCTGAAGTCCTGCTTTTTACTGACAATTACCGAACTGTTTGGATTGCGTAAGATTTCAAAGAGATCATCTTCTGTAAGGTCATTCAAGACAGCAATAACAGGAAATCTGCCTACAAACTCGGTCTCAAACCCATATTCGATGAGGTCTTGGGGCTTTACCTGTTGCAGCCACTCTATGTCATCATGAGTGTCTATCTCTGCCCCAAAACCTATACTCTGTCTCCTGAGTCTATTCTTTATTATGTCACTCAGACCAGAAAAGGCACCGCTTACAATGAACAAGATATTGCGTGTATTGAGACTGTGTTTCTCCCTCTTTCCGGTCTTGCGATATCTCTCTATAGCCTCTATCTGTGATATAGGATCATGTGGTACGTGGAGATCTACCTCAGTCTCCTCCAGGGGCTTTAATAGGGCCCTCTGTACCCCTGCCCTTGAGATATCGAGCCCGGTGACATTACGGGACGAGGCAATCTTGTCGATTTCATCTATATAGACAATCCCATACTGGGCCCTTTTGAGATCGCCGTCTGCCTCCTGCACCAGGTCACGGATCAGGTCTTCTACATCTCCTCCCACATAACCCGTCTCGCTGAATTTTGTGGCATCTCCCTTTACAAAAGGCACCCCCAGTCTTGCTGCTATCAGCTTGATAAGATAGGTCTTTCCTACTCCAGTAGGTCCTATCAAGATGACATTATTTTTTATATTGCCAACAGGATAATGGTCTCTACCCTTTTTCTGGAGATATGCTATCTTGTTAAAGTGGGTACAGATCTTGGTTGACAGAACTGCCTTTGCAGTGTCCTGCTTTACCACATATCTATTTAGATAGGCCTCAAGCTCTTCAGGCCTGAGATCAAAGTCTATCTCTGGCTTCTCTGACTGATCTGTCCCCTTTTTCTGTCCAGTGTCATCGGGTCGTGTCTGCCAGGGAAAGACCATATGAGAGACTACCCTGATCCTGTCTCCATACTTTTTGCTAAGATAGTTGCTTATTTCCCTTTCCAGGTCTTTTTGAGAAGGTAATCCCATAGCTTTATCAGTCTTTGTATTAGTAATAAGTCCTATGTAAGAAATTTCAACCCAAATGCTGCCCCTGTTTTACCAGATATGCCCTATTATCACCCTGCCCTCTTCCCCAGGGGAGAGGGTCTGATATAGATTATCAAAAATAGCAGACCTGTACAGATCTCTCTATACCAGAAATGATCTGATTATGCAAAGACAGTCTCTGTTCACATTTCCCCAAGTCTATATTGACTGACACGTTGCATCCTGCCCCTTTGAGAGTTAATCTCTCTGTATCAACAAGACCTGTGTAACTACTCTATAGATTGAAGAGGGTCCTGCCATGTTAATGATTACTAAGGTTATAGTCCTGTTTGTATCTGTCTTCTTCTCAATAGTCCTTCTCATGCCCATTGACTCCTCTGCCAAAGAGATATCCCGTGGCTTAGAAGAGACAAGGCTTCCAAATGGACTTACTGCCATTGTGGAAGAGAACCACCAGGCACCTGTGGTGGCCGTGCAGGTATGGGTCAAGGCAGGCAGTGCCTATGAGACCGATGATGAGTCGGGCATCACCCATCTGATCGAGCACATGATATTCAAGGGTACAGAGAAGAGAGGACCTGGAGAGATAGCAAGAGAGATAGAGTCTGTTGGGGGTTCTATCAATGCCTATACCTCTTTTGACTATACGGTCTATCACTGCACAGTCCCAAGGCAGTACCTGGACAATGCCCTGGATGTCCTCTCTGACGCCATATTTCACTCAACATTTGATTCCAGGGAGCTGAAGAGGGAGAAGAAGGTCGTACTCGAAGAGATGAGGATGAGAAATGACCGGCCCAGGGTCAGGGCCTCACGCCTCTTAATGAAGACTGCCTATAAGGTATACCCATATAGGCGTCCTGTAATCGGGTATCCAGATGTAGTCAAGTCTCTTGGGCGTAGAGATATCATGGACTATATGGCCAAGAGGTATAGCCCCTCTCAGATGTCAGTTATAGTAGTGGGAGACGTGGATGCGTCTGAGACCCTGGCCAGGGTCCAGAGATTCTTTGGCTCAGCGGCCCAGGTGAGACCCAAAGGCCCTACATGGCCATCAGAGCCCAGTCAGGATAGCCCAAGGATCGCCATAGAGGGAATGGATATCCAGGAAGGCTATCTGAATATAGGCTTTTCAGGCCTGCCTGGTTTTAATGACCCTGATGTACCTGCTCTGGACGTCCTGGCTGCCCTGTTGGGAGATGGAGAGAGCTCCCGTCTCGTCTCTTCCCTGAGAGATCGGCTCCAGCTCGTCCATACCATTGGCGCTACTGCATTTACCCCTGCAGGACCTGGCCTCTTTGAAGTAACTGCCTCTCTGGATCCAGATAAGGTCCAAGAGACCCTCTCTCATATCTTTCAAGAGGTCTTTCGTCTAAGAAATGAGATGGTACTCAAAGAGGAGTTAGAGCGAGCAAAGATCCAGGTAGAAGAAAACTTTGTCTATAACAGAGAGAGCATGGGCGGAGAGGCAAAAGAGCTAGGTATATTTGAGACGCTCTCTGGAGACCCCAATGCAGAGAAGCTATATCTCAAAAGGGTCCAGGGAGTAACTGCCCAGGACATCCAGAGGGTAGCAAAGAAGTTCTTTGGAGAAAAGAATATCAATATAGCCATGGTGATGCCAAAAGATCACCTGCCTGAACTCACCAATCAGGAGCTGTCTGATATAGTCCAGAAGGCAGAGCTACAGGCCGAGGGAGTAATCTCTTCCAAGAGTAATTTTTTTACCCACCCTGCAAGAAAGATTATACTCTCTAATGGCCTTATAGTACTTATCAGAGAGGCGCCAGAAGTACCTACGGTCTCGGTCAGGCTAGTGTTTCCAGGTGGAGTGAGATATGAAACAGAGAAGACCAATGGACTCTTTAACTTTCTTGCAGAGGCCTGGACCAAAGGCACTGAGGCACATAGCGCTCAGGGAATTGCTCAGATGATAGAGGGCATGGGAGGGAATATCAGGGGTTTTTCTGGCCAAAACAGTTTTGGTCTACAGGCCCACTTCTTGAGCCGAAATCTGGATAAGGGCCTTGCCCTCTTTACAGAGGTCTTACTCAAGCCCACCTTTTCATCTGGAGAGATAGAGAGGCTCTGTCCACTGATACTGGCACAGATTAGATGCCAGAATGACTATCTGCCTGGGGTTGCGGTAAGGGAATTCCGCCGTCTACTCTTTGCACCCCATCCTTACAGCATGGACCCATTGGGTAAGGCCTCTGTCATCAAGACTATTGACTCCAAAGAGCTAATGGACACCTATCATAAATATGTGGTGCCTGATAGGGGGGTGCTTTCCATAGTGGGAGATGTACACACTGAAGATATCATATCGACTGTCAGGGACCTCCTTGGGACCTGGTCTGTGAAGTCAGAGGCACTTCTCACTACGCCTCCTGCTCCAGAACCTCTGATTGCCCCCAGGGTCATTACCTTAAACAGGGATAAAGAGCAGACACATATTGTACTTGGGTTTCCTGGAACGACCTTTAACAGCCCAGACCGCTATGCCTTAGAGGTCCTAAATGCGATATTTTCAGGCCAGGGCGGCCGTCTATTTACAGACCTCAGAGACAAAGAGGGCCTGGCCTATTCTGTGACCTCATTTATGGACCTGGGCCTCGATTATGGATCATTTGCCTTTTACATTGCCTGTGCACCTGAAAAAAAAGAGGCGGCCCTAAAGGGTATATGGCAGGAAATTTACAGGGCAATACAGGAACCTGTGACAGATGAAGAACTGGAACGGGCCAAGAGGTGGCTGATAGGAAACTATGAGATAGGCCTCCAGACACACGGGGCCCAGGCCATGGACATGGCCCTAAACGAGCTATATGGACTGGGATTCAACTTTGGGTCTAGATACGTACAGGAGATAGACAAGGTAACTGCAGACCAGGTAATGGAAGAGGCCAAAAAGGTCCTGGGCTCTGAGGCATATGTCCTGGTAAGGGTGGGACCATAATCTCTATGCTCAAGCGTATAAGCCTTATAGTCAGACACAAGACCAGGCTCCCAGGGGAGATCGGGGACAGACTGACAGGACGTCTCCGAAGACACGGGATATCTGTCACACAGGCTCAGGTTGACCCTCAGTCCGAGGCCATAGTGGTATTGGGGGGAGATGGTACGCTATTACATGTGGCCGGAGAGGCCTATCGTATGGGGATTCCCTTGCTGGGCATAAATCTGGGGGACCTAGGATTCCTCACTGAAATCCATCTAGAAGAAATGGAGCAGGCCCTGGACTCCCTGATGTCTGAGAGCTTTGAATTGGACATGCGGACAATGCTTTCAGTCTCAGTAAAGAGGCCTGATAATAGCAAGACTGCATCATATTATGCGCTTAACGAGGCAGTAGTCACTAGAGGTCCCCTGGGCAAGATGATAAGCCTTCCCACGTGGGCCAATGGCTCATTTCTTACTATATACAGGGGAGATGGCCTGATTATCTCTACGGCGACTGGTTCCACTGCCTATAATCTCTCTGCTGGTGGCCCCATACTCCATCCTCACCTTGAGGCCCTGGTATTGACTCCCATATGTCCCTTTGCCCTGAATGCACGTCCACTTATACTTCCAGGCCAGATGAGGGTGACAATACAGATTGAAAACGCCGCGGAAGAGAACAACTTAATAATAGACGGCCAGACAAGCCTCAAACTCAAGGAAGGAAGCAAGATAGAGATAGAAAAGGCCAAGGGCTACCTGAAACTCATCAGGTCTCCCCTCAGGGACTATTTTACGATCTTGAGGGAGAAACTTGGATGGGCAAAGGGAGTACTACCAAATCCCCCCTTGCCCGACATCTGCCAGTGATTACTAAGCCCCTTCTGCCTCTTCTTGCCTTTCCTTTTTTATACGTTCTATTAAACGGCTCTTTTCCCTCTCCATGGCCCCCTTGCCTGCCTCTATGGCAGACTCCAGGACGGCCTTTTTCTGCTCAATCAGGTCCTTTCCCTTATCCAGGATCTCACCGGCCTTACCACGGACCTCTTCTGCTACCTTAAGGGTGTTCCCGCGGACTGTGTCAACCTGCTCCTTTATACGTTCTCTTACCTCTGGACCTGTCTTAGGAGTGAGTAATATGGCCAATCCTGCACCTATAGTACCTCCGAGTAAAAACGCCATGGCTATCCAACCTGCGGAGAAGCCTCCTTCATTGCTGTTCACTTTTTACCTCCTTTGATAAGATTCTCTGAAAGAAATTCCAGCGAAGTCTTAAGGCCAACGGCCATACTTGCCACCTGTACCGCCAATCCAGAGAGACCTGACCTGGTTACCTCTGTTACCGTCTGGACGGTCTCACCTGCTTCACGGACAGCCTCAAAGAAATTCTGTGTCTGTTCTACCCTGGTCTTCAGACTGCAAGTTATGTCCTGTGCATCATCTGTAATCTGATAGACATTCTTTAAGACAGGATAGGCCTCTTTCCCAAGCCCTTGATAGGCCTGGACAGTACCCCTGAATTCCTTAAGCAGAGGCACAAGTTCAGTCTCTATAGAGGATAGCCGTTGATTTATCCCTGTCAGAGTCTCCTGAGTTGTATCCTCTAGCTCTGTCAATCTGGAGAGCACTGGCTTGACCTGGGCCAATACACTATCCATTGCCACTCTACTATCAGATAGGGTCTCATCCAGTCTCCTTAGTGTAGTCTGGACAGTATTCGACAACCTGACCAGATAGACTGCAATGAATACAAAGGCCACAGCTATTACAAAGACCGCCAACTCTATCACAATAAATGGCATAATTTTCTCTCCTTAGGAGAATACCAGAGCCCTATCAGACTTATACGTACAATAAACACACTCTATGGTCTTTGCAAGTGTAACCGTTTAATTCCCTTCAGGCACTCTGCCCATTAGTCCGCACTGAAACCATTCAAAAGCCCACTGCTGGCCAGGAAGATTAAACGGTTACGTTGGATTGGCTATCTGTCACCCGGCTACGACTATAGCCGAGAGGTCACCAATCTGTAAGAAGAGGCGGGCGATGTTCCATAAGAGTGCCAGTCGGTTTGCCCTTATCTCTGGATCTCTTGCCATGACCAGTACATGATCAAAAAAGCTGTCTATCCCTGGCTTGAGGCCTAGCAGGGCAAGCAGGGCCTGTTCATAGTCATGGGTCTCAAGGAGGTCATTTACCTCCCTTTTTACTGACAGATATATCTCATAGAGACCCCTTTCCTCGTCTGCCTCTAAGAGATTGGGATCTATGTCCCTGCCTCCAAAGCCCCTGAGTATGTTCATCACCCTCTTAAAGGCGAGACTGATAGACTCAAACTCTGGTCTTGAGCGCGCGACTGCCAGGGCCCTTGCCCTCAGGATGCAATCTCTTATGTTATCAAAATTTATCCTGGTAGCTGCCTCTACTACATCCTGGTCCAGTCCCCTGGCAATGAGGTCTTTAGATAGGCGCTGCCTAAAAAAGTTGATTATTTCTGAAGAGAGCCCTTCTGGTAGCTCTGGAAGACACTGCCTGAGCTGGGCCATAGACTCTGCAATCAAGTCCCTCAAGGACAGAGATAGGCC
>JALTHG010000029.1 GCA_027004715.1 Deltaproteobacteria bacterium
GGTGACAATGCCTCTTTAGAGGTCTCAATGATTCAGCCCATAGCCATGGAGGAAGGGGTACGTTTTGCGATCCGTGAGGGTGGCAAGACAGTGGGAGCCGGTGTGGTAAGCCAGATCCTGGGCTAGGAGAAGGTTATGAGAGAGATAATTACCCTTGCATGTAAGGTCTGTAAGCGACGCAATTATACCACCACTAAAAATAAACGGACTACTCCAGATAAACTTGAACTCAAGAAATATTGTCCCTTTGATAGGCGGCATACCTTGCATAAAGAAGTGAAGTAGCTTTTCTCAGTGAGATTTCAGTAGGCCAGTAGCTCTAATGGTAGAGCACCGGACTCCAAATCCGGGAGTTGGGGGTTCGACTCCCTCCTGGCCTGCCATATCTATCATTGGTTTAAATCAGGTGAAATTGGGTGTCGAGAAAGAGGAAAAAAAGGGCCCAGAAGAGGAATAAGACCCCATCTGTGGCAAGAGATAGGGTCGAGCCTGCCAAAGATCAGGTGTCTTCCAGACAGGTCAGTGAAAAGATAGAGACCAGTATGGCCCTATCTAATAAGGTTAAAGGCTATGTAGAGAGGGTCAGGTCTTTCCTCAGAGAGGTCAGGGTCGAGTTTTATAAGGTGACCTGGCCTTCTAAGAAGGAGATAATAGCTATGACTAGTGCTGTCCTGGCAATTACCTTTTTCTTTGTTGCCTACTTAGGCATAGTAGATATCTCTCTGACAAAGCTTGTCAGTCTCTTTATTTATTGATAGTCTCACTGGAGATGTCTTTAATAAAATTTTCTTATGAAACATAAATGGTATATTGTACATACCTATTCTGGATTTGAGAATAAGGTCAAGCTATCGCTGGAAGAGAGGATCAGACAGCATGGTATGGAGAAATATTTCTCTGAAGTGGTGGTCCCTACAGAGAAGGTGGTAGAGGTCTTCAAGGGAGAGAAGCGTACCTCATCCAGGAAGGTCTTCCCAGGCTATATACTGGTCCATATGGAACTCAATGACTATACATGGCACTTGGTCCAGGATACCCCTAAGGTAACTGGTTTTATCAGTAGTCTACAGAATCCGGTTCCTCTTCCAGACAAAGATGCTGAGAAGATAATCCATCAGATGGAAGAGCGGAGGCTTACTCCTATACCTAAGCATAGCTATGAAAAGGGCGATCATGTGACAGTTACAGATGGACCCTTTGCCAACTTTACCGGGGTGGTAGATGAAGTCAGACCAGAAAAGGGCAAGATTCGGGTACTTGTCTCTATTTTTGGGAGGTCGACATCTGTTGAGCTAGAGTTTCAACACGTGCAAAAGACTGGCTAAATACCAAAAGGAGAAACTATGGCCAAAAAGATTTTATCGTATATTAAACTCCAGATCCCAGCAGGACAGGCAAATCCATCTCCTCCTGTAGGGCCTGCCTTGGGTCAGCATGGGGTCAATATCATGGAATTTGTAAAGGCCTTTAATGCCAAGACCCAAGATCAGATGGGAATGATCATTCCAGTGGTCATAACCGTCTATGTAGACAGGTCCTTTAGTTTTGTCCTGAAGACACCGCCAGCAGCCGTCTTACTCAAAAAGGCGGCCGGTGTTGAGAAGGGCTCTGGAATTCCTAATCGGGATAGAGTTGGTAAGGTCACAAGAGAACAGGTAGAAGAGATCGCAAAGATGAAGATGCCAGATCTGACTGCCAGGGATTTAGGCGCAGCTATACGTTCTATTGCTGGCACTGCCCGCAGCATGGGCATAGAGATCTCTGGTTAGGGGACATATTATGGCGAGTCACGGCAAAAAATATCGTGAAGTAAAGACAAAGATTGATACTGGCAAGAAGTATAGCCTGGATGAGGCAATAACGACTGTAATTGCTACTCACTATGCCAAGTTTGATGAGAGCGTGGATGTAGCCATGGTTATGGGGCTTGATCCCAGAAAGGCAGACCAAAATGTGAGAGGATCAGTAGTCCTTCCACATGGGACCGGACGTACTCAAAGGGTCCTGGTTATTGCCAAGGGAGAAAAGGCCAGGGAGGCTGAAGAGGCCGGAGCTGACTATATTGGGGCAGAAGATGCAATAGAAAGGATACAGTCTGGTTGGCTCGAGTTTGATAAAGTGGTCTCTACCCCTGATATGATGTCAATGGTAGGTAGGATAGGAAAGATCCTTGGTCCAAGGGGCATGATGCCAAATGCCAAGACAGGCACTATCACCTTTGAAGTGGCAAGGGCAGTCAGAGATATAAAGGCAGGGAAAGTGGACTTCCGTGTAGACAGGGGAGGAGTTATCCATGCCCCTCTGGGTAGAGTCTCCTTTGGCCAGGACAAGATCAGAGAGAATTTTATGGCCTTTGCCGATGCAGTATTGCGCTTAAAGCCTGCCACAAGTAAGGGGGCCTATGTCCGGGGTGTTGCCCTATCAACTACTATGGGGCCTGGAGTGAAGGTAGATCCTGCTGAGGTTAGAGGAAGTGCTGCCTGAACACAAGGTCTGTAAGATATTTCCATAACTGATTACCCTATAGAAAAATTTCGCTATTGAAAGTCCTTCCAGGGAATGACAGATGGGGCATTTTCAGCGAAACTATAACTCATTAGTCAAAGACAGTAGGTACACCTTCAGTGTTTAATAGAGCTGGTTTGGCGCTCAGCTCTACCTACCGAGATAGGTGAGGCCTCTGCCTTTGGTAGTAAAAATAGCTGCCTTTGGTAGAAAGGGGGGATAAATTTGGCTTTAAAGTTTAAAGAAAAGGAGGCCCTGGTAAGGGGACTCCACGAGAAATTTTCCAGGTCTATGGCCGTGATTATGGCTCGGTTCTCTGGTCTTGACGTTGCAGATGCCAATGAGCTTAGAAAGAGGCTCAGAGAATGTGGTGCCGAGTTAAAGGTGTCAAAGAACACCTTTTTCAGGAGGGCCATACAGGGCACCCCGGCCGAGGTGCTTTCAGACTATTTTTTGGGTCCTAATGCCATAGTATTTGCCTTTGAAGACCCGGTAGCTGCAGCCAAGGTCCTGGTAAAGTTTGCAAGGGAGAATGAGTCTATTGAGCTACGCAGAGGCGTCTTGAATGGGCAGCCAATAGACCTTGCCCAGATTGAGACCTTGTCTGAATTGCCGAGCCGTGAGGTCCTTATCGCCCAGATGCTTTTGGTCCTTGTTGCAGTTCCTACAGGTCTTGTTCGGGTCTTGTCCGCTGTACCCAGAAAGTTTCTCTATGCATTGAGGGCCATTGAAGAGCAAAAGGGATAAAGAATAGACATAGGCGATTTTAATTTCTTCACTGTAATTCACCTGACCCCTATGGGTCTGTAGATATTTAATAAGGAGATCGATATGGCTGTTACCAAGGAGGAAGTAATTGAATTTATATCTAATATGACAGTACTTGAGCTATCTGAGTTCATCAAGGAGCTGGAGGAGAAATTTGGTGTAAGCGCTGCAGCGCCAGTTGCAGTGGCTGCTCCTGGTGCTGCTCCTGGTGCCGAAGGTGGCGCTCCTGAAGAGGAGAAGACAGAATTTGATGTCGTCTTAGTGGAATTTGGTGCCCAGAAGATCAAGGTGATTAAAGAGGTAAGGGCAATAACAGGTCTGGGGCTAAAAGAGGCAAAAGACCTGGTCGAGAGCGCTCCCAAGCCCATTAAGGAAGGTATTTCCAAGGAGGAGGCCGAAAAGATCAAGGATCAGATCGAAAAGGTCGGTGCAAAAGTAGAAATAAAGTAATAAAATAATTCCCTTGAGCCGCCTGTAGGCCAGATCCTGCAGGCGGCCTTACCTATCCTATAAGGTCAACCTGCCAAAAATTACTCGAGGCATTACTCTATGACAAAGATTCAGGCATTTCAATTGAGGAAAAACTTTGGTACTGCAAAGAAGGTTGTCGATATCCCATACCTGATTGAGATGCAGCGGTCTTCTTATGACAAGTTTATGCAGAAGGATATAGCTCCAGAGGCCAGAGAGGATGTAGGGCTTCAGGCAGCATTTCAAAGTGTCTTTCCGATAACGGATTTCACTGGTGCATCTTCTCTTGAATTTGTCCAATATAGCATTGGTGAGCCCAAGTACTCTGAAGAGGAATGCATTTCCCGTGGGATAACCTATGAGGCCTCAGTAAAGATAGTGGCGCGGCTTCTCTCTTACGATGTAGATAGAGATAGCGGGGCCCAGAGTATACGTGATATCAAGGAACAGCAGATCTATTTTGGCACAATTCCTCTCATGACCGAGACAGGTACCTTTATCATTAACGGTACAGAGAGAGTGGTGGTCAGCCAGCTCCAGAGGTCACCCGGGGTCTTTTTTGACCATGACCAGGGAAAGACACATGCCAGTGGAAAATTACTTTATTCTGCCCGGGTTATCCCTGTACGGGGTTCCTGGATTGATCTGGAATTTGATCCCAAAGACATCTTATACATACGTATAGATCGCAGACGGAAATTTCCTGTAACAGTATTACTGAAGGCCCTGGGTTACAGCACTGAAGACCTTCTGGGTATTTTCTACGACCAGGATACCTATATAATCGATGGCAACCTCCTCTATCGGAAGGTGAATCCAGAGACTATGGTAGGTCAGAAGGCCACACTGGATGTAGTGGATCCCAATACAGGTGATGTCCTTCTCCGTAAGAACCGCAAGTTTTCTCGAACCATGATGAAGAAATTTGAGGAACTGGGTATATCCAGGGTACCTGTTGAAGAAGAGGATATCATTGGGCAGGTTATAGCCCATGATATAGTAGATCCTGATACAGGGGAGGTATTAATCCCAGGGAACTCTTCTATCACTAAAGAGGACCTGGGGCTCTTGAGGGAAAAGGCTATCCCAGAGATACAGACCCTGTTTATTGATGGCGTTAAGGTCAGTTCTTCTATAAGAGATACATTGCTCCTGGACAAGACGCAGACCCAGGAAGAGGCCGTTATAGATATATATCGCAGGCTTCGTCCCAGCAGTCCCCTGATACTCGAGGTGGCCGAAAAGTTCTTTGATTCCCTGTTTTTTAATCCCAGTACCTATGACCTTTCAGAGGTAGGCCGCTATAAGATCAATCAGAGACTGGGTCTGGATACGCCTCTTTCCACAAGGGTCCTTACCCCTGAAGATATCTTGGAGACTGTAAGGGAATTGGTCCGCCTGAAGGATAGGCAGGGGCAGATAGATGATATAGATCATCTGGGCAACCGTCGAGTCAGGTCAGTCGGGGAACTCATAGAGAATCAGTACAGGATAGGCCTGGTACGGATGGAGAGGTCTATCAAGGAGAGGATGACCCTCCAGGAAATCGAGACACTCATGCCTAATGACCTGATTAATCCAAAGCCTGTCACTTCTGTCTTAAAGGAATTCTTTGGCTCCAGTCAGCTCTCACAGTTTATGGATCAGACCAATCCCCTGTCTGAGATTACGCATAAGCGCAGGTTATCTGCCCTTGGACCAGGTGGTCTGTCCAGGGAGAGGGCCGGTTTTGAGGTGCGGGATGTGCATCCTACACATTATGGCAGGATATGCCCTATTGAGACGCCTGAAGGTCCAAATATCGGGCTGATAGTCTCTCTGAGTACCTTTGCTACTGTAAACAGGTATGGTTTTATCGAGACCCCTTACCGTATAGTCAGGGATCGGAAGGTCACAGGGGAAGTAAGGTATATGACTGCTATCGAAGAGGAAAAGGAGACTATTGCCCAGGCAAAGATAGATTTAGATGAAGATGGCTATATAATTAATGATACCATTGGGGCCAGGAGGGCAGGTGAATTTGTCATCGTCCCGGCAGAAGAGATTACTGCCATAGATGTGGCACCTAATCAACTGGTCAGTGTCTCCGCAAGTCTTATACCATTTTTGGAGAATGATGATGCAAATAGGGCCTTGATGGGGTCTAACATGCAGCGTCAGGCAGTCCCCCTACTGGTTTCAGAGGCACCGCTTGTAGGCACTGGAATGGAGAGGACTGTGGCCATAGACTCAGGAGTGACTGTAGTGGCAGAGAGAGATGGTTGGGTAGAAGACGTAGATGCAACGCGCCTGGTAGTGGGCTACGATGAGGATGAGGCCCAGAATCTGCCTGTAGAGGTCAAGATCTATAAATTCACCAAATATCAGAAGTCCAATCAGACTACTACACTCAACCAAAGGCCCCTGGTGTTACCTGGACAGAGGATCAGAAAGGGGGAGGTCCTGGCAGATGGCGCCTCTACCAGCCAGGGAGAACTGGCCCTGGGCAAGAATGTTGTGGTGGCCTTTATGCCCTGGAGGGGCTACAACTTTGAAGACGCGGTAATCGTGAGTGAACGCCTGGTCAAAGAGGACATCTTTACCTCAGTACATGTAGAGGAATTTGAGGTAGAGGCCAGGGACACAAAACTGGGCAGAGAGGAGATAACCCGGGATATACCCAATATGGGAGAAGATGCCCTCAAGGACCTGGACGATAGTGGCATTATACGTATAGGGGCCGAGGTCAAGGCAGGAGATATACTGGTAGGTAAGGTCACACCCAAAGGAGAGACCCAGCTTACCCCTGAAGAAAAGCTCCTTCGGGCCATCTTTGGGGAGAAGGCAGGAGACGTAAAGGATACATCTCTCAGGGTTCCCCCAGGATGTCAGGGTGTGGTGGTAGACGTCAGGGTATTTTGTCGCAAGGGTGTGGAAAAAGACAAGCGGACCCAGGCCATCGAGGACCTTGAGGTGGCACGTATACTCAAGGACCAGGGAGATGAGATCAGTGTAATCCGTCGGAGTGTACTCAAAAAGTTGGGGAATTACCTGAATGGGCAGAAGGCCGCAGTCTCCATAAAAGATACCAGGGGCAATGTCCTGTTGGCGGCCGGTCAGGTCATCACCGACGAGGTACTTCAAAAGATACCTGTCCATCGTCTGAAAGACCTCATGTTAGAGGGACACAGGCAGTTAGTCCCTGCAGTGACCGACCTGTTGTCCTGGTATGAAACAGAGGTAGAACGTATAACCAAGTACTTTGAGGACAGGATTGAACGTCTCAAGAAGGGAGATGAGCTTGCGCCTGGGGTGATCAAGATGGTCAGGGTCTGTGTGGCAATGAAGAGAAAGCTCTCTGTAGGCGATAAGATGTCCGGTCGCCACGGGAATAAAGGGGTGGTTTCTACAATTGTGCCTGTAGAAGATATGCCATATTTTGAAGATGGGACCCCGGTTGACGTGATCCTGAATCCCTTGGGGGTGCCTTCACGGATGAATGTAGGCCAGCTCTTGGAGACACATTTGGGTTGGGCCGCAAAGAATTTTGGAAAGCAACTTGCGAGGCTGGCAAGGGACTATCAGATTGACATGCTCAGAAAGAAGTTGTCCAGCATCTATTCGAAAGAGGAATTAGATGTCCTGATAGGCGATATGGATGATGCACAGATAAGGGATCTTGCCATCAGTCTTGAGAAGGGCATACCAGTCGCCACCCCTGTATTTGATGGGGTAAAAGAGGAGAAGATCCGCAAGCTCCTGGTGGATTCAGGGCAATCAGAACTTGGTGAGGCGATCCTCTACGATGGCTATACAGGAGAGCCCTTTTCTCAGCCGGTCACAGTCGGAGTCATGTATGTACTCAAACTCCACCACCTGGTAGACGACAAGATACATGCCAGGTCTACTGGCCCGTATTCCCTGGTTACTCAGCAGCCCCTTGGAGGAAAGGCCCAATTTGGGGGGCAGCGTCTGGGCGAGATGGAGGTCTGGGCCATGGAGGCATATGGTGCTGCCTATTCACTACAGGAGTTTTTGACAGTCAAGTCCGACGATGTGGCAGGGAGGTCCAGGATGTATGAAAAGATCGTAAAGGGCAACAATTTCCTGGAGGCAGGCCTTCCCGAGTCCTTTAATGTCCTGGTGAAAGAGCTTCAGGGCCTGTGTATGGATATAGAGCTATTAGAATAGGTATTACTGGAGGTTA
This sequence comes from Deltaproteobacteria bacterium, assembly GCA_027004715.1. Lineage (GTDB taxonomy): Bacteria > Desulfobacterota > Dissulfuribacteria > Dissulfuribacterales > UBA3076 > JALTHG01. The sequence goes on from JALTHG010000029.1 coordinate 7,931, forward strand.
TTGCATGAATGATCTTCTTTCTCTCTTTACATCGCCTAAAGACCCTTTAAGCTTCAAGGCGGTCAGGATCTCTCTGGCCTCTCCAGAAAAGATCCTTGAGAGGTCTCATGGAGAGGTAAAGCAGCCAGAGACCATTAACTACAGGACCTTTAAGCCAGAACGGGATGGCCTCTTTTGTGCCAGAATTTTTGGTCCGGTAAAGGACTATGAGTGCCTGTGTGGGAAGTATAAACGCATGAAGCACCGGGGTATCGTGTGTGAAAAGTGCGGAGTTGAGGTCATCCAGTCAAAGGTCAGGCGTGAACGGATGGCACATATAGCCCTGGCAGCCCCAGTAGCCCATATATGGTTTTTAAAGAGCCTGCCCAGTAAGATTGGTGCACTCTTGGATCTGACTCTGAAGGAACTTGAGAGGGTCCTGTACTTTGAGTCACACATAGTGATCAGGTCAGAGATGCCTGAGATCCCAGTAGGTACCCTCATGTCTGAGGAGGCCTATAATAAAAACCTGGAGCAGTTTGGTGACAGGTTTGAGGCAGGCATAGGGGCAGAGGCAATCCACTATCTCTTAAAGAACATCGATCTGGATCTCCTGTCCAGAGAACTGCGTGAAGATATGCTGAAGACCCGTTCAGAGGCCAAAAGAAAAAAGCTTGGGAAACGCCTCAGGGTAGTAGAGGCATTTCGTGGTTCAGGCAACAGACCTGAATGGATGATCCTGACCGTCATTCCAGTCCTCCCGCCAGATCTGCGTCCTCTAGTCCCATTAGATGGGGGACGATTTGCCACATCAGACCTCAATGACCTCTATCGCAGGGTCATCAATCGAAATAATCGGCTCAAGAAGCTCCAGGACCTGGATGCCCCTGAGATCATCATTCGCAATGAGAAGAGGATGCTCCAGGAGGCAGTAGATGTCCTCTTTGACAATGGTCGTAGGGGTAGGGTGGTTACAAGGCCAAACAAGCGTCCCCTGAAGTCTCTGTCAGATATGCTGAAGGGCAAGCAGGGTAGATTCCGTCAGAATCTACTTGGGAAGAGGGTAGATTACTCAGGCCGTTCGGTCATTGTGGTGGGCCCAAAACTCAGACTTCACCAGTGTGGTCTGCCAAAGCGGATGGCCATTGAGCTCTTTAAGCCCTTTATCTATAACAAACTTGAAGACAAGGGATTTGTCACCACAATAAAGAGCGCAAAAAAGATGGTAGAGAAGGAACTGCCAGAGGTGTGGGATGCCCTTGATGAGGTGGTAAAGGAACATCCTGTCCTCTTGAACCGTGCTCCTACCCTGCACCGTCTGGGGATCCAGGCCTTTGAACCCATACTTATTGAGGGTAAGGCCATACAGCTCCATCCCTTGGTATGCGTTGCCTACAATGCCGACTTCGATGGCGACCAGATCGCAGTCCATGTCCCTCTGTCAGTAGAGGCACAGGCAGAGGCCAGGATACTGATGATGTCCACTAACAATATGCGTTCTCCTGCCCATGGAGAGCCCATAATTATAGCCACTCAGGATATAGTCCTTGGTATATATTGCATGACCAGAGAGAGGCCCTTTGCCAGGGGTGAAGGTAAGGTATTTGCATCTAAAGAAGAGGTATTGCATGCCTGGGAGGCAGGTGTAGTCCATCTACAGGCCAAGATAAAAGTAAGGCTGGGAGGTGAACGGGTTGAGACCACTGTAGGCCGGGTGATACTCTCAGAGATCCTGCCTGATGAGGTCCCCTTTTCTACTGTCAATAAGGTCATGCGCAAGAAGGACATAGCCATGCTCATTGATAAGAGTTACCGCCTGGCCGGGGCAAAGAAGACAGTGATCCTGGTAGACCGTCTCAAGGATATGGGATATCGCTTTGCCACGCTCTCTGGGATCTCTATTGGCATAAATCACATGCTGGTGCCTACAAATAAGGAGGATATCCTCAGCAAGGCCCAGGATGAGGTATCAGAGGTCAAACGTCAGTACTCTGAGGGCCTGATAACTGGTGGGGAAGAATATAACAAGGTAGTAGATATCTGGACCAGGGCCACTGAGGAGGTGGCAGAGCAGATGATGGAGGGCATTTCAGTAGAGTACATCCGTACACCTGATGGAGAGGTAATATCTACTCCCAGTTTCAACCCCATCTTTGTCATGGCTGACTCTGGTGCCAGGGGCAGTAAAGACCAGATCAGGCAACTGGCAGGTATGCGCGGTCTCATGGCCAAGCCATCAGGTGAGATCATTGAGACACCTATCCAGGCAAATTTCCGTGAGGGCCTGAGTGTATTGGAGTATTTTATATCTACCCATGGGGCCAGGAAGGGTCTGGCTGATACAGCCCTTAAGACCGCCAATGCGGGTTATCTCACACGTCGTCTTGTTGATGTGGCCCAGGATGAGACTATTACTGAAGAGGACTGTGGGACTATCGACGGCATAGAGATGGGCCACCTTATGGAAGGTGGTGAGATAGTCCAGCGTCTTGGGGAGCGCATCCTTGGACGAGTGGCCCTATCGGATATAACAGATCCAGTAACAGGAGAGGTCCTTGTCAAGGGAGGGGAAGAGATCGATGAAGAAGGGGTCGCCAAGATTGAGAAGGCAGGTATCTCCAAGGTAGAGATCCGGTCAGTGCTGACATGCAGGTCTTCTCATGGTGTCTGTGCCAAGTGCTATGGAAGAGACCTTGCCCGTGGAGGTATAGTATCTAAGGGAGAGACTATTGGCATAATAGCGGCGGAGTCTATTGGTGAGCCAGGCACACAGCTTACCATGCGGACCTTTCATATCGGTGGCACTGCAAGTGGTAAGGTGGAACAGGCAGAGATCCGATGCAGGGGAAATGGCAGGATAAAGTTTGAGAGGCTGAATGCCGTGCGTAACCCTGCTGGTCGACTGGTAGTGTTAAACCGGAATGGCGAGATAGTGATTGTAGGTCGAGATGGACGTGATATGGAACGTTTTCCAGTGATATATGGGGCCGAACTGATGGTAGAGGAGGGTCAGGAGGTAGAGGCCGGCCAGAAGCTGGCCCAATGGGATCCATTTACCATCCCGATCCTTACAGAGGTCTCAGGAATAGTCAAATTCGGAGACCTCATAGAGAATGTTACTGTACAAGAGAAGGTGGATCCTGTCACTGGAAAATCGAGTAGGGTGGTGATACAGCACCAGGCAGCAGACTACCGGCCCAGGATCTCCATAAAGGATGCAAGGGGACGTACATTAAAGCTCGAGGAAGGCAGGGGTGAGGCCCGCTATCTGCTCCCAGTCTGGGCCATCATTACTGTCAATGAGGGAGATAGGGTAGAGGCAGGAGAACCTCTGGCCAAGATCCCCAGAGAGACTACCAAGACCAAGGACATCACAGGGGGTCTCCCAAGGGTCGCTGAACTCTTTGAGGTGAGAAAGCCCAAGGAATACGCCATCATCACAGAGATTGACGGAGAGGTCTCCTTTGGCAAGGATGTCAAGAACAAGAGGCGGATCATAATCACCCCAGAGTATGGTGAACCAAAGGAGTACTTAGTCCCCAGGGACAAGCACATAAATGTCCATGAAGGGGATTATGTCCGGGCCGGTGAGCCTCTGATGGATGGGGTCATTGATCCCCATGATTACTTGAGGGTGAAGGGCATAAAGGACCTTGCCCGATATATGGTAGATGAGATCCAGGAGGTATACAGGCTTCAGGGAGTCAAGATCAATGACAAACACATCGAGGCAATAGTGCGGCAGATGCTGCGCAAGGTAAAGATCACTGCGGTTGGAGACAGTACCTTTATGCTGGGAGAGCAGGTAGAGCGTCGCCAGTTTGAGAAGGAAAATGAAAAGATACTGGCAGAGGGAGGCGAGCCTGCTACGGCTGAACCCATGCTCCTTGGCATTACCAGGGCATCTCTGTCTACAGACAGCTTTATATCAGCGGCATCCTTCCAGGAGACCACCAAGGTCTTGACAGAGGCCTCTATAGCAGGCAGAGTGGATTACCTGAGGGGTCTAAAAGAAAATGTGATTATGGGAAGGATTATACCAGCTGGTACTGGCAGGATATTCTATGAACAGAAGAGACGTAGGCAGACTGCAGTATTTTGATGTCTCTCTATCTTTCGTATCCTGGTAAGGTGACTGTGGCACAGGTCCCACACTTACATTTGTGGTGTTCTACACCACTGTGAGATTGGGATACTCTCTTTGCCCCCTTACTTATAATGTTGCCTGCGCTCATGAGCCTGGCGACATCTGGACTCTGGCACTTAGGGCAGCGGACCGATTCCATCTCATCCTTGCTCATAATGAGGAGTTCAAAGGTATAGTCACAGTTTAGGCACTTGAATTCATGAATAGGCATTGTCATCCTCCATCTGGATACAATTTGGGTTCTAATCTTTTAATTTAAGATCAGGATAGACAGAACTATACAAGATTTGGAGCAAGTTTCAATAAGATGAGTTATTTTTAATGTCCCCGCAAAAGTCTTTTTTTACGCAAAGGCGCAAAGCTCGCAGAGCAATCTATTGTTATTAAAAAACTTTGCGCCTTGGCGACTTTGCGTGATATAAATTTTAATTTTGTATTGAAAGAGATAAATCAGTGGATCTATCTGCATTTGTGACTAAAATAAAAGAGGGCCTGCATGGTGAGGCAGGCATGATCCTGGTACACGATGGTGTTGTGCGGGGTTCCAGCAGGAGTGGGGGACCAGTAACATCTATAGAGGTCAGAGTGGATCGGGAGAGGTTGTCTCAGATACTGGCCGATGCACGTAGACTCGTGGGGATCAAGGCAGTAGAGGCCGAAATTCGTGAGGGAAGGCTCTATGTGGGAGAGGATATCATGTTTCTTGGGATTGCTGGGGATACCAGAGAGGACGTGATTCAGGCCATGGCATCTATCCTGGACAGGATCAAGAAAGAGGTCACCAGGACCAGGGAGTTCAGCGATTGAATACCTTGGGCAAAGACAGACTTCGGTCCCAGATGATAGAGGTATGTAGGCGACTCTATGACAGGGGCCTGATTGCCGCTACAGATGGAAATGTGAGTGCCCGTCTATCTGATGGGAATATCCTTGTAACTCCTAGCGGGATGCACAAGGGTCTTTTGGACAGGACAGACCTGATCATAATAGATCCAGAAGGGCATGTCCTAGAGGGATATGGCAGGCCCTCTTCAGAGCTGGCCATGCATATGGCAATCTATCAAGGGGATCCAAAGGCCATGGCAGTAGTGCATACCCATCCGCCATGGACCCTGGCCCTCAGCCTGTCAGGCCATTGGCCATCGTCCCATTTTCTGATAGAATCCAGACTTCTCTTGGGAAAGGTGAGTATTGTCCCCTTTGAAGGGCCAGGTACAGAGGCACTGGCACAGGCAGTAGCAAAGGCCTTACACCAGGGGCCAGTCCAGATCCTTGCCCACCATGGTGCTGTCACCAGGGGGGCGAGTCTCTGGGAGGCCTTTAATCTTATGGAGTGCCTGGAACATACCTCCCGCATAGTAGGTCTTGCCAGGATGCTGGGTGAACCTGAGCCCTTGCCAGGAGACTGATTATCTTGCCAGAGTGCTTTTGGGGGTCTCATGATAGACATTCGTCAGCTCCAGGTCTTTATGGCTGTATGGGAAAATCGCAGTTTCAGTCGTGCAGCCCAGAAGATATATCTCACACAACCGACAGTCAGTGGTCATATCCGGGAACTGGAAGAGGCCCTGGGTGTCCAGTTATTTGATCGAGGTGGGAGGAAGGTCATTCCTACCAGGGCAGGTGAATTTTTCTATCCATTTGTACGTCAGATACTGAAGCTTAGTTCACAGGCTGAGCGAGAGATGGCCCTGTTTTTAGGAGAGAAAAAGGGCAGCCTGAACCTTGGGGGGAGCAATATCCCTGGACAGTATATCCTCCCGGCCCTGATCAGCCAGTTCAAGGCCAGTCGTCCCGATGTCCAGGTGATATTACGTATAGCAGATACGGCCGCAATCACTATGGCTGTTGCCGATAGTGATCTGGAACTTGGGATGGTAGGGGCAGTAATTCCAAAGACAGGACTCAGATTTGAGCCCTGCTTCCACGAGGAGATGGTCCTGATTGTGCCTCCAGGCCACCCATTTGCAGGTCGTGAGCAGATAGGCCTGGACGATCTTGTATCAGAGCCTCTCATCGTGAGAGAGAAGGGCTCAGGTACGCGTCTTGCTGCAGAAAATGCCCTGAAGGCAGCAGGCAACATACAGATCAAAGACCTCCATATCGTGGCCGAGATAGGGAGTACAGAGGCAGTCCGCCAGGCAGTCAAGGCTGGGCTTGGGTGTTCTATTATCTCACGACGGGCCGTAGAAGATGACCTGAAATATGGCCTCCTCTACGCCTCTGGCCTGGAGGGAATAGAACTCCACAGGCAGTTCTATCTCGTCTGGCATAGTCACAGGACCCCCTCACCTCTTGCCAGTGCCTTTCGGGATTTCATATTGCAGAAGTGTAGGGCATTGGGGTCAGGGTTAGACTCTTGACGTAACCATTCATACCCTGTCTGCAGCAATTGCCCTCTTCCATTCTGCCTCCAGGTATCTCCTTTGTACCCTGTGTCTTAAGACCTCCCAGGGAAGAGGTGCATCCAGGTCCCGTGTCCTGCAAAACATATCCTCTGAGAGTCTGGCCTCTCTTATGGCCTGTCTCCAGTTAATTCCTCTAAGCGCTATTGCCTCTAGGACAGGTGCCAGTCTCCTGTCTCCCCTGCTCACTATGGCCTGGAATCTGGCCTCACGTACTGAGTCCAGCCTCAGCCTCACGTTTGGTATATGGTGCAGGGCCCTCTGTAATATCTGTCTCCTGTGTCGCAACACAGATTCCTCTGCGGCCGATGCCCACTGCATAGGCGTCCATGCCTTTGGCACAAAGCTGGTTACAGATACTGTTATAATACCCAGGTGTCTCCTTGAACGACCGATTGGCCTGATGGTATGCTGGATTTTATCGACCAGTCCTGTGATATCCTCGACATCTTCATCGGTCTCTGTAGGCAGCCCGAGCATAAAGTAGAGCTTCAGATTTGGTATGCCACCTGACACGAGCATCTCTGCTGCACCCAGGATTGCGTCCTCATCTAAGTTCTTGTTGATGATGTCTCTCATACGCTGAGATCCTGCCTCTGGAGCAATAGTTGCTACCTTGGTATCTGATGCCCTCAGGAGACGGACAAAGTCTTGGGTAATATCATCGGCCCTGAGGGATGAGAAGGCAAGCCTCAGACCCCTATCCAGGAGCCTTACACATAGCCTCTCCAGGTCCTTCCTCCTGAGAAACTCAAGACCGACTAGACCTATCCTGTCTGTGCCTTTGAGCTCTTCCAGTGCCGCATTGATGCATTCAAGTGGCCACCTCCTGGGTGGACGGTATACAAATCCTGCAGCACAGAATCTACAGCCCTTTCCACAACCCCTGACGAGTTCCATCAAGAACATGTTAGAAAAGGTAGAATCTGGGCTGAGGATCCGGGTATGTGGGACAGGAGGGAGCAGAGACCCAGGTCTTGGTATAAAGATGGCAGGTAGGACCGGAAGGGTAAGGTCTCCCTCTTGGTCCCAGCCGATCAGGTCCCCTGAAGTGTCATAGAGAGGTCTATATTCACTCGGGATATAGACGCCTGGGACAGTATCTGCGAGACGTCTCAGCCTTTCAGGCCTTGAGAGGCCCTGATCTGTGAGCTCATGCAGACAGGATATAAGAGGTCCTTCAATGGCCTCAAGGTCGCCGAGCAGAAAGGCATCTACAAACGGGGCAATTGGTTCAGGATTAATCTGAGTGGCAATGCCACCGGCCAGGACAATTGGTTCCTGGTCCCTACGGCCCTTTGCTCTGAGAGAAAGTCCTGCTGCATCCAGGGCCTTTATTACATTTTGATAGTCAGACTCAAAGCTTATTGAAAAGACTATGAGGTCAAAGTCCCTCAATGGCCTCCTGGACTCTTCAGAGAGCCAGGGAAGATGGTTGTTTGACTCTCTGTATCTCTCCCCTGGCACAAAGAACCTCTCGGCCACTACGCGGTCACAGGCATTGAGGCCTGCATAGACCGACTGAAGACCAAGATTAGACATCCCTACAGGATATGGACCTGGAAAGATCAGGGCAATAGATATACGGTGTGTCCACCTCTTTCGGATAGAGCCCCTCTCAGTCCTTGAGGACCTGGTCCATTTAGGCGAGGTCTTCAGGTTAAATGGCCTCCCTCCCCTGCAGCCTGACTTCAGGCATCTCTGATCCCTGCGATGAACTCTTCGGTCATCTTATAGGCCTCTGCATCTGTAAACTGTCTGGGAGGATGCTTCATAAAGTAGGCCGATGGAGAGTACAGGATACCTCCCTTGCCACGGTCAAGGGCCAGTTTGCAACACCTGATGGCATCAATGACAACACCACCAGAATTGGGAGAGTCTTCTACAGACAGACGCAGCTCTAGATTCATAGGGATATCGCCAAAGAGCTTGCCCTCCATACGGATAAAGCATATCTTGTTGTCTTTTTGCCATGCCACCCAGTCACTGGGCCCAATGTGTATATCTTCATCGTCCAGCCGTTCCTCACCCAGTTGGGACTGTACAGATTCTGTCTTGGATTCCTTTTTGGAGACCAGACGCTTCCTGTCGAGCATGTTCAGGAAGTCTGTGTTGCCGCCTGTATTCAATTGATAGGTCCTTTCCAATTTTACTCCCCTGCTCTTGAACAGATTGGTGAGTACCCTGTGTACAATAGTGGCACCGAGCTGTGACTTCACATCGTCGCCAATGATGGGTATGTTCTTTTCTTCAAAACGCCTTCCCCACTCCGGATCACTGGCAATAAAGACCGGCATATTGTTTAGAAACCCCACCCCTGCCTCCAGGGCACATTCTGCATAAAATTTGACGGCCTTTTCAGAGCCTACGGGCAGGTAGTTCAAGAGCATATCAGCACCAGATTCCCTTAAGGTCTTTACTATCTCTTCCTTGCTTGCCTCCTTCTCTTCAGATAGGAGAAAGGTATATTTCTCGTCGTAATTCTTCATGTGGTCTGCAAAGCCATCCAGGACCTGGCCCATCCTAACGACCACTCCCTTTTGGGGTACATCTCTATATATTGTCTTGGTACAGTTAGGGAGTTGAAAGATGGCCTCTGATATGTCTTTACCTACCTTTCTCTTGTCAATATCAAAGGCCGCCACTACCTCGATATCTCCAGGTCTATAGCCACCAATATCCCAGTGCAGGGAACCTATAGCCTCCTTCTTATCACCGTGCCTGTAATATTCGATCCCCTGTATTAGTGAACTTGCACAGTTACCGATACCTGCAATGGCGATTCTTACCTTATCCATCTAAACTCTGTCCCTCTCTCTTTCTATGGTTCAACCAGCACTACTATCACACGATATATCCTGTGGTCTGCTGGCTGGACTGAGTTCTTATTAATGGAGTCAATTTTCGACCTCTTCTTCTATCTTGGCGAGCTCCTCAAACCGAAGATCTATTCCCAGGATACCTACAATTTCATCTTCATCGTTACGGATTGGACCTGAGACAGTAATACACAGGGCACCTGTGATCCTGGACGTATAGAAGTCTGATACATGGATCTTGCCGTCTCTTAAGGGCTCGATAAACCAGGAACGCCCTGAGAAGTCACTATTTAGGTGGTAATTGGCATATTTTGCTCTATCTTCAATATGCGTGAAGTTTTGGGTAATCTTGTGTCCATCTGCATCGACTACATAAAGGAACTGTATAAAGGGATTGTCTTCAAGGACCTGCTCAAACACAGGCCTTGCAGCCACAGGATCCATAGACTTTATCTCTCTACGGTCTATCAGATCTTCTACCAGGTGGAATGCCAGCTCGTGTGCCTTGAGCTTTAGCTCTTCAAACTCAGAGGTAAAGAGCTCTGGTAGATACTTCCTGGCAAGGATCCCCATCTCTTCATTGGACATAGAGGTAACCCTGCCTTGCTCATACTGTCTCATTATCTCTTTGTGTATGTGTATTATTCCTGGATGGCGTTTATCTACCATCTTTTCTTTAGGTAGATCTAGATGTACATTTATCCAGTATGCAATGCCTGCAGAGCCTGACTTGTCAGAGATAATGACCGACACTGGCCTTCCAAGGATCTTTTTGGTGTTAAATATGTTATAAATCTCTTCATTTTTGAGGATACCATCTGCGTGTATACCAGCGCTGGTTGCATTGAAGTTCTCACCGACCAGGGGATAATTTTTGGGGATATGTGCTCCGAGCTCTCTTTCAAAATATCTGGCCATCTCTGTAATGGCCTTTGTATCTATCCCATCATCTGTCCCTCTCAATGCTATACGCTCGATCAAGACTGCCTCTATAGGGGTATTGCCAGTACGTTCACCAAAGCCAAGCAAGGTACCATTTATGGCCTCACACCCATATAGCCACGCAGTAGTGGCATTGATCACTGCCTTGTGAAAGTCATTGTGGCCGTGCCACTCAAGGAGTTCCCCTGGCACACCTGCATCGTCTATCATGGCCCTTACCAGTTTTGGGACACTCCTTGGAAGGCATGCACCTGGATAGGTAACACCATAACCAAGTGTATCACACAGCCTGATCTTTATATCTATACCACTTTCTTCTCTCAACTTCATGAGTTCAATGGCAAACGGCACGCAGAATCCATATATGTCTGCCCGTGTGATGTCCTCAAAGTGACAACGAGGACGTATTCCCATGTCCAGGGCATCCTTAACAATACTGAGGTATTCATCCATGACCTGGCCCCTGGACTTTTTGAACTTTAAGAATATATGATAGTCAGAGGCAGACGTGAGGATCCCAGTCTCTTTTAATCCCATCTCCTTGACGAGTCTGAGGTCTTCGGGCCTTGCCCTTATCCAGCCCGTGATCTCTGGATATTCATATCCCTTTTCTCTGCACCTGTCCACGGCCTCCTTATCCCTGGAGGTATACAGAAAGAACTCACACTGACGTATTATCCCCTTTGGACCACCCATACGGTGCAGAAAGTCAAAGATAGTGTCTATCTGTTCTACTGTATAGGGAGGTCGGGCCTGCTGACCATCCCTAAAGGTGGTATCTGTTATAAGCATATTGGCACATGGTGAGGGCATTACATACTTGTGATCAAAGTCAATTTTACAGACCTCATCATAGGGACAGGTCTTCCTCATGAGATTTGGCTGGGCGACGTCTCTCAGCCTGTATTTCCAGTGGTCACTGTGTTCATGATCCAATAACCTGCGTTCGGGATTCCACTTTGCCATAATTACTCCTTTTTGATTATAGATTATAAATTATAACTACTGATTTTCTTTTTGATTAACATTTCTCTATACGATTATAGCGTCTCTAGGTCTTCCATCCTGGCCTTAGATAGAGCTCGGCCAGTTGGGCCATATTTACCTTTGCCGGGGCATGGGTCATGAGACACTGGGCCTTTTGCGTCTTTGGAAAGGCTATGACATCTCTTATTGTGTCTCTTCCTGCCATAATCATCACCAGGCGATCCAGTCCAAATGCAATGCCCCCATGTGGTGGGGCTCCATGCGCCAGGGCCTCAAGGAGGAAGCCGAATTTGTCCTGGGCCTCCTCTCTGGAAAAGGAGAGTGTATTGAATACAGCCTCCTGTATAGAGGACTGGTGGATACGGATACTTCCTCCCCCTACCTCATTTCCATTGAGGACCAGGTCGTAGGCCCTGGACCTCACGGATGCAGGGTCAGTTGAGAGCAGGCCCAGGTCTTCTTCCTTTGGAGATGTAAATGGGTGGTGCAGGGCAACAAATCTGCCCTCATCTCTGTCATATTCTACCAGGGGGAAATCAGTGACCCATATAAAGCTAAAGCCCTCTGTAGGTATGAGCCCGGCACGCCTGGCAAGCTCCAGCCTGAGTTCTCCCAGGACCTTACATACCGTGGTCCTCTGATCTGCCCCAAAGAAGAGGATGTCTCCAGGGGTTGCATCTACCTGCTGGGCTATTGCTGATCTCTCTGCATCAGAGAAGAACTTTGCTATGGGTGACTGCCATGAGCCGTCTCTCTTTATCTTTACCCATGCAAGCCCCTTGGCCCCAAGGTCCATAGCAAACCTGGTAAGGTCATCCAGGTCCTTTCTGGAGAGTTCTCCCATACCCTTTGCATTTATGGATTTTACTACTCCACTGGCAGAGACTACCCTATTAAAGAGCTTCAGCCTGCATCCCCTTACAATATCTGATATATCTCGGAGTTCCAGGCCAAAACGGACATCTGGACGATCGGTCCCAAAGCGGTCTATTGCCTCTTGATAGGTCAGGACTCGAAATGGGGTCTCGACTTTATAGCCCAGTACTTCTTTAAAGATAAAGCTCATCAGGCCTTCTACCAGTCCCATGACGTCGTCTTCTTCCACAAAGGACATCTCTATGTCGAGCTGTGTGAACTCTGGCTGACGGTCGGCCCTCAGGTCCTCGTCTCTGAAGCATCTCACTATCTGGTAATAGCGATCGAGGCCAGAGACCATCAGGATCTGTTTATACAGCTGAGGAGATTGTGGCAGGGCATAAAAACAGCCTGGGTTTACCCTGCTGGGGACAAGATAGTCCCTGGCACCCTCTGGGGTACTCCTTGTCAGCATAGGGGTCTCGATCTCGAGGAAGTCATGGTCATTTAGATAGGACCTCATGGCCTGGCAGACCCTATGGCGGAGCACGATATTTCTGACCATATGAGGTCTCCTGAGGTCCAGATAGCGATATCTGAGCCTCAGCCCCTCAGAGACCTCTCTCTCTTCGTCGAGAGAGAATTCAGGGGTCACAGAGGTATTCAGTATGCGGAGCTCTTGACATGCAAGTTCTATCATACCAGTCTTTATCTTTGGGTTTTCCATGCCTTTGGGCCTTCTTCGGATCTTGCCCTTTACTGCAATTACATATTCGCTCCTGAGACTGTGGGCCTTTTGGTGGGACTTGCGATCTAGCTCAGGGGCAAACACTACCTGGGTGATCCCCTTACGGTCACGGAGGTCTATAAAGATGAGTCCTCCGTGGTCTCGGCGTCTGAGCACCCATCCCATAAGTACTACTTCCTGACCCAGGGCTGTCTCTGTAAGACTATAGCAGTCGTGGGTACGTTTCAGGCCTTTCATTGAATCCATTCAAGATGCCTCATATCTGTGTTGACTATTTTTGTAACTCTTCACATATCAATCAGGTTCTCCAGACCTGATATTAGATTATTATCAATGGGAATTTTTTGCTGGTCATGTGTCTTCATGTCTCTGACTATCAGTCTCTCTTCTTTGATCTCATCCTCTCCTAAGATAAGCACATAGTGGGCACCCAGTCTGTTGGCCTGTCTCAACTGGGACTTAAGGCCCCTGTCTTCATAAGACATCTGGACCCTCAGTCCATGACGGCGCCAGGTCCCTATCCAGGGTATGACCTTCTTCCTGGCAGTTAGACCCAGGGCCACTACAAAGAGATCAATAGGCAGTGTCTCTTCATCAGCTTCAAGCAGGAGTAGGAGCCGATCTACCCCTATAGCCATCCCTACTCCAGGGAGGTCTGGCCCCCCCAGGTCCCTTAATAGACCGTCATACCTGCCACCGGCCGCCACTGTGCTCTGTGCCCCCAGATCTGGAGATACTATCTCAAAGGTGGTCATGACATAGTAATCAAGGCCCCTGACCAGATAGGGGTTTATGACAAATGGGATATCCAGGACCTCCAGGGATTCCAGGACCTTATTTATATGCTCTGTACATTCAGGGCAGAGATACTGCCTCATCAGAGGAGCGTTCTTCATGATCTCTCTACAGCTCTTTTCCTTACAGTCAAAGACCCGCAGAGGATTGGTCTTGCTTCTCCTCTGACAGTTTGGACATAGGTCCTGAAATACGCTCTCAAGATAGCTCTTGAGTGCATCTCTGTATCCAGGTCTACACCTTGGGCATCCCAGGGAGTTGATCTCTAGCCGGACGTTTTTGACCCCGAGCCGTACTATGATATCCCAGGCCATCCAGATGACCTCCAGGTCTGAGAGCGGGGCCTTTGTGCCCAAGAGCTCTGCATCTATCTGATAGAATTGACGAAGCCTGCCTTTTTGGGGCCTTTCATGTCTAAACATAGGACCCATGGTAAAGAGCTTCAAGATCGGTGACTGGGCATAGAGTCTGTGTTCATTCACTGCCCTCAGGAGCCCGGCCGTTGCCTCTGGCCTTAGGCTCAGAGATAGGCCCTTTCTGTCAGGAAAGGTATACATCTCCTTTTCTACAATATCGGTATACTCTCCGATTCCTCTGGAAAATACCTCTGTCTTCTCTACCAGGGGGATCCGTATCTCTTTAAACCCAAAGGTATTGAAGACGCCGTATGCAAGGTCTTCAATACGGTGCCAGGACCTGATCTCTTGAGGTAATATGTCCTTAAATCCACGAACGGCCCTTATAGCCATCTCTGTCTCCGTTATCTACGGCAATAATGCATGAAAAAACCACGGCCTCTGGAATAGACAGAAGACGTGGGCACATAACTAGTAATTTTAATCGACTATGTCTAGTAATTCAAGCTATCTGGCCAGGAAATTTTGGCCTGGCTCTGTCTAAAGACTCAAGAAAGACAGGATGATTGCAGTGCAGAGAGTTCTGAGATATAATATTGGATAGATTTCTTGTAGTCGTAACAGATGAATAGTTATAGTGACAATAAGGTCCCTGTCAGACTCGAAATCGATGGTATCCTGGACCTGCATACATTCAATCCCCGTGATGTAAAGGACCTGATCCCTGAATATCTTGCTGAGTGTAGGAATAGAGGTATTACTCAGGTACGCATAATCCACGGCAAGGGAACAGGCACTCTCAGGCGTCTTGTCCATGCCATCTTGGGGCGCTTGCCAGAGGTACGCTCTTTTTATCTGGCAGGATGGGATGGTGGTGGTTGGGGTGCAACAGAAGTAGAGTTGTGGCATAACTGTCCACATCCTCCCGGCCAGCAGTAGGCTTTTTTCAGGGGCAGCTTGATGCAAAGATCATGGCACTCTGCCTGTTAATCCGCATGAAACCCTCCAAGGTGCTGTTGCTGGCCGGCGACTAAACGGTTCAACAGGAGAGAGTGTGAACACTTACCAGGGGCCATGGCGACTTGAATAGAATTTTATTCAGGAGATAGGTGATATTGAGATGATTAGACAGATAGGGATAAGAAGATTTTTATGGACCCTCTTGATCTCTTTGTTTGTAGTTGGCTTGGTTGCCTGCCAGAGCAAGAATAATTCCCACAAGGGGGCCTCTATGCAGGCCCCTGCTGTAGGCAGCAGTGTTTCTGTCCTCTCTGGTCGGGTTGCAGAGACTATGAACAGCGGGGGATATACCTATATATTGCTGGATAGGGGAGGGAAGAAGACATGGGTAGCTCTCCCTGAGATGCAGGTCTCCAAGGGAGAAGAGGTCAGCCTTAATCCGGGTACAGAGATGGTCAATTTTCACAGCAATACCCTAAACCGTACATTTAATAAGATCATTTTTTCTCCTGGTCCAGTCTCTAATGGGAATTTGGGCGGGGTCTGTAGGGGTCTCTCAGTAGATATGGGAGGTTGCCCGGCAAATCTTGGCATGGGTATGGTTACACCCATGCAGAGAGTAAAGGTCAAAAAGGCTACTGGTCCTAATGCCTACACTATTGCCGAACTCTACAAAAAGAGGAAGGAACTCAACCACAAGGAGGTGGTAGTGCGAGGTAAGGTGATAAAGGCCCTTCCAAAGATCATGAACAGGAACTGGATCCACCTGCAGGATGGATCAGGGAGTCCAGAAAAGAGGAATTATGACCTTGTGGTGACATCTAGTGCTCTGCCTTCGGTCGGAGATGTAGTTACTTTTAGTGGTACCCTTTATGCTGACAAGGACTTTGGGATAGGATATAGATATAAGGTGATTGTCGAGAAGGGGACCATCCTTACTCGATAGGTAACTGTCCACATCCCCCGGCCAGGGTAGCCTTCCTCAGGGTTTCAGGACATAGCTTGATGCAAAGATCAGATGTCCCCGCGAAACAGAACAGGAAATAGCATCCACGGCATCGTAAATAGCAGTCGCTCCACCTGAGAAAGGCACTGTGGCCAGGACGTGTACAATTAGTCAGTCTTGATAGGCCTCATCTGGGAAAAGATTGCCTATACGAACGAAATTGCCTGTCTGGTAAACTCTTCAATTTTCCCTGGAGACATGTACGCCTTAACAGTGATTTAGGTGACCTTTGTCTCCTATGCCTTGGCATATAAATTGCTTCATAGAAAGTTCAATGAAGGAGTAAGATCTATGACCAATATTGCTATGATAGCACATGCCTGTACCAGACAGGTCCATAGACTTGATATAGTTGCAAACAATATTGCCAATGTTGATACCCCTGGCTTCAAGGCGGAAAGACTGTATTTTTCAAGGATACGTCCCAGAGGCACAGGGGCTAGATCTGTACTTAAAGAGATAGCAGTAACCGATTATTCTCCTGGAGTTATACGGAAGACTGATAATAGCTTGGATTTGGCAATACTGGGTAAGGGTTTTTTTGTCATTCAGACAAAGAGTGGCCTGGCCTATACTAGAGATGGACGATTTACTCTTAATAGAGATAGAGAGTTAGTTACGCAAAAGGGTGATTATGTTCTTGGTAAATCAGGCAAGGTTGTCATTACAGGGAATAATATCAAGATTGCTGGAAACGGCGTAATAACTGTAGACGGTAACGAGATTGATAGATTGAGGGTTGTAGATTTTCGTAAGCCATCGGCTCTCCTTAGGCTTGGAAACAATCTTTATCAGGATCCCAATGGGTCAGCAGGTCCAAAACCAGAAAGAAATCCTGAGATTCAATCAGGTTATATAGAGTCTTCCAACGTCCAGGCCATAAAAGAGATGGTAAAATTGATAGATATACAACGTTCCTTTGAATTCTACCAAAAACTTATACAGACTGTCCAAGACCAAAATAGACTGTCGACTAATAGTATTGGGCAACTAAAATAAGAGAAAGGAGAATTGATATGATAAGGGCCTTATGGACGGCTGCTACTGGTATGCAGGCACAGCAGATAAACCAGGATGTAATAGCCAATAATCTGGCCAACATTAACACTGTAGGGTTTAAAAAATCTAGGGCAGAATTTGAGGACCTCATGTATCAGGTCCTGTTAAAATCGGGCGCAGAGACATCTTTAAACAGCCAACTGCCTGTAGGCATAGAAGTTGGTATGGGTGTAAAGCCTGTCTCTGTCCAGAAGATGTTCTCTCAAGGAAATTATCAGCACTCTGATAGTGACTTTGATTGGGCAATCGAAGGAGATGGTTTTTTTCAATTAGATGACAATGGTCGTACTGTGTATACAAGAGCAGGAAATTTTAAGATCGATAAAGATGGCTCCATCTGTAACCCTGATGGACTTAAGTTAATACCTGAGATAACTGTACCTCCAGAGACAGTCCATTTCAGCATAGATAGTGGTGGAACATGGACAGCAACAGATAATCTAGGTTCTCCTATAGCGACTGGCAGGCTTGAATTGGCTAAATTTTTAAATCCAGCAGGATTAACCAGCTTGGGAAGAAATCTCTATGCTGCTACAGACAGCTCAGGTGAGGCAATAACCGGGAATCCTGGAGAGGATGGAATGGGTACTATATCGCAACATTTTCTTGAGATGTCAAACGTAAATGCTGTTGATGAAATGGTCAAAATGATTGTAGGGCAAAGGGCCTATGAGATAAACTCGAAGGCTATACAGACAGCAGATTCTATGTTGCGGATGACTGATAATCTTAAGAGATAGTGTTAAGTGATTGTACAAGAGTAAACAGATGAGGAGATCAAGAGTAAAAGATAGCTTTCAAGTTTTGCTGAAGGTTGTATTTTTGCTTCTATTGATGTTACTTATGGCCAATGTTTTATGTGCATTGCCAGTAACAAATGTGAGTAAAAATGCAATAAAGACTATTATCGTTGATTATATTAATAATAATATGCCCTGGCCTAAAGGTAGTGTCCGTATCAATTTCTTTCCTCAGATATCTGGTATTACTCTCCCTGCAAAGGACATTATATATCGCGTTATAAGCATGAGGGATGAAGACTTTATCGGTTATTCCAATTTCACTATTAGATTTTATAGTGAAAATGTGTTTCTAGGAGAGAAGACCGTTAGGGTAAAGATAGAAGTCCTCAGGAACATGGTAGTCAGCACCAGATATCTGGCTAGAGGTACTAATATCAGTAAAGATGATGTAAAGGTAGTTAAGAGATGGTTCGATCGCGTATCTCCAGAAGTTATTACAGATATAAATGATGTATTGGGTAAAAGACTCTGCACTACTATAAGACAACCAAATGCAGTAATAACCAGGAATATGTTGAGAAAGCCAGTGATGATAAAAAGGGGGAAATTAGTCAGGATTGTACTTGAAAAAGGTCCACTCACGATAACAACAATAGGATTATCAGAGCAGGATGGATCACAGGGTGACATTATAAGGGTCAAAAACATAGCATCAAAAAATATCATATATGCCAGAGTAAAGGCCCCTTCTCTAGTTCAGGTAGATTTCTAAGCAGGGTATTAAGGGATTATGACATATAGGATTCAGACTCAAAGAAGAGTAAAATTTTGTCTTGTCTCTATCTTTATATATCTCTTGGTGGGCTGTGCATCAAATCCTAAAGTAATAAAGGTAAATCAGCCAGTCCCACTTGTTAAGGCGACTGAGGAGATAGAGAGAAGACCTCCCTGTCCTGCTCCTGGGAGCATTTGGCCAGGCGAGAGGGCAGCCAGTCTTTTTGCAGATAAAAAGGCCAGACATGTAAATGATATTGTTACTATAGTTATAGATGAGAATTCAAAAGGTGGAAATAGTGCAGATACAAAGACCAGCAAGGATACCAAGACCTATGCAGGTGTATCATCATTCTTGGGCTTAGCTAAGTCTCTTGCTGGAGGTAATAGATACCTCACAAACGGAGATCTAGTCTCCAGGGGATCTAGGCCTGATATTGAAATCGCTGGTAGCACTAAAGACAGCCTGGCAGGCAAAGGGGCAACGACTCGTGATGGTACATTGAGAGCGAGGATAACTGCAAGGGTTATTAAGGTCCTTGACAACAAAGACTTGGTGATAGAGGGAAGACGGCAGCTGACTATAAATGCAGAGGATCAGTATATTGTTATTACAGGTATAATTAGACCTGAGGACATAACATCTGATAATATGATATCTTCCCAATACATTGCAGATGCAAAGATCATCTATACAGGTAAGGGAGTAATAAATGACAAGATGAGGCCTGGTTGGCTTACTCGGGTCATCGATTGGGTCTGGCCCTTTTGACCATAACCGATCTCCTGGCCAGCGCCGGCCGGGAGGTGTATGTCTAAATAGTGCAACCATGGAGACAAAGAATACTCTCAATTATATAATCATCTCTTTAATACTTGATCTTGTTATCATATCTTACGGATATGGTGCCAGGATAAAGGATATTGCAGGTATTAGAGGCGTCAGGGACAACCAACTCTATGGCTATGGCCTGGTTGTGGGTCTGGACGGAACTGGTGATAGCGTAAAGAATGGCTTTACAGATCAGACCCTTGCAAATATGTTGACCAGGCAGGGCCTGACGATGAAGAATAAGACCTTTTCCATTAAAGCCAAAAATGTGGCAGCAGTTATGGTTATTGCCGACCTACCTCCTTTTGCCAAGATAGGGACAAAGCTAGACGTCACAGTCTCTTCCATTGGAGATGCAACCAGCCTCCTTGGAGGGACTCTTCCCATGACTCCACTTATAGGAGCCGATGGCAGGGTCTATGCTCTGGCACAGGGGCCTTTGATTATAGGGGGATTTTCTGTCAGTGGAAGCAGTGCAAAAATCAGCAAAAATCATGCCACAGTCGGACGCATCTCGAATGGTGCCACTGTAGAGAGAGAATTAAGCTATGATTTTGACAAAAAGAGAGGTTTTACTATTGACCTCTATCAACCTGATTTTACAACTTGCGATAGGATGGCAAGGATTATAAGGTCTCAGATACCTGATATTAGTGTAAAAATTATCGATTCAGACTCTATAGCTATACACATGAAAGACTCTTTTAAGAGAAACATTGTGGATCTCATCTCAAGCATTGAAGAGCTGGATGTCCCTGTCGATTCACCTGCCGTTGTCGTTATGGATGAAAAGACAGGGACTATTGTGATGGGAGAAAATGTCAGGATATCTACAGTGGCCGTGGCCCATGGGAACTTGAGTATTCAGGTAAGAGAGGACAGAAAGGTATCTCAGCCACTTCCATTTTCGCCTGCTCCACCTATTGTTAGTAGCCCAGCTAAAGCTGGAAAGGGCGTCACAGTGGCTCCAGGAGGACAGACAGCTATTACAAGTCAGACATCTATAGGTGTTTCAGAAGAGAAGAGGAGATTGATGGTGGTGCCTAAAGGTGTAACGATCCAGGAGGTTGTAAGGGGTCTGAATGCGATTGGTGTCTCATCAAGAGACCTGATCGATATATTGCAGAGCATTAAGGCGGCTGGAGCCCTTCAGGCAGATCTAAAGATAATCTAATAGATCTGCTTGAGGGCCTTTGAGGGGGAAATTTAATGGATTCTTTGACTGGCAGATACCTGAATGTAGAAGGGAACACTATTAATAATCTGAGACAAGATGCCGCTAAAAGGGAGAGGGATCTTAAGAATGCCGTTGCTGATTTTGAGTCTATTTTTATCTACTATATGCTCAAGACTCTTAGGAGTACAGTCCCCAAAGATGCCCTCTTTCCTCAAAGGGATTCCTGTAGAGATACCTATAATATGATATTAGATCAGAGTCTGGCAGAAAATCTTGCAAGAAAAGGGGGAGGCATAGGTCTCCAAAAAATACTTTTGCATCAGCTTGATCCCAAAATATATACCTCATAGGTGACTGTTTACACCCTTCCTGTTGCAGCTTCCATATCTCCAGCCATCAGTAGCATTTTGAGTCAGGGGAATCTGGAGGGTTACTGTCATAGAGTGTGAATTCTTGAAAAATTTTAAAGTTTTTTAGTAAAATTACCGATAATATTATGAGATATAATAAAGGGGAGGTAATCTCACATGAAAATTTCTGACATCAATAGTAATGCCCTACTCCACCAATATAAGATAAATGATAAGGCGGCTTATAGATCTAAAGACGAAATAAAATCTGACAATTATAAGGAAAAAGTTAGTTTATCCTCTACATCAAGAGACACAGAATTAGCAAAAAAGATTATTGAAAACTACCAAGATGTTCGACTGGAAAAGATTCAAAGATTGAAAGATGAAATTAAACATGGAAGTTATCACATAAATGAAGACAAAATTGCTGAAAAAATGATAAATGAATTTCTCTTAGATATACATTCTCTCTCTATCGATATCCATAAATAGTTAAACTATCTGTTTATAGATTATTAATTTTAGTTAAAGGATGTTGAGATGGATGATCGACTAAAATCTCTATATAGCTCTCTATTACATGTATTAAAAAATGAGATTAAAGTTTATAGTGAACTCCACAGACTTTTTTTAAATGAAAAAGAGTTCATTATAAATTCTTCTGCTGATAAACTATATGAGAATACATCTAAAAAAGAGACCTGTATTTTAAAAGCCAAAATCTTAGAAGAGGTAAGGAGTAATTTAGTTAAGAAAATAGTCAAGTTTTTGGGTATTGATGGAGATAATATAAATCTCTCAGTATTATTATCTTATAGCGATGATGTACACAGAGAAGAACTAAGAGACTGCCAATCAACTTTATATTTTCTTTTAACAGAAATTAGTCAACTAAATGAAACTAATAAATTACTACTGGACTCATCACTAATTTATATACAAAAATCTATTGATTTCATCAACCAATTTATATTTCCAGGTTCTAGCTATCTAAATACAGGAAAATTAAAGATGGACAGTATGAATGGAAAAATTCTATCTTGGGAAGGTTAGTGGTTCCTCCTGGCCAGGGATGTAAAGAATTAGGGTTAGTAAAACTTTATTCTACAGGATAAATAATGTCAGATATTACTCTCTTGAATATTGCCAAAGATAGCTTATTAGCCCACCAGATCGCTATAGATTTAACTGGAGATAATATCACAAATGTTAATACACCTGGATATACAAGGCAGCGGCCTGTATTTAATTCACGAAGTTACATTGGTCTAGGAGCAGGTCAGGCCCAACTCAGTGTTGAAATAGAGAAGGCAGAGAGGGTTTATAGCAGGTTTCTAGGGGTCCAAATTAATGATAAGATGCATGATCTGGGATACAGTGAGGCAAAAAAAGGCCTGCTTGAAAGGGCTGAGATGGTCTTCAATGAAAGCAATGGTGGCGGTATCAATGAACTATTGAATAAGTTTTGGAATGCATGGGGGAATCTGTCGGCGAATCCTACTGGGCAGGCCGAACGAGAGGCCCTGGTCTCTGCCTCTCAGGCCCTGGCCTCTGCGCTCCGTTCAAGGAGTGATGAACTTGCCTCTGTGCAGGATGATGCAAACACAGAGATAGCGGCTCTAGTACACAAAGCCAATGGTTATATATCGGATATAGCTGATTTGAACAGGGAAATAGAGGCTATTAAGACAGGTAAGGGTGATGCAAATGACCTCAGAGATAAGAGGGCAGAGGCCCTAAAGGGCCTGGCCAAGATCCTTGATTTCCAGCAACTAAATGGCCAAAATAACTCAGTAAATGTCTTCCTTTCTAATGGTATGCCACTGGTAGAGGACAATCGGGCCTGGAAACTGGATGTGGTAACAGATCCTGATAGGCATCCCGATAATCCTGATTTTTATGATATAATATTTCAAGATGATCCTGATAAAAAGGCACTTAATGATAATGTAAAGAAGGGCGAGTTGGCCGGCTCTTTAGAGGTCCGCGATGTCACAGTCTCAGATTATATAGATAAGCTCAATGGTCTGGCCAGGGCCATCATTGATAGTATTAATGCCCAACATCAATTGGGTTATGATATGAATCACGATCCCGGTGAGGACTTTTTTGAGCCAGCGACAATGGCCAGGGACATGCGAGTCAATCCTGATATCGTAGCGGATGTAAATAAAATAGCAGCTTCAATGGGAATAGATACTGTTGATGGTGGCAATGCTGAGGCCATAGAAAAGCTCAAAGACAGTCTCATTATGAATGGAAATAGCTCCACCTTTAATAGTTATTATGCCACTCTTGTAGGAAGAGTTGGCCAGGACCTTGCAGATGATACAAGGGAATTTAATCATCATACAGATATCATGACCCAGTTGACAAATAAGAGGGAGGAGATTTCTGGAGTATCAATTGATGAGGAGATGATTAATCTCACCAGATACCAACTTGGATACAATTCAGCAGCTAAACTGTGCACTATTGCAAGTAAATTGATAGATACTTTATTGAATATGGTGCAGTAACAGGGAAAATCTGACATGGCTTTAAGAAAGAGGTTATTTTATGGTGATGCGTGTATCAGAAAATATGAAATTTAATATGATGCTCAATAACCTGTTTCGGCTTCAAAACAGCTATAATAAAGTCATGGAGGAGATGGCTTCCCAAAAAAAGATCAATAGACCATCAGATGATCCAATTGGGATGAGCAGACTTTTGAATCTCCGGACATCCAAGGCATCTGTTGCCCAGTACCGTCGAAATATTGACAACTGTAGGCCATGGATTGAAATTACAGAATCAAAGCTATCTAGCATTAACGATCTGTTAGTAAAGGCTCGGGAGATAGCTATTGCCCAATCAACTGCAACGGCTTCGGCCGATACCCGAAGTACATCAGCGCAATCTGTACAACAGATCATAGATGGAATGCTTTCTCTTGCCAATTCGAGATATGGAGATAGATATCTCTTTTCAGGCACCAAGATAGATAAGGAGCCGTTTTCATTGGATAAGTCCTCGAATAAATATATATATAATGGCAACGATAAAGAATTTTCCATTGAAATAGGGAAAGATCTGTCTTTTAATTATTCTATTCCAGGAGAACTGATTTTTACAGATATGGACAAGGCCAGAGGGGGAGGGACTGTAGATATATTCAATGTCCTCAAAGACCTGAGAGATTCTCTGGAGAATAATGACCAGGATGGAATTGCAGCTCAATTGGACAGTCTTAAAGATGCATCTGAGCAAGTAAATAGATACATTGCCAAGTGTGGCGCAAAGATGAATAGACTGGAGATGGCAGAAAGCAATATGTCTGATATAGACTTTAATCTGACCAAGATGATCTCTAATACAGAAGATGCGGATTTTACAAAAATTGCCAGTAAACTTGCCATGAAAGAGGTCGTATTGAAGGCCTCCTATGAAACGGCGTCAAAGATAGACAGTCTTACAATACTCGATTTTCTTAAGTGAGAGGAAAATGCTGATCCTGACAAGGAAGTTGGGGGAATCAATCAGAATAAGCGATGACATTAAAGTCACTTTTTTAGAGATAAAGGGAAGGCAGATAAGACTGGGAATAGATGCCCCCAAAGATACCTCTGTCTACCGTGAGGAAGTCTACCAGATGATTCAAAGACAAAATATCCTGGCGGCAAAGTGTGATGAGCTTGTTGATAAAAGGCTGTCTCATATATGGGATAGGTTAAAAAAAGAAGAGTAACCTGTAATCTATGGGAGTCACAAAAGGGAGAAATTTAGTGAGGCTTTCTACCACCCGTTTTGGTGACATCGATATTGATGAATCCAGGGCTATTGTGATGAGAGGAGGTATATTGGGCTTTGAACATCTAAAGAGATATGTATTTCTTGTACAGGATGAGGAAAATCTATTTTGTTGGCTTCAGTGTGTTGATAACGGCTCTCTGGCCTTTGTGCTGATAGATCCCTTTGTTATCAAGCCTGACTATAGACCAGTTATTCAGGATAGTGATATAGAGTTACTTGAAATAAAGTCCCCTGAAGATGTAATTTTGATGTCAATTGTAACGATTTATCCAGATCCATTCAAAGTAACGGCAAATCTAAAGGCCCCCATTGTGATCAATGTAAGAGAGAGGCTGGGCAAACAGATTGTTCTTGATAGAGAGGACTATCCTGTCCAGTATCCTATAGTCCCAATGTGACTGTTCCCATCCTTCGGCCACTGGTAGCCCTTCTCTGTGTCCTCTGCATCTCGAATGAGTGAAGCGAATGGGCAGTGAGATAGATGGTATGATAGAAAATAGCCTTTTTAGTAAGACATACTTCCTGGCCGTAGATATTGGAAACACCCACACCGTAACCGGTCTCTTTCAGGGAGACTGCCTCCTCAAAGACTGGCGGCTTCATACAGATAGGGAGATCACGCCTGACGAGCTGGCAGTGACACTGGATCAGTTATGCCGATTTGCAGGGATAAGGCTGGGAGATATTAATGACATAATAATATCCTGCGTCGTGCCGCCCCTGATCCACACCTGGAAGAATCTGGCCATCAAGTATATATCAAAAGAGGCCCTGTTTATTCAGGATGATATACCTGTAGAGATGCCTATCTGTTATAGACGTCCTTATGAATTGGGAGCAGACCGTCTGGCAAATGCAGTAGCTGCATACTCCAGGTATAGGGATGCCATAATTGTAGTCGATTATGGGACTGCAACCACCTTTGATTGCGTATCCCCGCGAGGCGAATACCTGGGGGGTTCTATTGCCCCTGGCCTTGTCCTTGCGGCAGAGGCCCTCTTTAAAGGCACCTCCAGGCTCCCCAGGGTAGAGCTCTTTGCCAGACCAAAGACTGCCCTTGGGCAGGATACTGCCTCGGCAATCCAGGCAGGTATCATATATGGCTTTGCCGGTCTGACAGAGGGGATCATAGCTCAACTCTTGAGAGAATTTGCACAGAGGCCAAAGATAATTGCTACTGGTGGGCTGGCGCCGGTAATGGCCCCATACTGCCCCTCTATAGAGGAGGTATTACCAGACCTCGTCTTAGAGGGCCTGGAGATAATATATAGAAGGATATACATCCATGGAGGCTTATGTAAGGGCAGTTGAAGAGACAACGGGATTTTTTTCCAGAGATCTGCCCTGGGCTCCGGATATATGCCTGGTCTTGGGCACTGGTCTGGGGGGTCTGGCTGAGGCCATGGATATAGCCTGGTCGGCCCCTTATGTAGATATCCCAAATTTCCCAAGGTCCACTGCACCTGAGCATGCAGGGAGACTCCTTGTGGGAGAGATCGGAG
>JALTHG010000030.1 GCA_027004715.1 Deltaproteobacteria bacterium
TCACGGCATAACTGTTCATATCCCTGGCAAGCAGTGGCCTTTCTCAGGACCTCAGCCTGATGCACAGGGTTCAGACACTTTGCCTGTTAATTCGCACCGAGACCCTTCAATCTGTTAAGATATTTTAGGTTATATATATTAAGGAATAACGATTGTCAAGTGGAGATATCATGATGCAGAGAAAAAGAGGCCCCAGGTTCAAACCGTCAGCCAGAGACATGACTCCGGCTGACGCTGGGGTCAAAATGGGCAACTATGAACTAAAGGGACGGATCTGGATAGATGGTCTAAACGGGACCTTCCTTGGCTATGGAAGGGCAGTACTTCTTGAACGTATATCTAAATTGGGGTCTATTTCAAAGGCGGCAAAATCAATGGATATGTCCTATAGACACGCCTGGGAGCTGATCGATTCCATCAACCGTCAGGCAAGGCAGCCCCTCGTTAAGACCTCTGTTGGGGGCAAGAAGGGAGGAGGGACAGAGCTCACTGAGGCAGGAGAGAAGGCGGTCAAGTGTTTTTGGGAGATCTATGAAAAATTCAGGGATTTTCTGGAGAAAGAGAGTGCATCTCTTCAATTTTAAAAAATACCTCGAAGACTAAATACATCCCATCAGACCCTATATAATAATACAAAAAATCGAATATATAATTTGCCCCTACAAAAGATGAAAAAAAAGGCCATTACTAAGATCTCTATTTCTATTCTGGCTGTTGCCATAGTCCTTGTGTTTCTTAGCCCATATCTCCTGCAACTGGAGCGATTCCGCTCAGACCTCAATCAGGAGCTAACTCTGCGTCTAGACAGTAAAGTAGGTATTGGCTCTATATCATGGCAGTGGTTTCCTTTTCCCTCTGTGGTACTCATGGATACCCATATCTCTAACGACCGGCTGGAGGCAGATCTCCCAGAGACCATGCTGTCCCCTGATTGGTTGGGGCTTTTGCATGGAAAATTGGGGATAGGCCAGGTGGTCTTCAGACATCCCTCTGTCCGCATCAAGTCCTTAAAGATCTCGCAGAGGCACCGGATACTCCCCTCTACTGCCATTGTCATAAGAGATGGCACCCTCCTCCTGGATCCAGGTAATGCCCTCCGGGGGCTCCATGCCAGGCGCCTGAAGTTTTCAGATGTAAGGGGCAAGATAGAGATAGGACCTGAGGAGATCAGTGTATCTCTGGCCTGCGTCCCGCCTTATGCAAGAGGCCTGAAGGTCAAAGGCCATTTTTCCCCATCGAAATCTTCTTATAGGTTAGCGATAGACTCTAAGGGACTCAAACTACATAAAATCCTTGCCTGCCTCTTGAAGGGATATCCCATCACGCCTGTAGATTCAGACCTGAATGTAGGGGCTGTGGTCACGGGTACTGGCCTCAAGGAGATAACGGCCTCAATAAAAGGGGAATCTTCCTATCTGAAGATCAGGTCACATGGCAGGGAGATATCCTTTTCGTGCGATCATGCAGACCTGGGTCTAAAGAAACAGGGCAGGCAGCTTACGGTCTCAGTAAATACATTGGGGCTTACAGATCCCAGGCTGACGCTGTCTGGGATAGTAGAGAGACATGGGGTGTCTGACAAGGGCATCTGGCATATAGACCTCAAGGGAAAAGATATAGATCTCTCAGGGGTCAGAGATAGGGTGCTCGCCCTGTTCGGTGGAAATGAGGTAGCTGACCTGGTATGTGGCATAGTCCTGGGAGGAAGGGCCAGAGGGGCTCGATATCTCTTTAATGGAGATGTATCTGCCTTCCAGGACCTGAAGTCCATGATCATCACGGCAGATGTGGATGGGGCACCAATACACGTACCTGGAGCAGACCTGGACCTCAAGGATGCATGTGGCAAGATAAGGATCCAGGACGGGATATTGAGCGGGCAGAATCTCTCAGCCAGGCTGGACGATTCTGTGGGGAAAAATGGCTCCCTTGAGCTGGGTCTGGTTGGCAAAGACAGGGTCTTTAAGTTAGACCTGGGTCTGGACGCAGACCTGTCAAAGCTCCCACCGCTATTACACCGCTTGATCCATAACCAGGGGTTCAGGGATGAGCTGGACAGGTTCAGCAAGGTCAAGGGCATTGCCTCTGGAAACCTCATCCTGGGAGACAGATTAGACAATATAGCAGTGAGAGTAGAGGTCTCAGACATCAATGGAGATGCATATTACCAGAGGATCAGTTGGCCTATCCATATCAAGGGGGGCCAGGTGCGGATCTTCCCTCAAGGAGTAGAGTGGAAGGATATACAGGGGACTGTCGGCCCAAATGTTGTCCACGATACAGACGGTCTGGTCAGATGGGAAGACGATACTGTCTATCTCGAGGTCAAGAGGCTCGATGCATCACTGGACTCAGGCCCCGTCTATGCAAAATTGGAGGGCTATCCAGGGATAAAAAAGGTCCTCTCTAAGGTCCTGCTCTCAGTCAATGGTCCCCTGGAACTGCGGAATTCCTGGCTCAAAGGGCCGGCAGGGGACCCCCTGAAGTGGAGATATGGCATAGATGTACATGCCAAGGGCCTGGATTTCCACAGTCCTCTGCTTCCTGGGACATCCCATGTCAGAGAGGCCTCTGTCCAGATCAACCAGGAAAAGGTCCTTATATCTCGCTGTGATATGCGGCTCTCAGACCAGGACATATCCCTAATGGGAAATCTCAGGCACAGAGACTGGCAGGACTGGAAGGGCTGGCTAGAGATGAGCGGTACCGTGAGGCAGGGGATCTCCAGATGGGTGAAGACAAAGGGGTGGATACCTGACCTGTATTTCCCACGTGTCCCCTGTAGACTGGATCACCTCAGGGTAGCATGGGATCAGGACACTGTAGATGTGAAGGGCAGGATCACTTCAGAAAAGAGGCATGGAGAGGCTACAGAGGTAAGGCTGGATCTCAGCTCTCGCCCAAAGGGTCTTTTCTTGAGAGACCTCACTATCACTAGCAGAAAGGAAAAGGCGAGTTTCTCCCTGCAGGTGATCCCTGGGAAGAGGCTGGCCCTGAACTGGAATGGGTACCTGGATAGAGATGGCCTGGATGGAGTCCTGGAAGAGAACAGGCTGCTATCAGGATACATTGATGGCTCATGTACCCTGAGCCTGGGAGACAGGGGCCCTGGACACTGCAGGGGTCTTATAGAGGCATCCGGGCTCAATTGGTATTGGGGGCTCAAGAAACCGCTGGAGATCAGACATGCCTATCTGAAAGGCAGGCGATCGCGGGTGGACATAAAGGACCTCTATGTAGGCATGGATGGACAATCTATACACTCTACAGGGCAGGTATTGTTTTCAAGACACAATGTTGACCTGGACCTGGCCCTGAGATCTAAGTTTCTTTCATGGGAAGAGCTATCCGGGCTCCTCAAATCATATAAAAAAGGACCTCCTTCCCAGGTAAATAGACCTGAATCAGAGCCATCATCTCCCCTGTCTGTTACAGGGAGGATTGGCTTCAACCTGGATAAGTTTGGATACAGCCACTATACCTGGCACTCCATTGCAGGTCAGATAAGGCTATTATCTCAAGACAAGACCTCTGTCTCTGTATCTTCTGCGACGATCTGTTGCATCAATACCACAGGCAGTTGGCGCTCGTGGCCAGCCCCTGGTATAGCTACTGTATCTATCTCCAGCAGTCCTTCCAAAAGGCCTGTCTTCCAAGAGGTGCTCCCCTGTCTTGGTCTTAAAAAGGACCTGATAGAAGGTGCCTTTAGCATAAATGCAAGGCTCAAAGGTATGCCTGGTAACTGGCAGGGAGGCAAGGTAGAGCTCCAGTCTGTCAATGGCAGGATAAAGCGTATGACCCTGCTCTCCAAGATATTTAGCATACTAAATGTGATGGACCTTTTTAGTAAAGATGGGATCTCTGATGTCCTTAAGAGAGGACTTTTTTACTCTCGTGCAGAACTCGATGGGGTTGTAAGAGGCA
Source organism: Deltaproteobacteria bacterium (assembly GCA_027004715.1). Taxonomy (GTDB): domain Bacteria; phylum Desulfobacterota; class Dissulfuribacteria; order Dissulfuribacterales; family UBA3076; genus JALTHG01. Next base: position 3,925 of record JALTHG010000030.1, read on the forward strand.
ATAACCTGGTTATTAATAAGGCCATAATTAAGGGAAAGGGGCTAAACTTCTTTGCCAGTGGCAGGGTCGATATGGCTAAGGCAGACCTGGATGTAGATATGCTGGTGTCTCCATTTAAGACTATAGATACAGTTGTCTCAAGGGTGCCTATACTGGGAAGGGTTATAGGTGGAAGGGATGCATCTATCATAGCGATTCCTGTAAAGATCAAGGGGCAGATAAAAGACCCCAAGGTCGCTGTCCTGCCACCTGATGCAGTAGGCAAGGCCATGATACACCTGGTCTTAGATACCGTGAAGCTACCATTTAGGATATTGAGCCCTATTCTGCCCTAAGACATTATGATGGTTTCGTAAAGAATCCAAAATATCACGCAAAGTCGCCAAGGCGCAAAGTTTTTTTAATAACAATAGATTGTCTTTGCGAGCTTTGCGCCTTTGCGTGAGAAAAAGGCCTTTTGCAAGGACATCAATTCTTGATTTTGAATTAAATTTAAGACTCTCCATTAAAGGGGGACACATTGCAGGAAGAGACACGTTTTGTACATGTCTATACAGGAGACGGAAAGGGAAAGACTACTGCTGCCCTTGGCCTGGCCCTCAGGGCAATAGGGGCCGGTTGGAGGGTACTGTTTGTCCAGTTTCTGAAACAAGGGGAGTACAGTGAGATAAAGGCCCTAAGGAGACTTGGAGATCAGGTCAAGATATGTCAATATGGTTCAGGTGAATTTGTAAGAGGCAGACCCTCTGAGAAAGAAGTGGCATCGGCCCAGAGGGGCCTTAATGAGGTCATAGAGGCCATGGGGACAAAAGAATATGACCTGATTATACTGGATGAGATAGACGTGGCCATGCATTTTGGGCTTATCCCAGTAGAGAGTGTCATAGCCCTTCTAGAAAGGCGTCCCCCTGATCTAGAGATGGTCCTTACTGGGAGGTGGGCACCAGAGGAGATAATAGAACGTGCAGATCTGGTGACAGAGATGCGAATGATAAAGCACTATTTCAGCAAAGGGATTATGGCAAGGACAGGGATAGAAAGATGAGCCAATTTCAAAAATCCAGGTTTCAGATTTGGAGAAGAACCCTGACACTTGACATCACTGAAGCCCTGACTTAAACCCATAGGGATAATTAGGCTTTCATATGGTCAATCTGATATGAGGACAAAATTTATCTTTATTACAGGTGGGGTCCTCTCATCTCTTGGAAAGGGCCTGGCAGCGGCCTCTATAGGGGCATTACTTGAGGCCAGGGGCCTTCGGATATCCATGCAGAAACTGGATCCATATATAAATGTGGACCCTGGTACCATGAACCCCTTTCAGCACGGAGAGGTATTTGTGACAGATGATGGTGCTGAGACAGACCTGGATCTGGGTCATTATGAACGCTATACCCAGGCAAAGCTTGGTCAACGTCACAACTATACCTCAGGCCGTATTTATTATAGTGTAATCACAAAGGAGCGAAGGGGAGACTATCTCGGAGGCACGGTGCAGGTCATTCCCCACATAACTGATGAGATCAAGCAGGCAGTCCTGCAGCTAGACAACGAGGCAGATATAGTCATAGTGGAGATAGGGGGTACAGTAGGTGATATAGAGGGCCTGCCATTTCTGGAGGCAATAAGACAGCTAAGGGCCGATCTTGGTAAGGAAAATACCCTCTATATCCATGTTACTTATGTGCCCTATATCCAGGCAGCGGGTGAGCTCAAGACAAAACCGACACAGCACAGTGTAAGGGAGCTCAGGGCTATAGGGATTCAGCCGGATATCCTGCTCTGCCGCACCCAAATCGATCTCTCTCCAGAGATAAGGTCCAAGATAGGCCTGTTCTGCAATGTAGAAGTAAATCGGGTTATTGCCGCTATAGACGTGAAGTGTATCTATGAAGTGCCTCTGCGCTTTCACAAGGAAGGGCTGGATGAACGAATTGTAGAGTGCCTCAATATGTGGACAAGGGCACCTGTACTCACACACTGGGAAGACCTCATCTCCAAGGTCAGAGATCCACAGTACAGACTTCGTATCGCCATGGTAGGCAAATATGTAAATCTTAGGGAATCCTATAAGAGTCTGAATGAGGCCCTATTCCATGGAGGAGTTGCAAATAATTCCGAGGTAGAGATCGATTTTATTAACTCAGAGAAGACCAGAGGGGAAGACCTGCTAAATCGTCTGGCAAAGGCAGATGGGATCCTGGTCCCAGGGGGATTTGGTAGGAGGGGGATACCTGGGATGCTTGAGGCCATTACCTATGCCAGGGAAAATAAGGTGCCCTTTTTTGGTATCTGCCTGGGTATGCAGTTGGCAGTGATAGAATTTGCCCGAAATGTAGCTGGATTGCCTCTGGCAGACAGTACAGAATTTGATTCTAACACGCCTGATCCTGTAATCTACCTGATGAAGGAGTGGTATGACTATCGTAGCAAGAAGGTAGAGAAGAGGGATAGCAATACGCAAAAAGGTGGTACCATGCGCCTTGGTGCATATCCATGTCAATTGGTAACCGATAGCAAGGCCTATCTCGCCTATGGGCTTGAGCAGATCTCTGAGAGACATCGCCACAGATATGAATTCAACAATTCCTATCGCAAGGTCCTTGAGAATGCCGGGGCCAGGTTCACCGGGCTGAGTCCTAATGGAGAGTTGGTAGAGATCATGGAGATACCTGAGCATCCATGGTTTCTTGGATGCCAGTTCCATCCAGAGTTCAAGTCCAGGCCGCTCAATCCTCATCCACTCTTTGTGGCATTTATCCATGCTGCACTGGAGAGGAAGCTGAAATATGAAGCCTGAAGCTCAAGGCCAAAAGCAGTGAGCACAGGCAGATAATGGGCAAAGTGCCTGATTTGTGCATCAGGCTATGCTCCTGAGACCCTGAGAAAGGCCAGTGCTGGCCCGAGATGTGTAAGATTACAATTAGATGCTAACAGTTCAGTGAACGGTTACATCAGAGGAGTCCTGGATTTGCCCTATCTAAAAGGCCTTTATGATTTAAAGATTGGACAGCGTCGTCTGTTCTGGATCCTTGCCCTTGTGCTCCTCTTGATAATTCTATGGAGACCCTGGGAACAGGGTAGGACCAGTTCTGATGATGACTCATGGCTCAAAAATATAGGTGAGGTAAAGGCAGACCTCACTTTAAGGGGCATATGTTATGTGAGAGACTTAGGGGGAAGGACTCAGTGGATCTTGTGGGCAGACGAGGGGCGGCTCTATGAGGCCAAAGACCTTATGGACCTCAAGGGAGTAAAGATCAAGTTTTTTCTTACTGGTGGTGGTCAACTCCTCAGTACTGGCGATTCTGGTGTATACAGGATCAATAGAGATGAGATGTCTCTAAAAGGGAATGTAGAGGTAAGGTCTGAGAGCGGCACCAGGCTTTACTCTAAGAGCCTATATTTCAGTCAAAAGAAGAGACTTATCTGGACCAAAGACAATGTAATAATAAGAGGGAATGGATTGACAATGAGAGGTAAGGGGCTCGAGTATGACCTCCGATCTGGAAGACTTACAGTAACAAATCAGACATCTGTCTTCCCTGGAAATGGTGAGTTAAATCTCTAAAGACTATATGGACTGTCAAGATATCAGACTGTCGGTTCTCTGGCTCTATCTCTTTTTGTTGTGTCTTCTATCTCCATTGGCCTTGGCTCAAACCACAGATCAAAGGATACCAATACATATAACGAGTGATAAGATGGAGGCATTAAATCAGTCGAAGACTATAATATTTACAGGGCATGTGGTGGCCACTAAAAAGAACTTTATCTTACACTCTGACAGACTCGAAGTCTTCTATAACAAAAGCAGGGTTAAGGGACATGGAGCAGAGACAAAGAGGGTAATCAAAAAGATCATTGCCCTGGGTCATGTGCGTATAAGCAAGGGAAAACGTATTGGGATTGGCCAGAAGGCTGTCTATGACAAGGCCGCTGAGAAAATAACAATTATAGGCGCAGCCCAGGTATGGGAAGGGCCAAACCGGGTAAGAGGAGACCGGATTACTCTCTTTCTAAATGAGGACAGGACTGTGGTTGAAGGGAGTGGCAAGATAAAGGTCCATGCAGTTGTCTATCCAAAGGAGTGATCCCTTCAGTGAGTGAGTTGAGGGCAGAGAGACTTGTAAAACGTTTTCGTGATCGGAAAGTAGTCAATGAGGTAACCATCGAGGTGTCAGATCATAGTATAGTAGGTCTGTTGGGCCCAAATGGGGCAGGAAAGACCACCATTTTTTATCTGATTACAGGGTTGATAAGACCAGATAAGGGGAGGATCCTGCTCAACGGGAAAGATGTGACCAATTTACCTATGCATCAGCGAGCCCGTGAGGGTATAACCTATCTACCCCAGGAGCCATCGGTCTTCAGGAAGTTGTCAGTTGGCGATAATATCCGCCTGGTACTGGAGACAAGGGGACTATCCCGAACGGAAATAGAGACCAAGACCCTGGATTTTTTGAATGAGATGGGGCTCTCTTCCCTCATAGACCAAAAGGCACAGTCTCTTTCAGGGGGGCAGCAGAGGCGGGTAGAGGTAATGAGGGCACTTGCCACTGATCCCATGTTTATTCTCCTTGATGAGCCCTTTGCCGGTGTAGATCCCCTGGCCATATCTGACCTGCAAGAGATAATTTTGGGCCTAAAGGCCAGAGGACTAGGGGTATTTATTTCAGATCACAATGTCCATGAGACCTTGACGGTCTGTGACCGTGCCTATATTGTTAATTTAGGGAGTATTGTTGAACAGGGGTCTCCAGACCACATTGCATCCAGTGATCTGGTGCGAAAGATCTATCTGGGAAAAGAATTTAGACTTTGATTTATCGTTATCTTCTATGGCCTTAGAGCTCCACCAACAACTCAAACTGACTCAGCAACTGGTAATGACTCCCCAGTTGCAGCAGGCTATAAAGCTCCTCCAGCTCTCCCGAATAGAACTGATAGAAACGATAGGCCAGGAGCTAGAGAGCAACCCAGTCCTGGAGGAGGCTTCATTCGGAGATGGACCGTCTCCAGATAGGGATGGAGAACCAGATGAGTCTCAACTTCCAACATTGGCATCTTCTGAGCTTGAAAAGACCCCATGGGACGAGAAGGCAATCCAAGAGATAGACTGGAGAGAGTTTTGGCATGAAGACAACAGGTCTTCAGTATCTGCCTATTCTTTTGAGAAAAGGGAGGCCCTAAATTACGAAAACATCATAAGCTATACCAGTAATCTGGCAGAGCATCTGCTGTGGCAGCTCCAGATGGCGTCTTTTAATGAGACAGAGCGCCAGAGCGGCTGTCTTATTATTGGCAATCTTGACCAGGATGGCTATCTCAGGACCAGCATTGAGGAAATAGCCAAAGAGGTAGGATGTACACCAAAAGAGGTGGAAGGCGTCTTAAAGAAGATCCAACTCTTTGACCCGGTAGGTGTAGCGGCCCGCGACCTCAGAGAATGTCTCTTGATCCAGATAGATTATCTGGGCATCAATGACCCCTTGGCCCGCGAGCTGGTGAGTAAGTATCTAAAATATATTGAGCGGCATAACTATCAGGCCCTGGTCAAGGTCACTGGACAGCCACTAAAAGAGATAGTCCGGGCCATTGGAGTAATAACCAGTCTAGAGCCCCGTCCTGGACGGATCTTCAATAACGAGGGGACCCAATACATCGTTCCTGATATCTATGTCTATAAAGTAGACGATGACTACGTAGTAAGTCTAAATAATGAGGGTATACCCATATTAAAGATCTGTCCTCTCTATCGTGATTCTCTCAAAAATGGAAGCATTCCATCCTCTGCCAGAGACTTTATCCAGGACAAACTCAAGTCTGCCATGTGGCTGATTCGCAGTATCTATCAGAGGCAAAAGACTATCTATAAGGTCACAAAGAGCATTGTGAAATTCCAGAGAGATTTTCTGGACAAGGGTATCTCCTATCTACATCCGCTTATACTCAGAGATGTAGCAGAAGATGTAGGGATGCATGAATCCACCATAAGCAGAGTGACTACAAATAAATATGTACATACACCACAGGGCATCTTTGAGCTCAAATTCTTTTTCAGTACAGGCCTCCGTCGGGATGGGGACTCTGATGTAGCCTCTTATAGTGTAAAGGAACGGATCCGACAGCTGATCCAGGCAGAGAATCCTGCCAGCCCTTACAGTGACAAGCAGATTGTGGAGATTTTGAACAAGGACCATATACATATTGCCAGGCGGACTGTGGCCAAATATAGGAGTCTTATGGGTATTTTGCCTTCCAGCCGCCGTAGGCGTCCAGTAATATAGCCAGCTTATCAATATAGCCCCTTAGGTTTGTTCTACTTTATTGTGCAATAGGCTATTATGAATTAGGGACTAGACAGATTCCATATGGAGGTATTTTATGCGGATTAATGTGACATTTAGGCACCTCGATGCCTCTGATGCATTGCGAGAGTACGTTGAACAGAGGTTCAGGAAGCTTAAGAAATATATTGATGGCCCCATAGATGTAAATGTTGTCCTGTCAGTAGAGAAATTTAGGCAGGCCGTACAGGTAGTGGTCTCTGGGGATGGTGTAAGGGCAGCTGCAAGGGAAGTGCAAAATGAGATGCGTTCAGCCATTGATCTGGTATCTGACAAGGTAGAAAAGCAGTTAAAAAGGTATAAAGAGAAGATCCGCAACAAGAGGGGACCTGCTCCAGTATCTGAGCCCTCTTCTCTGGTGGTCCAGTCATCTCTAGAGACAGGACAAGAGGAATTCCAGGTAATCAGTACAGAAAAGATGGCTTCTAAGCCCATGGCCGTTGAAGAGGCAGCTGCCCAGCTCCAGGTACTGGATCAGGACTTTATGGTGTTCACCAATGCCGAGACAGATGCAGTAAATGTCCTTTACTGGCGTAAAGATGGGACATTGGGGCTGATAGAACCATAGATCTCGATTGCAGGCGTTCACATCCCTCCTGTTGCAACTGTCCATGTCTTCGGCCAGTGGTAGCATTTTATGGCTATATTCTTAAGGAGGATATTTGGTTGGCAAAGGTAAAAGACAGGTACAGACAGTCATTATAACTGGCCTGTCTGGGTCTGGTAAGAGTACTGCCCTTAAGGCATTTGAAGACATGGGCTATTTCTGTGTAGATAACCTGCCTATAGTCCTCCTGCCTGAATTCCTGGCCATTAGCGAAGATAACTCCAGTGTATCCACCCGTGTGGCACTTGTAATGGATGTACGGGAAAGGGGATTTCTTGACCAATACCAGTCTATCTTCGATCAGATCAAGAGAGAGGGATTTCATCTCGAGGTACTATTCCTCGATGCAAGAGATGAGGTAATAGTAAGGAGATTTAGCCAGACACGCCGTTGCCATCCACTGCAGCCCAGGGGCGATGTACTCAAGGGGATAGAGATCGAAAAGAGGCGCATGACAGGCCTGAGGGAATATGCAGACATGCTGATTGATACCTCTGATTTCAATGTTCATCAGTTGAGGCAGAACCTCATAAGGCTCTATTCTTCAAGAAAGTGCCTGGATCGACTGGTAATACATCTGCTTTCCTTTGGATTTAAGTATGGTCTCCCTGCCGATGCCAATCTGGTCCTGGACGTCAGGTTCCTGCCAAACCCATACTTTGTGCCTGATCTGCATTTACTGACAGGGTGTCATCCCAAGGTCAAGGCCTATGTCATGGAAAAGCCAGATACTATAGAGTTTTTGGAACATACTGAAGGCCTCTTGAGATTTCTTATTCCAAGGTACAAGGCAGAGGGAAAGTCTTATCTGGTAATTGCCGTGGGATGCACAGGTGGCCGACACAGGAGCGTTGCCATTGTAGAACATCTAAGAGAGACGCTCGTTGCTGGCTCTGATGAGGAAGTTATCGTTACACATAGAGATCTGGAACTGGAGGGATAATATGATAGGTGTGGTTGTGACGGCCCATGGCCATCTTGCTGAAGAGCTCTTAAGGACAGTAGAATTCATCGTAGGCAAGACCGAGCAGATGAGTGCCCTCTCTATAGATCCGGCAAGGCCTATAGATGAATTGCAGAGTGATATCCGTAAGGCCATCAAAAATGTAGATACAGGTGATGGGGTATTGGTGCTTACAGATATGTATGGTGGGACTCCGGCCAACATGACCCTCACTTTTCTGGAAAAGAACAGGGTTGAAGTCATAACAGGAGCGAACCTTCCCATGTTGATCAAACTGTGCCAGTGTCGGGAAAAAGATCTCTCTCTACATGAAGTGGCCAATGAAATTGTAGCCTATGCCAGAAAAAGCATCAATCAGGCCTCCAGAATTCTGGAAAAGTGATCTTTTCAACTGACAGCCTCTCTCTTTTGGTGTAATATTTGGCTCCTTTTAATTTATTCAGCTTTCTGAGTGTAACTGTTCAGATCTCTCTGTCCAGCAGTGGCCCTTCTCAGGTTTATTGATCCACACTGAAACCTTCAAGATGCTAGTCTGGTCAGGGACGTGAACAGTTACATTGACAATAACCTAAGATACAGGAGATTCAGATATGAGTATTAGAGTTGGTATTAACGGTTTCGGACGTATTGGAAGGAGTATCTTAAGGGCCTCTAAGAAATATAAAGAATTTGAGCCCATTAAGATTGTAGGCATAAATGACCTGACAGACACCCATACCCTGGCCCACCTGTTGAAATATGACTCTGTAATGGGGACCTCTTCCCTTGATATACAGAGCACAGACCACAGTATAACTGTGGATGGCGAGGATATCCGCATAACGGCCATAAAGGAACCCATGAAACTGCCCTGGCAGGAAA
>JALTHG010000031.1 GCA_027004715.1 Deltaproteobacteria bacterium
GGTTATCCCACTTTTATCTATTCCTACCTCTTCTACTTATTCTTTAGGGAACCCCCCGCCAGAGGCACAACCTTTGCTTATATCCTTTTGCCCTTCCCGGCAATCTGTGATCCTTTTACTTTAGCACCTTCTCTAGTTCCCTTAATCTATCTGTGGCTACAGAATATCTATTTCTGTTGTCAACAGGGGCAACGGCAAATTACTAAAATTAGTAGACCAATTTCTGTGCCTACATTCCCCACACCCCGCCACCGCCAAAGGCGGTGGTTTTGACCGATAAAATAAGGCGTCACACGACAAACGGAGAGATTGGTAAGATAAGTGCAGGCAGTGAGCAAGGCAGGCATAAAGATAGAGAAGTTAATATAGGAGAACAGGAGGATAAGGAGTCAGGTAAACAAGCTAATTTCTATTCTTGGCCTGAACCTTTCTTCCCGTTTTGGTCAATCATACAGACCCTGCGTTTGTGGCGCCCCCCTTTGAATGTGGTCTTGAGCCATGTCTTGACTATCTCTTCCGCAAGGCCAGGACCTGTCACCCTTCCACCTATGCAGAGGATGTTTGAATCGTTGTGTTCCCGGCTCATCCTGGCAGTAAAGATATCGTGACATAAGGCAGCCCTGACAAAAGGGACACGATTGGCTGTTATAGACATACCTATCCCGGTCCCACAGATCAGGATGCCTCTATCATACTGACCTGATGCCACTGCATTTGCAACTTTATAGGCCTGCATAGGATAATCAACTGAACAAAGGGAATAACAGCCCATGTCCTGGACTTCATGTCCAAGTCCTATAGCCAAACTGAGTATCTTTTCCTTTAATTCAAATCCGCCATGATCTGAACCAATAGCTATCTTCACGATCTAACTTCCTTACTACTATTTGTAAATATGACTCGCTCTTTCAATAGTGCCAACAATCCCTTAAAATCGTCTACAATTATATCGGCCTCTTTCAGGTAGCATGGCTTCAGAGTAGTAGTAACCGCTACTACTGTCATGCCAGCGGCTTTCCCGCTTTTTATCCCAAGAGGTGCATTCTCTATGACCACACACTGCTGAGGTCTCATTCTCAATTTCTTCGCTGCCTCTAAATAAGGCATTGGGCTGGGTTTGGTTTCATCCACATCATCGCTGGTGACCAGGACACTAAAAAAGTCCAATAGATCAAAACCGGCCAGGGTCCTGGTTACACGCGCCCGGTTCCCCCCTGTTACTACCGCCATTTTCAGCCCTTGGTCCCTGGCCCAGTGCAACACATCCAACAGCCCTGGATAAATCTCCACCATTGATTCTGTCTCTTGGTAATACGCATGTTTTTTGTCAACAATGTCAAGAATCTCTTCAGATGATAGACCTAATCTTTGAGCAAATTGTCTGGCGACTGTCTTCGCACCCTGCCCTTCCAGCATGTAGAGATCTTCTGGGCCATCCATTTCGATTTTGTATTCCTTAAGGGCCCGACACCAGGCCTGATAATGGATCTCCATGCTTTTTATCAATATACCGTCAAAATCAAACAGCAGGGCGCGCATATTATATCTCGTTCTTTGCCTGTCCGGCCATATTGACAGCAAGGCCAGTATCCCCTCTGCCAACAATGGTCAGGACACTAGTCCTGCCCATTGTTTTGGCAAGGGCAAAGGTATCCTGAGTGAAGGAAACGTTTCGAAGGCTCCCATGGGGCCGTTCCACACAATGGTCTTGCATCCTACAAAACCTCCTCAGAGAGCCTCGCAGTAGTTACATCCCTGTGGGATATCCTGTGCAGGCATGATCTTTGTGTAAGTTCTCAATAAGTCCTGGCAATACAGTTTCCCCCTCACCCAAACCCTCTCCCCTGGGGGAGAGGGCAGGCTGAGGGAGCGAGAGCATGCTGGAAAAAGAAGTAACCTGTGATCGGTTACCAAAAAGAAGCCTCCACTTATTGAGAAGTTACATCTTTGTCTCTTAACTCATTGATTCTGCAATACTAATGGTCCGCTTTGTCAGCATATTCACATAACTTCCAAGCTCATTACCATACCAGCCGTATATAACTGCCTGAGTTACAGGTACTTCTATAACATATCTCTCTACATCGTTATATACATCTCTTGTGGCATCAACGGGAATCTTTATTATGCCTGTACGCGTATGTGTTTCTGAGGCCTCTATAATGGCAGCAGCGGGAGGCGCTCCTATTATGTCCGATGAGACATTTTGGTCCTCAGAGTACATCAGGTAATCCGAGCGCCTGACAAAATCCATATAGATCGAGTTTATGAGGCCACGTTTTACTATGCCGTCCATGTCATCATGAATATTGACAACCAGGACTATTAGCGACCCTGTTGTTATTGGAACCCTTACTGATTCTGCCATAAATCCTATAGTGCCCATTTCAGGGATGACCTGGGCCAGTGCCCTGGCGGCCCCGGTAGTAGTGAGAATTATGTTATTGAAAACGCTCCTGTTCCTGCGCAGGTCCCTGGCACCTGTTTCAGGAAGCCGGTCAAGGACCTGCTGGCTGCCAGTAGCCGCATGGACAGTCACCATAGAGGCACTCAGAAACCTGTCAGCGCCAAAATAATCCAATAAGGGCTTGATCATATATGCAAGGCACGTGGTTGTACATGAGGCAGCAGAGATGATATTATGTTGTTGAGGGGAATAGTGATCATCGTTGATACCTACCACAAGGGTCACGGCATCTTCTGGTACGGACACCCCCCTGGCTTTTATCTTGAATGGGGCAGAAATAATCACCTTTTCCGCACCTGCATACAGGTGCCCCCTGCATGCCCCCCTTGGAGAATCTATATCCGCAGTAGGATCATTGAAGGCACCAGTAGTATCCACCACGAGACGGACCCTGTTTTCCTGCCACCTTATGTCCTTGGGATTACGTGACTCCCTGAGTATCCTGACAGGCATGCCATTGACTGTCATGGAACCATCTCTTTCGTTGAGATTTTCTATGACACGTCCTCCTTTATAACCATGAAGATATGAACCAAGGCGGCCATAGGTGGAATCCTTTTCAATGTAGGCTGCAATGTCCGCAAGCCCTCGCCCGACCTCTCTTCCCGTATTGACCACGATTTCAGAAAAATACCTTACAGCGGATTGATGCCAAAGCAATAGCTTACCTATGCGGCCAAGGCCGTTTATTCCTAACTTCATGTTCCTCCTTCACTATCTCATTCGGTCAATCCCCCAGTTTAACATTTACCAAATGATAACTGGCGAGGAGTTGGGCAATGGCAAGCGGGATACTAATCTTTTCTTTCTCTCTTTCATGGTATTTACCTATTATCTTTTTTGGCATAGCAACGCCAGGGAGATAATCCCATATGAGTTCCATTACCCGTCTTCCTATCTCTCTCGGTATATTTCCTGTTATCTCTATGAAATCCACGGGCAAACCCTCGTCCCTTCTGAGGGTAGCGGAGAGGCAACACGGTTCATTTATCAATTCTGAATCGATGAAGCGCGAAAAATCAGGGTGCCTTATGGTTGGACGGAGGATGAGTCCCACATTCAGCTTTGTTCCTGTTTCACTCTCAAGACCCTTTGGACGGTAAAATGAGACCACTATGTCTGCAAAGGCCCTTTGGGGCCGTATATATTTCCTTGATACATCCTCTCGTCTCTTCAAGGACTCGATTACCTGTTCAGGTGTATATCCCCTTTTCTGGGTATCCCTGGCTATCTTCCAGTCCACCCTTAACCTCTCTTCCGGATCCAGGTATATCTTCACATCAAAGGCGTCTCGCATCCTCCGGGTATAATACCCAAGAAGCCCCTCTATTATCACGAACTCCTTGGGCCTTATGTATTCAGGCGGGTCAAAGCTTCCAATGGAGTGGTTGTACACTGGCTTGAGAATGGGTTCACCCCTGCGAAGGCAATGAAGGTGTTGCTCTATGATATCTACATAGTTGCAATCAGGATGCAGGGCCGATATCCTCTTTTCCTTCCTCTGTATCCTGTCATATTTATGGTAATCATCAACGCATATACTGGTTACCCGATCTGAGCCAAGCACATCCCTAATACCCCGGGCAAAGGTTGTCTTACCCGTACCACTATCCCCAACTATTCCTAATATTATGGGACGGTTATTCCCCATGACCATTCTCCACACTAATTGACTTAGATCTGTCATGCGCGTTAAAGACATATCAATATGTATCCGGCATTAAACTTACAGCTGAACCTGGCAATTACTTGATTTCAGTTAAAATTTTACTTCGGCCCATATCTCCAAGGCCTCTTTGAGCTCTCTACTGTGTTTTGCGATCTGGTCCAGAGATTTGCCTTCCATGACCCCACTGATGGCATCGC
>JALTHG010000032.1 GCA_027004715.1 Deltaproteobacteria bacterium
ATTTCTCTTGTAAGAAATTCCCAGGCAAGGGATATGGCCTCTTCCTTGAAGTAGTCACCAAAGGAGAAATTCCCAAGCATCTCAAAAAAGGTGTGGTGACGGGCAGTATACCCGACATTTTCGAGATCATTGTGCTTTCCCCCGGCCCTCACGCACTTCTGGCAGGAGGCCGCGCGTACATAAGACCTGATCTCTTCTCCAAGAAAGACCTTCTTGAACTGGACCATGCCGGCATTGGTGAATAGGAGCGATGGATCTCCTGCAGGGATTAATGGAGAGCCTGGGACTATTACATGGCCTTTTTTTGAAAAAAAGTCCAAAAAGAGGGCTCGGATCTGCTTAGATGATAGCTCTTTCATTTTCCTAATCAGGTTCTTTGGCCTCTTGCCTCTCTCCGGCCCCAATTGGTTTGAGCCCATATGCCTCTCTCACCTGTCCCTCTATCCGGTCGGAAATATCTGGATGGTCCTTGAGAAATGCCCGTACATTTTCACGACCCTGTCCCAACCTCTCACCTCCATATGAGTACCATGCCCCACTCTTCTCAATAATGTCCACTGCTGTTGCCAGATCGATTAGAGAGCTCTCTCTGGAGATCCCCTCTCCATAGAATATGTCAAATTCTGCTGTCTTAAAAGGTGGAGCGACCTTATTCTTGACTATCTTTATCTTGGTCCGGTTTCCTATAACGTCTGCCCCTTCCTTGAGAGAGGCTATCCTCCTTATGTCCATGCGCATGGTGGCATAGAATTTAAGTGCATTTCCACCAGTTGTGGTCTCAGGATTGCCAAACATCACCCCTATCTTCATACGGATCTGGTTTATGAAGATCAGCGCTGTCTTGGTACGATTTATATTGCCTGTGAGCTTTCTCAGGGCCTGGGACATCAGCCTGGCCTGGAGTCCCACATGCTGATCTCCCATCTCCCCCTCTATCTCTGCCTTTGGGACCAGGGCGGCCACAGAGTCCACTACTATGATATCTACTGCTCCGCTACGTACCAGGGCATCAACGATCTCAAGGGCCTGCTCACCATAATCTGGCTGAGAGATCAGGAGCGCATCAGTATTCACGCCAAGATGGTTGGCATAGACTGGGTCCATGGCGTGTTCTGCATCTACAAAGGCGGCTATTCCACCCTGTCTCTGGGCCTCTGCGATCATATGTAGGGCCAGGGTAGTCTTTCCTGAAGACTCTGGACCATATATCTCTACTATTCTACCTCGAGGTATGCCTCCGATACCAGTAGCTATGTCAACGGCAATAGAACCGGTCGGAATTACAGAGACATCTTCTACACTCCCTCGGTCCCCAAGCCTCATTACAGCGCCCTTTCCAAACTGCTTCTGTATCTGGGAAATGGCTATATCAACGGCTCTTTCCTTATCTTTAAGAGTTGGCTCTGCCATTCTCTCCTCCTATTTAATCCACAGATTCCGCAGATTATACGGACTGTCCCAATGATATCTGATTTTCAATAATAAAAGATACTCCATCCGCGACATTGCTTCAATTCCTTTCAAGACTGTATATCTGCCGTCTCATCCACCACAGGAGTAATAACCCGGGTAGGGCAGTCAGGGTAGTGATAAAGAAGAACTCTGGCCATCCCACCCATCTGACCAGGAATCCTGATGGAGGTCCCATAAAGACCCTTCCCAATGAGGCAAGTGCAGATAGGAGTGCATACTGGGTCGCTGTAAAGCGATGGTCGCAGAGGGCCATGAGAAAGGTCACAAAGGCTGCAGTGCCCATTCCGCCCGAGATATTTTCAATACCGACTGCGGCAATCATTGCACAGTAACTCTTTCCAATCCAGGCAAGTACCATAAAGGAGAGATTAGATACTGCCTGTAGTAATCCGAACAACATAAGGGCACCAAAGAGCCCCATCTTTGTCATGAGACTCCCCCCTACCAGGGCACCCATGAGGGTTGCAAGGAGGCCAAATCCCTTGTTTATTGTCCCAACGTCTGCAGGGCTAAAGCCTACACCACGGATGAGAAAGGCAGTAGTCAGGGTGCCTGCAAAGGCATCTCCAAGCTTATAGAGTACGACAAGGACCAACATAGAAATGGCTGCCGGCCTCGAAAAGAACTCCTTTAAGGGACCGATAATGGCCTCTGTCATGTCTTTTGGGACTGAAGAGGATTCTGTCTTGGGCCCTATGAGTGTCCCCAGCATCCCAAGGGCCATGATGCCAGCCATGAGGAGATAGGTATCACGCCAACCTATATGGTCTGAGAGGATGAGGGCCAGGGCCCCTGATATCAGCATGGCAATCCGGTAGCCAGTGACTGAGAATGCAACTCCAAGTCCCCGTTCTTTCTCTTTCAACAGATCAGTGCGGTAGGCATCTATGACAATGTCTTGAGATGCAGAGCTAAAGGCCACTATCAGGGCAAGATATGCCATAGCCAGAGGTGTCTTTGCAGGAGAGGTAAGGGCCATGGCAGTTATGCCTGCTGTCAGGATCCCCTGGGTGAAGAGTATCCAGCCTCTGCGTCTCCCTAGCCATGGTACGGAAAAGTGGTCCATGACAGGTGACCACAGGAATTTCAGGGTATAGGGGATCCCGACAAGAGAAAAGAGGCCGATGGTGCGGATATCTACGCCATCTACTGTGAGCCAGGCCTGAAGGGTCCCCCCTGTCAGGGCCAGGGGAAGGCCTGAGGCCAGGCCCATAGGGAGCATTACTGCCAGACGTCTGGAGGTAAGCATTGGGAGCAGAGACCTGAGGCATAATATCTCTGCTATCCTGGCAAGGGTCTTTTTGGATGAATAGGGCACATTTCTTTCCTTTCTGACATATTGACTCTACTGCTGTCACGTTCTAAATTTATATACATGAAGATTTTACTCCATACCTGCTGTGGACCATGTACCCTATATCCAATCAAGACACTTCGCAAAGATGGCATCAAGGCACTTGTCTATTTCTATAATCCCAATATCCATCCCTTTAGAGAATATGAACGTAGGGTTGAGGCACTGGAGACCGCTGCAGAGAGATTTGCATTCCCTGTGCTGTGGGATGAGTCTGGGTATGGGCTCAGGACCTGGATGAAGGAGATAGGCACCAGACAGGATCCAGATGAGCGCTGCCCTGTGTGCTACAGCCTGCGCCTAAGGACCTCTGCCAAAAAGGCAGCAGAGCTTGGTCTACCTGCCTATAGCACAACGCTCCTCTACAGTCCTTACCAGCGCCATGAGCTCATCCGTGAGATTGGAGAGAAGTTTGCCTCTATGTATGGTATTAAGTTCTATTATCAGGACTTCCGTGAAGGCTGGATAGAGGGAATAGAGATGTCAAAAGAGATAGGGATCTATAGGCAGCCTTACTGTGGGTGTGTCTATAGCGAAGAAGAACGCTACAGTAAGAGGGCAAAGAGGTTACAAGACAGACTCTTGGCCAAGTCAGTAGATAGCATCTGAAGTCATGAATCCTCTGTCAGAACTTGGTAAACTACTGGTATTTTTAGGTATATTTTCTGTGGTAGTAGGTCTGTTTCTTATAGCAGGCCCCAAGATACCCTTTCTGGGCAGACTGCCAGGAGACATTGTGATCAGACATGGAAATTTTACGTTCTACTTTCCCTGGGTTACCTGTATAGTCCTGAGCATAGTCCTTACCCTGATCTTCTCTATATTTCGCAGATGACACGCCGGGACCTCCTGAGACATATAGGTATCTGGGGTCTGGGTCTGGGGCTCATCTATCCCCTATATGCATTTGTGGTAAAGAAGCGGATTCGTCCACCCAGGATAATACGTATAAGGGAGAGATTAAAGCCTGGAGAATTCTTGCTGGAGCCCCAATTTGCCCTGTTTGAGACCAAGAAAGGACCCCTGGCCCTGTCTCGACGTTGTCCACATCTGGGCTGTACTGTCAACTATCGTGAACTGGACAGGCAGTTTCTCTGCCCCTGCCATCAGAGTCGTTTTACCTGGATGGGTAAATACATCTCAGGACCGGCCAAAAAGGACCTTACCAGGCTTCAGGTAAAAGTCGTTAATGGAAAGGGATACCTTATCCAGATACCAAGAAAGGTGCTCTGACCCTCTGCTTTCCCCAACCGGCGTAGGTGCCGGAGTAGAACGTGTTAAGGATTTTTGTCCTAGAAATGATCTCCGGGGACATCTGGATAAATCAGCACCCTTATCCTAAAGATATGACTGATTTGTATTGTATTCCTAAATAGTCTTGACTAAAATGGAATATAGTATAAAATAGTCAATATGAGATACATTGCTCCCTATGTTGTTGAAGATTTAAACCGGAAGATGGTTTTCATTGGCGGACCGCGCCAAGTCG
>JALTHG010000033.1 GCA_027004715.1 Deltaproteobacteria bacterium
CATCTAGCACATCTACGGCCGTACCATCTTTCAGGGTAAAGATCTGGGCAGCGAGCACGTTGAGGTTATGCAGGGCCAGGACCCCAAATATCTTGGCAAGGAGACCTGTTCGGTCTCTGGCCATTACGAGCAGGGACCAGTAGGATCCTCTGTTCTCTGCCAATAGCAGGGAGGGCTGCTCTGACAGCCTGGGTTTTAGCTGGATATGCCTTTCAATGGCCTCTGGGGTAAAGCTCAGTATGTAGTCATCAGGCATTATGGCAAGCCTCTCTTGCCCCCTTTCTCCAAGCCTGGAGGCTATCTGGTCTCTCATCCACTCTATGGCCTGGACCCTGTCAGGATCAATGAGTTCTGATCCCTCCAGGAAGAGACTGATCTTCAGGTACAGCTCCTGTAGTAGGGCTGCCTTCCAGTCATTCCAGGCCCCTGGACCAGTTGCCTTTGAATCTGCTATAGAGAGTAAATAGAGCATATCTAATCGCTCAAGGTCCCGTATCCTCCTGGCACATTTCAATATGAGGGTCTCGTCTTCCAGGTCCCGTCTCATGGAGATATGTAACAGATAGAGGTGATTACGCACCAGGAAGGAAAGGCAGGCGTTTTCCTGTGGAGAAAGTCCCATCCTTTCTCCAATATCCCGGACTATCTCGGCCCCTCTTTCTGCGTGATGTCCGTTGAGGCCCTTTCCTATGTCGTGTAGCAGGGCGGCAAGATAGAGTATGTGGGGTGATTTCAGGGCCTTAAAGATCCGATGTTCTTTCTCCTCCAGTTCGTGGAGCTCGGCAACAGTCTGAACCAGGTGTCTGTCTACTGTATATATATGATAGACATCGTGCTGGGCCAGGAATCTGACCCCAGAAAATTCTGGGATATAGGCGCTAAGAAGGCCTGTATCCAGCATGGTCTCCAGGATATCTACAGGCCTATTGCCTCCCTGAAGCACCTCCATAAATGCCCCTGCCATCTGTCTTGATGACCTCAGTTTTTCATCTATAAGTTCCAGACTGGAATTTATTATACGCCTGGTCTGATAGTGTATGGGCAGGCCTGTTCTGGCTGCCTGGACAAAGATCCGCATAGAGAGAGGAGGATATTTTTTGAGCAGTGATGGATCAGTAAAGGCTATGTGGCAGCTAATGATCCCTATTCCTGGCTCGAGTATCAGGTCCTCTGTATTACAGGTAGAGAGGTGCAATAGCTCTTCAATATATTCAAAAAAGAGGTCTGAGATGACCGCCAGGGTCTGGAGACATCTGTGGAGTTTCCGCATAAAGTCTTCCACTGCAAGCATATTGTTACTGTCTTTGCAGTCAAAGGATCTGGCGATTTCTTCCTGATACTCGAAAAAGAGCCTGTCATTTTTGCCGGACTTGACATAGTGGAGCCTGTTTCTTATCTGGACCAAGAAGTCCCAGGACTCCTCCATGTCAGCCCTTTCCCTGGCTGTAATGATTCCTGCTCCCTCTAGAGATCTGGCATCTCCAAGCCCAAAGAGGACCTTAGAGGTCCACAAGACCGCATGGATGTCCCTCAGCCCTCCACGGCTCTCTTTTATGTTGGGCTCAAGGAGATAGGAATGCGATCCAAAGCGCCTCTGTCTCTCCTCTCTGCGGGAGATCATATTCTCTACAAAAGACTTTTTCCTGTCCTCTGAAAGACTCTTATTAAACTCGTCTCTTAACAGGGAAAAGAGGGACCTGTCTCCACAGATGAACCTTGCGTCCACCAAGGATACCTGGAACAAAAAGTCACTTTCGGCATCGGCCAGGCAGGCCTCTACTGTCCTCACACTGTGGCCTACCTCCAATCCGGCATCCCACAGGGGATAGAATACCGACTTCACAATGACTGGTACCTGGGCCTCTACCTCTGGCGTATACAGCAGCATTATATCGATATCAGAAAATGGGAAGAGCTCGGCCCTTCCATATCCGCCCAGAGCCACCAGGGCCATGTTTTTGTTGGCCTCAGGACAGGCAGAAAAGGCATCTGATATAAAGCTATCTACAATCTTGGTGTGTTCTGTGAGGAGTTCCCGTCCCTTAAGTCCTTGCTCCCAGAGGGCCTGCAATGACTCTCTACTGGCATGTAGTCTCTTTGGCCTTGATGTATAATCAATTGCTGTCTTCATCTCAGGGGTACCAACTCAATCTGTCCCCAGGCCCCTAGCCTTGATCCCTTTATAATTATCCCCCCCAAGATACCTGGTATCTCTTTTGCCAGCTCTATCCCTGGAGCTATGTCCCTCTCTGTCTTTATTGTATTTCCTATGGCAGTTGCGGCCGCATCTGCCAGGGAGACAGATCGGGAGACTATGGTTACTGCATCTGCTCTTCCCAGACTCCTGGAGTGACCTACTGTCCCAGAAGAAGTACATATTCCAAATGGCCTTGAGACATCGGCCAGGAGGATACCTATCTGGCCAGTGAATGGAGAATTCCCTGCCCAGATGGCCGAGGTGACTGGTCCAGAGACCCAGAGGAATATGTCTCCTCCATTCTCGATTATTACCTCACCTGAAGTGATCTCCATACACCTTTGGCCTACATATTGGGCAATTGCCCCGGCCACTGCTGCCATTGGGCCTACGCGGGCCACAGAAGAGGCCCTCAGCATCTCCTGGACTATAGGAGGGGCAAGGGGATCATCAGATAGAGGGACATAGCTTTCCAGGAAGTTTGGGTGACTTCGGATGTAGGTCTCAATGGCAAACCTGGCCTCTATGACCCAGTCTGAGACCTCTTTCTCTAACTTACGATCGGTCTGTATGTAGAGATCTGTCTCCTGGATACAGACCCGAAAGCCGACCAGGCCCCTTCTGAGCGCAAGCGAGCGATATGTACGTCTATCTTTGTCCAAGCCTCAGTGATTTCAGCACAGGATATCCCCAAATTCTTGGCTCGGCGGCCGCATGAGCAACTCCTTGACGGCATCCTTTGGGTTAAGGTCTTCATATAGTACCCTAAAGACCTGAGTCGTTATAGGCATATCTACCCTATATTTCTTGGCCATGGCATAGGCAGAGCTGGAGGTATTTATGCCTTCTGCCACCACGTTCATTCCCTGTACTATGCTTCCAATGGAATATCCCTGCCCCAGCTTCAGACCTACCATACGGTTTCGGCTCAGGTCTCCAGTACAGGTAAGCACCAGGTCTCCAAGGCCTGTAAGGCCTGCAAAGGTAAGGGGGTTTGCACCCATCCTCACTCCCAGGCGAGATATCTCAGCAAGGCCCCTGGTGATAAGGGCCGCCCTTGCATTGGTCCCAAATCCCATACCATCTGATATGCCAGCGGCAATAGCTATGACATTTTTTAGGGCACCGCCCACCTGTACACCTATAAGATCAGGACTGGTATATACCCTGAATGTCTCAGTGGCAAAGAGGCATTGTAGGTCTACACACAGCCTGTGATCTGGACTGGCTATTGTGACCGCAGTAGGGACTGAAGAGGCCACCTCTTTGGCAAAGCTGGGCCCTGAAAGTGCAGCCATCCTCCCACTCAATCTGGATGGGAGTATCTCTTCCATGACCTCTGTCATAGTAAACAGGGTATCCTTCTCTATGCCTTTTGTGGCAGAGACCAGGGCATAAGGGAGGTCAGAGGACTGTTTAGGACCTCTCAATATCTCTGAGACCTGCCTGGCTACCTCCCTGAACCCATGTGATGGCACTACAAAGATGATAACCTCTCTATTCAGGACGGCCCTTGAGAGGTCTGAGGTGATGTCTAGTGCAGCAGGTAACTTGATCCCTGGGAGATAGGACAGGTTTTCTCTGGTATCCTGCATCTTCCTCACTGCCTCCTGTTTCCTGGCCCAGAGTATGGTCTCTATTCCTTTATTGACCAGGAGTATAGCAAGGGCTGTACCCCAGCTCCCGGCACCCAGTACACCTATCCGCCTCATTCTCCATCCTGTTCAGCCAGTCTTACCGCTGCGGCCAGGTGATCTCCTTCCTGGATCTTTATCAGGCGGACACCCTGGGTAGAGCGGCCAGTTATACGTACATCTTGGAGGCCTATGCGTATGATATTACCGCTTGCACCTATCAACATGACCTCGTCCTTATCACCTACAAGGATCACTCCTACTACATGACCTACCTTTTCAGTGGTCTTGATGTTGATTATCCCTTTTCCTCTCCTGGACTGCACTCTGTACTCAGTTACTGCAGTACGTTTGCCATAACCATTCTCAGTAACAGTAAACAGGGTGCCATAGACATCTGTGATTACTACCATGGCGACTACATAGTCTCCCCCTATGAGGGTGATACCTCTTACCCCGGCACTGGTGCGACCCATGGGCCTGACATTATCTTCTGGAAAGCGGATACAGTGGCCGTACCTCGTGCCAAGAAAGATATCGGCATGTCCATCTGTTATGGCAGCCGCTATGAGTTCATCACCTTCGTGTATCTTGGCGGCAATGATACCTGAAGGTCTAGGTCTTGAAAATGCCTCAAGAGAGGTCTTTTTGATTATTCCGTTTTTGGTCGCCATGACCACGAAACGATCTGGCTCAAAGTTCCGTACTGGCACCACAGCAGCGATATGCTCTCTGGCATTCTTGTCGAGCGGCAAGAGATTTACCAGGGCCTTACCACGGCTCATCCTGGATGCCTGTGGGATCTTGTGGACCTTTAGCCAATAGAGTCTCCCTAGATTACTGAAGCAGAGGAAATAGTCATGTGTAGAGGCCACAAACAGATGGGCAACAAAGTCCTCCTGTTTCTTTGACAGACCAGTGATACCCTTTCCACCTCGTCTTTGACTGTGATATAGGCTCAGGGGATTACGCTTGATATATCCCTGGTGTGACAGGGTCACCACCATGTCCTCTTCTACTATGAGGTCTTCGACCCGGATCTCTTTTGGATCTCCTATGATCTCTGAACGTCTGGGGATAGCATATTCATCTTTTATGGCCTTGAGTTCCTCTACTATGATCTGGAGGACCAGGGCCTCACTTGCCAGCACATCTTGATATCTCTTTATGTCTTTCAGGACCTGCCTAAGCTCTTCCAGGATCTTTTCCTGCTCAAGCCCGGTTAGGCGCTGGAGTTTCATGTCGAGGATTGCCTGGGCCTGGATGGCAGTGAGGCCAAAATGCTCCATCAGGCCTGATTTGGCCGATGCAGGCGTATCAGATCCTCGAATCAGGGCCACTACCCTATCCAGATTGTCCAGTGCGGTCTTAAGACCCTCAAGTATATGTGCACGTGCCTCTGCCTTCTTGAGTTCATATATAGTGCGTCTGACAATTACTGTCTTTCTGTGTTGGAGAAAGTGGGCCAGGATTTCTTTGAGATTCAGGAGCTCTGGTCTGCCATTGACTATGGCAAGAAGGATCACTCCAAAGGAGCTCTCCATGGCCGTGTGTTTGTAGAGCTGATTGAGGACTGCCTGTGCAATTCCCTCTTTCTTCAGCTCTACTACGATCCTCATCCCTTCCCGGTCTGACTCGTCCCTCACTGCATGGATCCCCTCGATCTTTTTGCTTCGCGCCAGCTCGGCAATCTTCTCTACGAGTTTTGCCTTGTTTACCTGATATGGTATCTCAGTAATTACTATGTGCTCCCGTTTGCCCCTGGCCTGTTGCTCTACCATTGCCCTGGCACGCATCTTGACAACGCCACGTCCGGTCTTATAGGCCGAGTCAATGCCACTCTTTCCACATATAAAGCCCCCTGTTGGGAAGTCAGGCCCTGGAATGTATCTTGTGAGTTCTGACACAGTTATATTTGGATTATCTATGAGGGCAATTAGTGAATCTATTACCTCTCCGAGATTATGAGGTGGGATATTGGTGGCCATTCCAACGGCTATGCCAGATGAGCCATTGATCAAGAGGTTGGGGATCTTTGATGGTAATACAGAAGGTTCCTGGAGGGAGTTATCGTAGTTAGGTACAAAGTCTACGGTATCTTTGTCTATATCTGCCATCAACTCGTGTGCCAGTTTTGTCAGGCGGATCTCAGTATAGCGCATGGCCGCAGGGGCATCTCCATCGACTGAGCCAAAGTTACCCTGGCCATCTATAAGGGGATAGCCCATGACAAAGTCCTGGGCCATCCGGACTATGGTATCGTAGACAGCAGTATCTCCATGGGGATGATATTTACCTATGACATCACCCACGATACGGGCAGACTTTTTATAGGGCTTGTTGTAGTCGTTTTTGAGGTCTTGCATGGCATAGAGGATACGTCTATGTACTGGCTTGAGTCCATCTCGGACCTCAGGCAGGGCCCTTCCGATTATCACGCTCATGGCATAATCGAGATAGGACTTCTTGAGCTCCTCTGCGATGTCGCACGACCTGTTGCTTCCAGAAGGTGGTATTGTTTCTTCCTGCATCTCTGCAGACTCCTGATCTGAATTAATTTTATATGTATTGTATATCTATGGGGACCCGGAAAATTCTGCAAAAATATAAATATAGACAATAAATTATCCTATCGCAAGCTGCAAACCAGACTATTGTCTGTAATCCTCTTCTTGTTGAGCTGTTCACAGGGTAAGTCCTCAATAAGTTCTGGTAATACAGTGTTCCCCTCACCCAAACCCTCTCCCCTGGTGGAGAGGGCAGGGTGAGGGGATTAGCCCTGTAGGGATAAGAGCATGTTGAAAAAAGAGGCAGCCTGTGATCGGTTGCCAAAATGGGAGCCCCAACTTATTGAGAGGTTACTTCACAGGCAAGGCTGGGATTTTGAGGAACTGTGGATTAGACTTGATATCATGCTAGATTCCTATGTTGCAGTTGCCACTATCTCTCTCCTTGCAGGGTTGGTACAGGGGCTTACTGGCTTTGGCTCGGCCCTGGTAGCCATGCCCCTGTTCCTGTTGTTCCTGGACGCCAAGACCGCTGTTCCCCTCAGCATCCTCAATGGCCTGATTATCACTACATACCTCTCTCTGGAGCTCAGGAGGCACCTGGACTGGGCCAAAATTTTCCCACTTCTGTTGGGCTGTCTGCCTGGAATTGTAGTGGGGGTATACTTTCTAAAGAGGGCAGAGAATAGCTGGATAAAGATCCTCCTTGGAATACTCCTTATTGGTTATTCCTCATTTAGCCTCAGATTCAGGCCAAGGGCAATAAAGATGCCTTGCTTTAGTCCATACATAGCCGGGTTTGCTACTGGGGCCATAGGGGGGGCATTTAGTGCAGGAGGTCCGCCAGTAATTATCTATACCATGCTTACTGGATGGCCCAAAGACGTCATTAAGGCCACACTCTCTGGGCTCTTTTTCTTTACTGGACTCCTCATTGCATGTGCACACTGGCTTTCAGGGCTGACCAATGCCTTGGTATTGAGATATTTTCTGGTCAGTGCCCTACCTATTATAATAGGGGTGTGGTTTGGTTCACACATCTATTCCAGGACATCTCAAGATGCCTATGTCCGCATCATACTGTTTCTCCTGATTGGCATGGGTATACTCATGGTCCTTTCCACCTTGAACCTTCACGCCCTGTGACTTGGATGTCTCTCCCTCTTCCATTCAGGGCCACGATTGTGGACTTTTCTCTTTCTTTTTCCCTTTCTGTCAGTAGTCTGCTTATAAAAGGCTGGCGTCTTTCTGAGCACAAAGCCACCTATTTCTTCAGATGGCCGGGCAATACCTGGGGTCTTTTCCCTGTCTGCCTTGACCTTACCGGACCTGACACCTCTCTCTCGGGTATGTACAGGGGGCGGGATATTCATCCATCGGGGATCCAGACTGTCCACGAGATATAAGAGGTCACCTGCCTTCCTGAACACTATACCTTCCCTGTATGCCTTGGAGGCCAGTACCTCTGTCATAACTGGCTCCCTGTCTCTGCGTCTTCCTATCCTCAGGGCTATCTCCCTATCTCTAGAAAGTACAATCCACTCCTTGTTTCCTGTTGGCCTCAGGCCGTGGGCAATGACGTAGGCATGGGCCTTTGGCCTTATAGTAACATACAGGACTTCAGGAGGTATGGTTTCTCTGTATATGGTCAGGTCTGGACCCTGCCATTCTGGCTTCACCCGAATGCGATCTTCTTGGCATTCGAATTTTTCTGGTCTATAGAGGAGGAAAAATTGTCTGAGGGCCTTTGAGGTAATGTGGGGAAGGCCAGGTTCTGTCATAAGTGCTTGATGTAGCTCTTTAATGGATATCCATCCACCTTCTTCTAGCACTATGCCAAAGGCGTCTGGTCTTCGGCCAAGCATGGCAAATATTATCTTTGTCAGGCGTCTCAGGCCTCGATCATTCATCAAAAAGGCTCAATGTAGGCAGTAGTGATGCACAATATCAAATAATGTTTTAAACTAGCCAAAGTTGAATTATACATGCATATAGACATGAAAGACAAGTCAGACTTTTTTTTATCCCCTGTATCTGAAGAAGATATCAAGAGAGAAAGGTCTAAGGCCAGGAGGCTCAGGAATACCAGGTGGTGGCATCATAAGTGTGCTGAGGGCATCTGTTATTACTGTGGAACCTATGTAGGTCCCTCTGACCTCACAATGGACCATGTGGTCCCACTGATCCGTGGAGGGAAGAGCGTCAAGGCCAACCTGGTGCCGGCCTGTAAGGAATGCAACAACAAAAAGAGATATATGTTGCCTATGGAGTGGGAGGCGTACCTCAAGGGGCGAAAGGGATAAAAGTGCCTTTTCAGAGGGGGTTATATGTGCGGGATAGTAGGCTACGTTGGTTATAGACATGTGTTACCAATACTCTTAGATGGCCTCCGAAGGCTGGAATATAGGGGCTATGATTCAGCCGGAGTGGCCTGGCTCCAGGATGGCTCCCTTCACCGTGTGAGGTGTGAGGGCAAGCTGGACAATCTGGCCAGGCTATTGAACGGCCTCCAAGATGTGCCTAGCTCGATAGGAATAGGCCATACGCGTTGGGCTACCCATGGAGAACCCAGTGAGGCCAATGCTCATCCACATACAGACTGTACTGGTAGTCTGGTAGTGGTCCATAATGGTATCATCGAAAATTGCTACTCCCTTCGCAGACAGCTACAGAGAGAGGGCCATATCTTCAAGTCTGAGACAGATACAGAGGTCCTGGCCCACCTTATTGAGAGATACATGGATGGGGATCTGGTCCAGGCCGTAAGGGATGCCCTTATGGAGGTTGAAGGTAGCTTTGCCCTTGGCGTCTTATGGCAGCAGGACCCTGATATCCTGGTAGCTGCACGCAGGCAGAGTCCCCTGGTCTTGGGGTCTACAGAGGATGAGGGATTTTTGGCCTCAGACATCCCTGCCCTCTTGCCCTATACAAGGGATGTAGTCTTTCTGGATGATGGAGAGATGGCCGTATTGTCCAGAGACAGGATAGAGATAAGCCGTATAGACAGTGGCAGGACTATAATAAAGGGACCTCAGACCATCTCCTGGGATGCAAGTATGGCAGAAAAGGCAGGCTATAGACACTTTATGTTGAAAGAGATCTACGAACAGCCTCAGGCAGTCCTGAATACCTACCGTGGCCGTATAGTGCCAGATATTGGTGAAGTGAGTCTGGCTGAGGTAGAGATAGGACTCTCTCCCCAGGTCATAAGAGGTCTGAAGAGGATCGTGCTCCTGGCCTGCGGCACCTCTTGGCATGCAGGCCTCGTGGCAAGATATTGGATAGAGAGATGGGTAGGTCTGCCTGTAGAAGTGGACCTTGCCTCTGAGTTTCGCTACAGGCATCTTTTAGTAGACAAGACTGTACTTACTATTCCGATCTCTCAGTCAGGAGAGACGGCCGATACCCTGGCCGGGCTCCGCAAGGCAAAGGAGTTGGCCTCACCAGTGATATCCATATGCAACGTGGTGGGGAGTACTATAACCAGGGAATCAGATGGAACCATATATACCCATGCAGGGCCAGAGATAGGGGTTGCGTCTACCAAGGCCTTTACCAGTCAGATGGCGGCCCTTTATGTCCTCGCACTCTATCTGGGACAGATCAGAGGGAGGCTTTCCAGGACAGACCTGAGGGGCAAGCTCTCTGCCTTAGTGGATGTCCCTGAGATGCTGGAAAATGGCCTTGAGTCCTGGCATGAAAGGGCAAAGGAGCTGGCAGATACCTTCTATACCTGTAGTGACTTTCTGTATATTGGCAGGAATATCAACTTTCCTATTGCACTTGAAGGTGCCCTAAAACTCAAGGAAATATCTTATATCCATGCAGAGGGGTATGCGGCTGGGGAGATGAAGCATGGCCCTATAGCCCTGATTGACAGGGATATGCCTGTAGTGGCCATTGTCCCGCAGGATCATGTCTATGAGAAGATGCTCAGCAATGTAGAAGAGGTGCGGACAAGGCGAGGTATTGTCATAGCCCTCGGCATAGATGGCGATAGGGGCCTTGCCCGTGTTGCACAGCATGTTATATCAGTACCTCAGCCCAGAGATCCTGACGTCAATCCATTTCTCTATACGGTTCCTCTGCAGCTATTGGCCTATGAGATAGCCCTTGCCAAGGGATGTGATGTGGATCAACCCCGGAACTTGGCAAAGAGTGTAACTGTAGAGTAATTAAGTCTTCACATCCCTGGCCTGCGACGTAAACGCACAATTAAGTAATATGCGAGTCTGAAGATCGAAAAGGAGATAATGAATAGTGATTGAACAGGCATCTCATCCAATAAAAAAGATACTGGTCACTGGCGCTGCCGGGTTTATAGGCTTCCATCTCTCCAGACGACTGTTAGAGCAGGGAAGAGAGGTAGTAGGCATTGACAATATGAACGACTACTATGACCCGGCCATCAAGGAGGCCCGGCTCTCTCTACTCGCACCCTATATCAGGTTTAGACCTGTGCGCGGGGACCTGTCGGACAGGCCGCTGATAGAGAGACTCTTTGCTGAGGAGGGCTTTGATGGAGTAGTCAATCTGGCCGCCCAGGCTGGGGTACGCTATTCACTTACGAATCCCTACTCTTATGTAGATTCAAATCTGGTGGGTTTTGTGAATATCCTGGAGAGTTGCCGACTTAATAAGGTAAGGCACCTGGTATTTGCCTCCTCTAGTTCTGTATATGGCGCAAATACCAAGATGCCTTTTTCTGTGCACGACAATGTGGATCATCCAGTATCTCTCTATGCGGCCACCAAAAAGGCCAATGAGCTCCTGGCCCATTCATATAGTCATCTATATGGCCTTCCCTGTACGGGCCTGCGCTTTTTTACTGTATATGGACCCTGGGGAAGGCCAGACATGGCGCTTTTTCTGTTTACAAAGGCCATACTGGAGGGCCGTCCCATAGACGTATTTAATTATGGTAAGATGCGTAGGGATTTTACCTATATAGATGATATTGTAGAGGGGGTAGTAAGGGTTCTGGATAGGCCTGCCAGTCCCAATCCCGAGTGGGATGGTGAGGCGCCAGATCCAGGTTCGAGCTATGCACCCTATAGACTCTACAATATAGGGAATAACCGATCTGTAGAGTTGTTGCGTTTTATTGAGATAATAGAGGAATGTCTTGGGGAAAAGGCCAAAAAGAATATGTTGCCCATGCAACCTGGAGATGTGCCTGCCACCTGTGCAGACATTGATGACCTGATAAGGGATGTTGGATTTAGGCCTAAGACTGGCTTAGAAGAAGGGATATCTAGATTTGTGGATTGGTATAAAGATTACTATCAGGGATAAAGAGAGGGAATCTTGAGATGCATATTACAGTAGTTGGAACAGGTTATGTGGGCCTTGTAGCAGGTGCGGGTCTTGCAGATTTTGGCATGCAGGTCATATGTGTAGATAAGGATTCAGAGAAGATCGCTGCCCTAAAAGAAGGTATCATCCCCTTTTTTGAACCTGGCCTGAGGGAGTTAGTAGGGCGCAATAGTGCAAACGGGCGCCTCTCTTTTTCTACAGAGCTTGCCAGGGCAGTGAGGCAGTCTCTCGTGATCTTTGTGGCCGTTGGGACCCCCTCGGACGGTCAAGGGGGTGCAGATCTGTCAGCCGTAAAGGAGCTGGTTACAGAGCTTGCCAGGATTATAGATGACTACAAGGTTATAGTGACTAAGAGTACAGTGCCTGTAGGGACTAACCGTTGGATAAAGCGCTTAATTGACGAAAATAAGCGTTATCCTGTGGAGATAGATGTGGTGTCGAACCCTGAATTTCTTAGGGAGGGCGCTGCTGTAGAGGACTTCATGCATCCAAACCGCGTTGTCTTGGGGTCAGACAGCCAAAAGGCCCTTGCCATAGTAAAAGATATCTATAGGTCTCTATATCTTATTGAGACCCCATTTATAACAACCAATCTTGAGACTGCAGAGATGATCAAATATGCATCCAATGCATTCCTGGCCACAAAGATATCCTTTATCAACGAAGTAGCAAATCTCTGTGAGGAAGTCGGAGCAGATGTCTATCATGTGGTCAGGGCCATGGGACTTGACAGGAGGATCGGTCCTAAATTTCTCCATCCAGGACCAGGTTTTGGGGGGTCCTGTTTTCCTAAAGACACAGAGGCC
>JALTHG010000034.1 GCA_027004715.1 Deltaproteobacteria bacterium
TGTGTGCCTCAAATCCCCTCAGTACCCAGGACGATGTAGCGGCATCTCTGGCAAAAGACAGCAAGATTCCAGTATTTGCCATAAAGGGAGAGGACAATAATACCTATTATGACCATGTAAGGGCGGTGCTGGATACAAGACCGCAGATTACCATGGACGATGGAGCAGATCTGGTCTCTACACTCCATATGCAGCGAAAGGAGTTGCTTAGCAGTGTGATTGGAGGGACAGAAGAGACCACAACTGGAGTGATCAGGCTTCGGGCAATGGCATCAGATAGTGTACTTGGCTATCCTATTATAGCTGTAAATGATGCCAATACCAAGCACCTATTTGATAATCGCTATGGTACTGGGCAGTCTACCATGGACGGGATTATCAGGTCTACTAACCGGCTCATAGCGGGGAGCACCTTTGTAGTGGCAGGATATGGCTGGTGTGGTAGGGGTCTGGCCATGAGGGCCAGGGGTATGGGTGCCAGGGTAATTGTCACAGAGGTAGAGCCCCTGAGGGCCCTTGAGGCCGTTATGGATGGATATCAGGTCATGTCCATGATAGAGGCAGCCCCACTGGGAGACTTCTTCTGTACTGTCACTGGAGATATCAATGTCATCAGAAAAGAGCACTTTCTGCTCATGAAGGACGGCGCTATTGTGGCAAACTCTGGGCACTTTAATGTAGAACTCGATCTCAATGCCTTAGAGGACATAAGCGAAGACAGGCGTATCATCAGGGAATACGTAGAGGAATATAGCCTGATAAATAAAAGACGGATATATGTATTGGGTGAAGGTAGGCTTGTCAATCTGGCTACTGCTGAAGGACATCCATCGAGCGTGATGGATATGAGTTTTGCCAACCAGGCCCTGTGCGCAGAGTATATTGTAAATAAAGGACATGATATGGAGAACAGGGTCTATAGCGTACCAAAGGAGATAGATACAGAGATTGCAGGGCTGAAGCTCTCGAGTATGGGGATCAAGATAGATAGGCTGACACAGGAGCAGGAGGAGTATCTGGTCTCCTGGACTATGGGGACCTGAGGGAGGTCATATCTATGAAGATAACGGTCTCTGAAATTGAACATGTGGCCGATCTGGCCCGGCTCAGCTTGGAGCGAGATGAAATTAAAGACCTCTCCAGACAACTAAACAATATACTGGGGTATATAGCTAAACTGGAAGAACTAGATACTGGAGGTATAAGGCCTACTACCCATGCCCTGGAGCTCACAAACGTCTTTAGAGAGGACAGGTCAATGCCATCCCTGTCAGTTGATGAGGCGCTCTCTAATGCCCCTGAGCACGAAAAGGGGATGTTTGGGGTGCCAAAGATCATCTGATCGAGGGAAGTGTTCACAATAAACGGTTCAAGAGGGGGATGTGAACGGTTATGAGAGGAGACACATATGTCGAGTCTGACAGACCTCAGTGTGCATGAGCTACACGAGCTCCTTATCAAAAGGGAAGTATCTGCAGTTGAGGTCGCAAAGACCTACCTCAAGAGGATAGATGAGGTCGATTCTAAGGTAAGGGCCTATCTGACCTTGACCCCAGATCAGGCCCTGGCACAGGCAGAAGAGGCAGATAGATGCCTCAGCAGAGATGTAGAAGAGGCTACCCCTCTCACAGGGATCCCCATGGGCATAAAGGACGTCATCTGTACCTGTGGCGTTAGGACCACCTGTGGATCCAGGATGCTGGAGAATTTTGTGCCGCCATACAGCGCCACAGTAATAGAGAGGCTTGAGGCTCATGGTGCAGTGATGTTGGGCAAGCTAAATATGGATGAGTTTGCCATGGGTTCTTCTACAGAGAATTCTGCGTTTTATCCCACACACAATCCCTGGGACCTCGAGCGGGTCCCAGGTGGATCGAGCGGTGGCTCAGCGGCATCTGTTGCTGCCAGGACCTGTGCCTGCTCACTGGGTTCAGATACAGGTGGTTCCATACGTCAACCCAGCTCACACTGTGGGGTCGTGGGCATGAAGCCCACATATGGTAGGGTATCGAGATATGGCCTGGTGGCCTTTGCCTCCTCCCTAGATCAGATAGGTCCTATAACCAGGGACGTTACTGACTGTGCCCTGTTGTTGAATGTCATATCTGGCTATGATCCAAGGGATTCCACATCTATACCCAGGGACGTACCTGACTATACACTCTCTCTGATCCCAGGACTGGAGGGTTGCACAATAGGTCTGCCTAAGGAATATTTTGTCTCAGGTCTGGATCCAGATGTGGAGAGGGCTGTAAAGACTGCAGTCTCTGCGCTGGAGGGCCAGGGTGCCAGGCTGGTAGAGGTGAGCCTTCCCCACACAGAATATGCCGTAGCTACATACTATATCATTGCCCCGGCTGAGGCATCGTCCAACCTATCACGCTATGACGGAGTAAAGTATGGACTGCGTGCCCAGGGCTTCAAGGACCTTACAGACATGTATAAGAAGACCAGGTCTCAGGGCTTTGGCCCAGAGGTCAAGAGGAGGATAATGATAGGGACCTATTCCCTGTCTTCAGGATATTACGATGCCTATTATAAAAAGGCTTCCCAGGTACGTACCCTGATCGTCCAGGACTTCAGGCATGCCTTTAAAGACTGTGATGTGATTGCTGCACCTGTGGCCCCAACCTCTGCCTTCAGGCTGGGAGAGAAGGTAGATGACCCATTACAGATGTATCTCTCTGATATATTTACTATCCCAGCGAACCTGGCAGGTATACCAGGGATCTCTGTACCCTGCGGCATGGACCATAATGGCCTTCCCATAGGGCTCCAGTTGATGGCCACACACTTTGGGGAACAGAGCCTCCTTAAGGCTGCATATAACCTGGAACTGGCCATGGGTCCATGGAGAAATTGGCCTGCAGTCTAGCCCGTATGAGTAGCGATCCTATCAAGATTCTCAGTGGCCTGATATGGACCTTGATGGCCCTTTGGGGCCTTACCTGCACGGCCTGTGCAGGACAGACCCCGGCAAGGTGCATAGTAATAGATAAGGGCATACACCGCCTGTTTCTCTGCAGACATGGAGAAATCATAAAGAGGATCCCTGTATCACTCGGCATAGATTCCATGTCGCCAAAACGTCATAGGGGAGACGGGTCCACGCCTGAAGGCTACTATTACGTGACCTATAAAAAGGCAAAGAGCAGATTTCACAAATTTCTGGGGATCTCCTATCCCAACGAGGTAGATGCCTGGATGGGCCTGAGGGCAGGATATATCTCCCTGGGAGAATTCCGTTCTATTGTACGTGCTATATCTGCGGGTAGTCCTCCACCTGACGATACTGCACTTGGCGGGGGGATCGGCATACATGGCGGTGGAATATACCGTGGCAAGGGTAGACACAGGACCAGGGACTGGACTGAGGGCTGCATAGCTGTAGAGGATCATGCTATGGATATCATATATGCATTCTGTAGGCTGGGTGACCCAGTAGTCATTTTCAATAGCAGGCATGCATTTTTTGATATGGTCCGTCCATTTGGGGCTCCAGTCTCTATAGATAAGGCCTTACGACCAGTGCATCAGAAAGGGGTATATATATCGCGATTTGGACTGGACACAGGTCTTGGCCAGGTCTTCTTGAGACTAGAGGAGAAGGCTGACTACAGCAGGTCCATTGAGATAGCGGTCTTTGAAGGTACTTCAGGGCCTCCGGAGTATATAGTCTTTGACCACAATGGTGACGGCAAATTGGAATGCAGAGACAGAGAGATAGGCTCTCTGGACACAGCAACAGGTATTGTACGTAATCCCTATACCAGACTGCGCCTGGAGTTGACAAGGGCCTTGAGGAGAGGACGTCTCCTGAGATATCCAGAGAAATGCTCTCTTTATCGCAGATAGTCTGGCCAACTATGGCCTATCTCATCGGGTCTATACCCTTCGGTCTGGTCTTTGCTCGTGCCAGGGGTATAGACATCCGAAGACAGGGCAGTGGGAACATAGGGGCTACCAATGTAGCAAGGGTAACAGGTAGAGGCTGGGGTCTATTGACATTGGTGACAGACCTCCTCAAAGGCCTCTTACCAGTTATTGGATGCAGGTATGCCATCTCTGGCTCACCTGACCTCTATTTCTGGATCGCATGCACTGGTCTCTGCGCAGTATTGGGACACTGTTATTCAATATTTCTTGCTCTGCATGGTGGAAAGGGCGTTGCCACTGCAACAGGGGTGTTTCTGGCTATCTGTCCAAAAGCGGTTGGCCTTGCCACAGTCATATTTGTGTTAGTAGTAAAGAAGTGGAGCTATGTATCCCTTGGCTCACTCACTGCAAGTGTCCTTATGCCGATTTTGATATATCTCTTTTGCCCAATACCTGCCATTGAGTTTATGTCTCTGGGGATCACTATTGTCATCTGGATAAGACATAAAGACAACATCAAACGGCTGATAAGGGCAGAAGAAAGGGGTTGGAAAAAGGTCTAGTAACCGAATTGCCAGGACTTATTGAGGACTTACTAAGCCAGGCCTAATGCCTTGATCTTCCTATATAGATGTCTCCTTTCTATGCCAATGGCCTCTGCAGTCCTCTTGACATTGCCCTGGAATTCGGCAAGCCTCCTTGCAAGGTATTCTCGTTCAAACATGGCCCTTGCCTCCCTGAAGTCCGGACAGGTCATCCATGGGGCCTCAGCATTGATTTTGGTCTCATGTAGGGTCTTAGGACCTCTACGAGAGAAAGAGGGGGGCAGATCGTCTACTGTGATCTCTGGCCCCTTTGAAAGGATTACCAGCCTCTCTATCATATTGCGCAGTTCTCTTACATTTCCTGGCCAGTCATAGTGCATAAATACCTCTATCACTTCAGGAGTTGCCCTTTTTTTGGGTCCATGGGCGGCATCTCCTGTAAACTCGCTCAAAAAGGCGTCTACAAGTAGAGGGATGTCGTCTTTACGCTCCCTTAGGGGAGGGATCTCTATGGATATTACATTCAGTCTATAGTACAGGTCCTCTCGAAAACGCCCTTCTCTTATCTCTTTTTCCAGGTCCTTGTTTGTGGCTGCCACAATACGTACATCTATCCTTATGGTCTTGTTTCCGCCGACTCTCTCAAATCTCTGCTCCTGCAGGATACGCAGGATCTTTGCCTGGGTCTTGAGGCTCATATCTCCAATCTCATCCAGAAACAGGATCCCACCGTTTGCCAGGTCAAACTTTCCCCTCTTCATGGTGGTTGCGCCAGTAAATGCCCCCTTTTCATGCCCAAACAGCTCGCTCTCAATAAGCTCCTCAGGTATTGCAGCACAGTTGATCTCTACGAGTGGCCTCTGATTCTGTTTACTCAGGCGGTGTATGGTCTGGGCCACGACTTCCTTGCCAGTCCCATTTTCTCCCTGGATCAGCACCCAGGCATCAGTAGGGGCCACAATAGCGATCTGCTCTTTGAGCCGTTTCATGGCAGTACTCTCCCCTATGAGCTCACGCATTGTGCCTGCCCTCTGTCTTAAGAGGACGTTTTCTTCGCGGAGGTCGCTGTACTTCAGGGCATTCTGTACAGTAAGGAGCAGGTGTTCATAGGAGAGGGGCTTTTCCATGAAGTCATATGCCCCGAGCCTTGTGGCCTTTACGGCCGTCTCAATAGTCCCATGCCCAGACATGATCACTGCCGGGATAAAGGGCCAGTTGGCCTTCATCTGCCTCAAAAACTCCAGGCCGTCCATCCCAGGCATCCATATGTCTACCAGGACAAGGTCTGGGAGTCCTCCCTCCATAAGCCTCAGGGCCGTCTCTCCATCCAGAGAGGTCTGTACTTCAAAGCCCTCATCTTCCAGGATGTCTGTCACAGACTGGAGTATTTTTTCTTCATCGTCTATTACTAATATCTTTTTCTTGACCATGGTGAAAAACGACTATCCCAATTTTTTACCCACAGGGAAGAATAGGAGGAATTTTGTCCCTTTGGGTACATTCTTTTCTACCTCTATATGTCCATTATGGTCTGCTACAATAGAGTTTACAATAGCAAGTCCCAGGCCTGTCCCTCCCTTCTTTCTCGAAAAATAGGGCTCAAAGAGCCTGGGTAGGCTCTCAGGGGGTATGCCTATGCCAGTATCAGACACTTCAAGGCATACCTCCTCTCTGTCCCTATTATATGTTATCTTTATGCCTATCTCACCACCTCCAGGCATGGAGGCCACTGCGTTGTCCAGGAGATTAATAAGTGCCCTCTTTATCTGGTCTGGATCTAGCATGGTCTCTGGCAGTCCTTTCTGCACATCCAGTCTGAATAGGATATTCGAATAGCCATCTCTATAGATGGTGAGCACGTTGTCTACCAGATCACCCAGCCTTGTGAGACGGGGTCTGGAACTGGGCATCCTGGCAAAGTTAGAGAATTCATCTACCAGACGCTTGAGCTCTCTTACCTGGCTTATAATGGTATTGGTGCACCGATCAAATACTGCCCTTGCATCGTCGTCCAGGCCGTCGAGGTATCTCCTGCGGAGTCTCTGGGCAGAGAGCTGTATAGGGGTCAATGGATTCTTGACCTCATGGGCAATGCGCCTGGCCACCTCGCGCCAGGCAGCAAGGCGCTGGATCTTCTCTAATTCTGTCAGGTCATCAAAGACCACGACTACCCCTAAAGACCTCCCCTCTTGATCTCTCAGTATAGTAAAGCTTACTAATAGAGACAGGGTCTTTCCCTTTACTACCATATGGATTGAGCGCTTGAGTGTACCTCTTGGAGAGACAGTCAGCTCTTGTCTGATATCCTCAAAATCCCTGGCCTGATTCTCTGTCAGGAGCTGAGAATAGGGCCTTCCTACAATCTCACTTGAAGATATGTCCAATATGGACTCGGCCGATCTGTTCATGAGCGTGACAATGCCCTGTCTATCTATAGATATTACCCCTGCAGTCACATTCTGGAGGATGATCTCTATATAGCGTCTGCGTTGTTCCAGCTCGGCATAGCTCTTTCTGAGCTGTCTTGAGGCCTCTTCAGCACGACGTCTGGCCTCTTTGAGGTCCTGAGTCATGGTATTAAATGCCTGCATCAGAGAACTGAGTTCATCTCTGCCTCTGTCTTCCAGACTGAAGTCCAGGTCTCCAAGGGCTATCCGATGGGTGGCCTCGGCCAGCATCTGCACAGGGCCAGTGATCCCCTTGGCAATCCTGAATCCAAACCATATGGAGACAAAGAGGATCAACAGGGTGACCAGAAACAGGGTAATCAACAGGGTACCCTTGATCGGGTTTTGAAACAGCCTCAACTGGCGATAATTTTGATATCCCAGACGGATATTGTCCAACATCCGCCCTACATCCTGAGGTATCAGGTGGCCTACAGCCAACACGGCAAGGATATGGCCATCTGTATCCCTTAGGGGATATAAGATCCTGATAAGTTCACCGTTTTCCAGGCCCCTGGTGTATAAGAGAGAGGTCTTTTCCCCAGTAAAGACCTGATTGAGCAGAGAGGCAGGGATGTCTGGCGGCATGCCTACGAGGGGAAATCTTATCCTGGCCAGTAGCTCTTCATGGACTGGATTTATCAATTCCAGGGAATTGAGAAAGACCTGATCAGGGCCCCTGATATCACCCAATAGTGGTATTGGGTTTATCAACTTCTGTATACATGCCCTATCCAGAGAGCCATCTCCTGAGATGCACTTCAGGGTCAAGGTGTCACCTATCTCCTGTGCCACATAACGCAGATGGCTGATCTGTCCTTCATAGTATGTCTGTCCTATTATCAGGGCATTCTCTAGAGACCTCTCTACCTTTACATTGAACCAGTATGAGATACTGGTCCTGAGAAACTGAAAGGAGACCAGAAAGAGCATCATTGTCGGCAGGATCGATAGAGAGACAAAGGCTATGACGAGTTTGGTCCTGAGTTTTGCACCCAGTACATTCCTTCTGTCTTCAAATATCAGCTTGACCAGGTTCCGTACTATAAGAAAACTGAGCAGGAGTATGAGGAGTATGTTTAGATTGATTACTGCAAAGATAACTGCATTACTACCTGCCGACAGTGGACTGGAGCCTGAGACCAGATAGTGCTCGGCAAGCGATAGCAGGATGATCACGAGCACTGCCACCGCCATGATAATTCGTTCGTTTTTTCGCTTTTTGGCCTCTTTAGTACTTAAACTGGACTTCATGCCACTTAGTCTGATAACTCCAGGAGGAAAAGATCTTCATGAGTCTTCTGAATGGCAGGGAAGAGTTTGCCTCTTCTATCCTGGCCCTGACTCGCAATATATATGTCTCTCCCCTGAGGAGCCTGGCCAGGGGTATCACTGGGACGTCATTTATCTCAAAGGCAATAGACTCGGCCTCTTTTAGGGTCTTTACACTGATCACCCTGGGGACATCTGGGCCAAATGAGACCCTATATTCCTGCTTGAGGGTATCAAATGTGATGATCCTTATTACAGTGCGCTGAGAGAGCAGCTTTTTTACCAGGAAGCGGGGCCTCTGTAGCTCTAATTCGTAGACATATCGCACTGGAATCCCGGTCGCTAATGCAGTCTTTACCTCTAAGGGACACCCATTTTTCAGAGAAAAATAGGCCAAGAGGTCATCCCTGGAGTTGGCAATCGTAAATCCATAGATATCTGGTGGGGGCATCTCTTGTGGCAGTGGTGGCTTTACCTCTGGGAATAGTGCCCTTGACGCAAAGAGCAACATACACATGGCAAGACAGACTATGCCCAAGAGAGAAGCTCTATATCTGATATGTCTAGACAGGTCCATCGTAACCTTTATGACTGTACAGATAAGACAGAGCGTAAGACTTCATATCCCTCCTTTGAACCGTTAGGACAGATCGCCATATATCAGAGGCCTGTGGCCGCAATCTGTCTCTTTACTGCCTCCACAGACCTGCCCAGGGCCTCTTGTTCCTCCTGCGAGAGGGGAAATTCCAGGATGCGCTCTACTCCGTCCCTTCCAAGCACTACTGGTACTCCCAGGAATATGCCGCTGATACCAAACTCTCCTTCCAGATAGACCGCACAGGGCAGCACCCTCTTCTCGTCTCTGAGGATAGACTGGGCCATTTCTACTGCAGCAAGACCAGGACAAGAAAAGGCACTTCCTGTCTTGAGATGTCCTACTATCTCTGCACCTCCGTGCTGTGTGCGATAGACTATCTCCTCGATCTCCTCTTTGGACAGGAGGGCCTCTACAGGTACTCCTCCGACACTGGCAAGCCTTACCAGAGGAAGCATGTTATCTCCATGTATGCCCATTACGAGTGCCGTTACGTCACGAGGGGCCACATCCAGGGCCTGGGCTATAAATGTGCGGTACCTGGCAGAATCCAGGACCCCGGCCATTCCCACCACATGCTGCTTTGGAAAGCCAGATACCTTAAAGACAGTATAGACC
This sequence comes from Deltaproteobacteria bacterium, assembly GCA_027004715.1. GTDB lineage: Bacteria > Desulfobacterota > Dissulfuribacteria > Dissulfuribacterales > UBA3076 > JALTHG01. Next base: position 9,354 of record JALTHG010000034.1, read on the forward strand.
ATGGCATCAATAGGATTTGTCACTACTATCAGACATGCATTGGGGGAATATCTGGCAACTTCCTCAGTGACCTCTCGAATGATCTGGACGTTCTTGTCTAACAGGTCGCCTCGGCTCATTCCAGGCCTGCGGGCAAGCCCGGCAGTTATGATAACTACGTCCGAATCTGCAGTGTCTGCATAGTCATTGGTCCCAAGCACATCGGCCTCAGATCCAGTCAGTGGAGAGGTCTGGACGAGATCAAGGGCCTTTCCCTGGGGAAGGCCCTCCACTACGTCCAGCAATACTATGGTGTCTGCAACAGATCTAGTTACAGCCCACTGTGCAGCGGCCGTCCCCACGGCCCCTGCACCTATAATAGATAGCTTCTTGTCATCCCTCTTCATTCTCTACTCCTATTATACAGGGCCATGATCTCCGTCTTGGTAATAAGGGCCTCTACTGGACGGCCAGGCATGGCCTCCTGAAGCCTCTTCATCCCATCAAACTCCTCACGATCAACCAGTACCACTATACCATAGACGTTCAATCCATCTTCAAGCGCCCTTTCAACTGCCTTGATAACAGAACCGCCAGTCGTCACCACATCGTCTACTACCAGGACCTGATCACCCCTACAGAGGTTGCCTTCTACCCATTTTATTGCCCCATGACCCTTCAATTTCTTCCGGACAATAAACTGTGCAATGCGACGCCCATGAGACCAGGCCGTATGCATTACTGCAGCGGCAATAGGATCGGCGCCCAGGGTCAATCCACCCACACCTACAATTGGCCAGTCTTTTACCCTATCAAAGACTATCTCTCCTATCAGATGGGCACCTTCAGGGTCCAGTGTTGTCTTTTTACAATCAAAATAAAAGGGACTGAATACACCAGAGACCAGTTGAAATGGGTGACTCTCATTATATCTAAATGATCTTTCCAGCACTATCTCTCTCAGACGCTCCAGTCTTTCTGGTCTCTGGTTCCTGTTTGCTGTCATCTGACCTCTGTCCTCTGTCTTCCGACCTCTGTCTTTACATGAAGAGGCACCAGGCGTCAAGAAAGGCCTTTTTGTATACTGTGGACATTCATAACCGAATTATTTTGACTTATGGCAGTCTCTGCTATATAAACAGGGTCCATGTCAGAGATGAGTTCGGCCATAGATTTCTACCAGAGCTCAGGTGGCCTCCTGACCTATCTCCTCCTCTTTGCTATATCCGCCTTAGCCATCTGCATCCCCTGGCAGATCAAGCAATCCAGGGAAGGGCCTGAGCATATTGCCTATATCCTGATGTCGGTCATTTCAGGGCTACTTTCCATAGGACTGATCCTGGTAATCTGGTTCCACTGGGAGATTCACCGGCATCTGGTCCTGCGGCTTCCAGAGAACCTGGCCAATATGGCCAACTGGTGGCTGAAGGGCATAAACAGCCGCTCTTCTTATGCCCTTCCTCTCTATAATCCGGCAACACCACCCAGGTATACCCTCCCATTCTGGCTGGAGAACGAAAAGTACCTCTTCTGGTTTTTGGGCTATGCAGGAATGGCCCTCTGGGCCTGGCGTAGACTGAACCAGTCGGTCTTTCGTATCCTGCTCCAGGTCCTCCTTATCATCCAGATAGTTGTCCTCTGCCTTGTCTGCAACCCCTTTCATCAGCCCCTTCCCCACTTCTTTGAAGAAATTGGCCCCTGGTTTGCACCTCTGTCTCCTATAGAGCGCCTCAAACTCTTCATGCGGTGTTACCCCAGGCTCATGTTTTACTATAATGCCAGTTACATGTGGGTACATCCACCCCTGCTTTTTCTGTCCTATGCCGGCCTCACTGTCTTCTTTGCCGGCTGTGTTGCCATGCTCTGGACCAGAGAGCCGCTCTGTGAGGCCATGACCTATGTCTATGCAAAGCTCAGCTATCTCCTCCTGACAGTAGGCATGCTCCTTGGATATCCCTGGGCACTGGAGGCATGGGGACCTAACTGGTGGTGGGATCCAAAGATAGCAAGTTCTCTCATGATGTGGATAGTCTTTTCCACATACCTCCATGCCCGACTGTATCTGTCGCGTAAGGGGATGTGGAATTTTGTAGGAGGGCTTGGCATCCTCTGTTTTGCTGCCATGCTCTTTACTGTTATGGCCTCCTTCTTCTTTCCTGGAGAGCACTCAGGGTAGTGAAATGCGGCGATTAAACTATGATTTTATCCTGATCCTGATCACAGTGGGGATAATGTTTCTCATCTCTATCCTCTGCATAGGAGGGATGTTTTACTTTAAGTGGGCAAATCTCCAGAGCGTGACACCGGCAGTCAAGGTGGCCTTTGAGGAAGATATGAACAGCCTCCTTGCCCCACTCCTCGTGGCCCTCTTTTTGACCCTTGGTCTCTGCATACCCAAGCGACTGTTTCCCACTAACTGGCTCCAGGGCTTCATGGCAGTATTAGGGATAGTTGCCATAGGTCTGTACATAATATGGGGTTGGCGTGAGGCAGTGTTATGGGTACTTATTATCTCTGCCCTGCTCCAGGTCGTGGTCCTCTCTTTGGTACTTATAGGGAGGCCCCTGAATTTTCACTATAGAGGATATTGGAGACGCCTTGGGTCCTCCCTGATTCACCTGGGGCTGGTTATATTCTGTCTGGATCTCTTTCTCCTCCATCACCAGGCACTCCACATCCGCATCTTCTGGGTCTCGGCTATCTGCCTGTTTTTAGGCATGATTATGGCGTTTTATGCCAAAGATATAGTAAACCTGCTGAAAAGATATCTTGGTCTCAGATCGATCTAAATACTCATATCGTACAGGACATTATTTGAGTATGATGGAGTAGCTGGGGTAGAGTGAGTTTATTGTCTTGACAGATAACGATTCCATGTTAGTCTTCTATCTGTCTCTTCTGATGTATTCTGGAGTCGCATTCTAAACTTTTATGCTAAGTGGTGCTTCGCACCCTTGGGCATGAAAGTTGGCTTAGAGTCAGAAGATCAAAGGGATAAGGCAAAAAATCATATATTTAATCTTTTACTTTCAGCTTTGAGCTTTGAGCTTTCAGCTTT
>JALTHG010000035.1 GCA_027004715.1 Deltaproteobacteria bacterium
GGTGACAATGCCTCTTTAGAGGTCTCAATGATTCAGCCCATAGCCATGGAGGAAGGGGTACGTTTTGCGATCCGTGAGGGTGGCAAGACAGTGGGAGCCGGTGTGGTAAGCCAGATCCTGGGCTAGGGCCTTACAGGTCTTATTTTACACCAATTGATATGAGGAATGGGAAATGATAATCCCGACACAGAGGATAAGGATTCGTCTTAAGGCCTATGATCACAGGCAGCTTGATCAGTCTGTAGGTGAGATCGTTGATACTGTAAAGAGGACAGGGGCCCGTCTTGGCGGGCCAATTCCATTACCCACTTCTATAAGCCGTTATACAGTATTGCGTTCACCTCACGTAGATAAAAAGTCAAGAGAGCAGTTTGAGATCCGTACCCATAAGAGGTTGGTAGATATCTTGGAGCCCACACAGCAGACAATAGATGCCCTGATGAAATTGGAGCTGTCTGCAGGAGTGGACGTAGAGATCAAACTATAGGCAGATAGAGATAGCAGGAATGTTGAATTTGAGAGGCATGATGGGCCGAAAGCTAGGTATGACCCAGCTCTTTTTAGAAGATGGTCAAATTGTCCCAGTTACAGTATTGGAGGTTGGTCCCTGCACTGTACTCCAGAAAAAGACAGTAGACAGGGAAGGATATAATGCACTCCAGCTTGGTTACTGTGTGAAACCCTTGAATAGACTCAGGCTGCCAGAACAGGGGCATGTGAAAAAGGCGGGTTTGGACCATGGATTTCGTTATATCCATGAGGTCTCAGTAGACGATCCGAATGCATTTACGCTTGGACAGGTCTTGACCTTAAAGGACCTGGAGGTCCGTAGCCTGGTAGATATAATAGGCGTGAGCAAGGGTCGGGGTTTTTCTGGCACAGTAAAGCGTTATGGATTTTCCAGGGGTCCCATGGGCCATGGCTCCAAGCACCACAGGGCACTGGGGTCAGCAGGCCAGAGTGCCAGCCCATCTAAGATCATCAAGGGCAAGAGGATGCCTGGTCGTATGGGTGGAAAACGCGTTACTGTAAAGAATTCCATGGTTATAGATGTGCGGTCTGACGAGAACCTCCTGTTGGTTAAGGGGAGTGTCCCTGGCGCTGTCAATCAGTTGGTGTCTGTGCGCTTTAAATAAAGGAGATATGGCATGGCAACCCTGGCAGTCTATAATGCACAGAGAGAGAAAGTCGATGAAGTCCTGGTGAGTGACGCCGTATTCTCTGTGACACCAAAGGAGGGGATACTACATGAAGTGGTCAGGTGGCAGATGGCCAAAAGGCGTTCTGGTAATGCCTGTACCAAGACACGGGCCGAGGTCAGTGGAGGTGGTAAGAAACCCTTTCGTCAGAAAGGGACTGGTAATGCACGGGTGGGAAGCAATACCTCTCCGATAGGGAGACGGGGCGGTGTGGCATTTGGACCAAAACCAAGAGATTATAGCTATACCCTGCCCAAAAAGGTCCGTCGGCTTGCCCTAAAGATGGCCCTTACTACAAAGAGAGAAGGAGGGCATCTCCTGGTCATCAGAGATTTTGGTCTGGATCGAATCAAGACCAGGGACATGAAGGCCCTGCTTGACCGCTTTGATGTAAAGAAGGCACTGATAGTGATAGATACACCGGATCAGGTCCTGGAATTGTCTGCACGCAATATCCCATATGTCAAGATCTTGTCTCAAAGGGGCCTCAATGTATATGATCTATTGAGATATGAGCATGTAATACTCCATGAGCCTGCTGTTGGGTTGATTGAAGAGAGGTTGCAGACATGAAAGACATGTATTCAGTGATAAAGGCCCCCTTGATTACTGAGAAGGCCACCCGGCAGAAGAAGGTAGATCAGTTGGCCTTTGAGGTACACCCCAGGGCCAATAAGATCGAGATAAGGAACGTGGTAGAAAAGGTCTTTAAGGTGAAGGTAAAGTCTGTACAGACCATCAGAGTGAAGGGAAAGCTCAGGAGGGTAGGTCACTTTTTGGGGAGGCGTCCTGAGAGGAAGAAGGCCATAGTGCGTCTATATCCTGGGCAGAGTATAGAATTTTTTGAGGGTGTATAATGCCGATTAAGAAATATAAGCCTACGTCTCCGGCCAGACGTGGCATGACTGTATTGTTAGATCCAGACCTCAGTGACAAGGCGCCAGAGAAGTCATTACTTAGACCGCTGACGCGTGGAGGTGGCAGGAATTCCTATGGAAGGATTACAGTAAGACATAGAGGTGGTGGTCATAAGCGTAGGTATAGGGTCATAGATTTCCATAGGGATAAACTTGGTATACCGGCAAGGGTGGCTGCTATTGAATACGATCCCAACAGGTCTGCCAGGATTGCCCTCTTGCATTATCTGGATGGAGAAAAGAGATATATTTTGGCCCCATTAGGTATCAAGATAGGTGATGTGATTACATCTGAAGACGTGACAGAGGTACGTCCTGGGAATTCTATGCCCTTAAAGAATATGCCTCTGGGTACCCTGGTGCATAATGTGGAGATGCGTCCAGGCAAGGGAGGGCAGATAGTGAGGAGTGCTGGTAGCTCAGCCCAGGTAATGGCCAAAGAGGGTAAATATGTACAGCTCCGTCTCCCAAGCGGTGAAGTGAGGATGTTTCTCAATAGCTGTAGGGCCACGATCGGCCAGGTAGGAAATCTTGAGTATGGTAATATCAAATTAGGTAAGGCAGGAAGGAAGAGGTGGCTTGGAAGGCGGCCTAGAGTACGGGGTGTGGCCATGAATCCAGTTGATCATCCTATGGGTGGTGGTGAAGGCAAGTCTTCTGGTGGCAGGCATCCATGCAGTCCATGGGGAATGCCTGCAAAGGGATATCGTACCAGAAAGAAGAAGTCTAGTGATGCACTTATAGTAAGACGGAGACAGTAGCCTCAATAGAGGAAATTGAAGAGGAGAGAAAGTTGCCAAGGTCTGTAAAAAAAGGCCCTTTTGTGGATGAGCACTTGATGAAAAAGGTGCTCAAGGTCAGAGAGACCAATGAGAGGCGCGTCATCAAGACGTGGTCCAGACGGTCTATGGTAGTGCCTGACATGGTTGGGCTCACCTTTGCAGTGCACAATGGCAGGAAGTTTATCCCCGTGTTTGTTACTGAGAATATGGTAGGGCACAAACTTGGTGAATTTTCGCCCACCCGTACCTTTTATGGGCATGCCTCTGATAAAAAGGCCAAGGTTCGTAAGAAGAGGTAAGGAGAGATTGTACTGATGGAAACCAGAGCAGTGGCCAAATATCTGAGGATTTCTCCATCAAAGGCCAGAGTTGTGGCTGACGCCCTGCGTGGCAAACCTGTAGGAGAGGCCATGCAGATCTTGAGTATTACGCCCAAGAAGGCTGCCAGGGTGATAAAAAAGGTCTTTGAGTCTGTCTTGGCTAATGCAAGTCAGAATTCGAATATCGATGTAGATATTCTCTATATAAAGAAGATAGCAGTAGACCAGGGTCCTCAACTGAAGAGGCTTCATCCCAGGGCCAGGGGCAGGGCGTGTAGGATAAGACATTATCTTTCCCATATAACGATAGTATTGGATGAGGGTTAGTATGAGCACAGAGATCAGGAGGGTATCTTGGGACAGAAAGTAAATCCAGTTGGGCTCAGGTTACAGATAACGCGTACGTGGGAGTCACGCTGGTTTGCTGGAAAGGAATATCCCACATTGATCCTTGAGGATTATAAAGTCAGGAAATTTATTAAGGACCGGGTCTACCGTGCAGGGATATCTAAGATTGAGATAGAGAGGGCTGCACAAAAGCTTCGTATCCGTATCTATACTGCACGTCCTGGTATAGTTATAGGCAAAAAAGGTGTAGAGATTGAGGCCCTGAAGCAGTCTTTAGAGAGACTGATCAAGCGACAGGTATTGATTGATATCACAGAGGTTCGGAGGCCGGAGTTAGACGCACAGCTGGTGGCTGAAAACATTGCCAATCAGCTTGTACGCCGCATATCCTTCAGGAGGGCTATGAAGAGGGCTGTCAGTATGGCACGAAAGTTTGGTGCACAGGGCATAAGGATTGCGAGCTCTGGTCGTTTGGGGGGTGCTGAGATGTGTCGTACAGAGTGGTACCTCGACGGGAGAGTCCCCCTGCATACCCTGCGGGCCGATATTGATTATGGCCTGGCTGAGGCAAAGACTACCTATGGGGTGATTGGTGTCAAGGTATGGGTCTTTAAGGGGGAAGTCTTGCCCCAAAAAGAGTCTGAGATTGCAGCGATAGGGATATAGATAGCTCAAGGCTCAAGGCTCAAAGCT
>JALTHG010000036.1 GCA_027004715.1 Deltaproteobacteria bacterium
CTGGCCGGGAGTGAGATAGTGGCCCTGGTCTGGACTGGGACGCGCGGGGCCTTTGTTGCCCTGGTGGGGATACTGCTGGCATTAGTGGCCTTCAACGCATTGGCCTATATGGCCGTGATTATGGCATATGCTGATGGACATTATTACTATTGATGGACCGGCTGGCGCCGGTAAAAGTACAGTCAGTAAGGAACTGGCCAGACGTCTGGGATATCTGTATCTCGATACAGGCGCCATGTATAGGGCCGTGGCCTGGGCCGCCAGGCATAAGGGAATTATAGATATCAGGCAAAAGGAGGGCCTCTCAGGGCTCTGTAAGGACCTGAAGCTGGAATTTAGAGGCAACTGCATCTTCCTGAATGGAAGGGATGTCTCTCCATTAATACGCACTCCAGAGATAGACAGGCTCTCTTCAGCGGTCTCTAAGGTCCCTGTAGTGAGAGAATATCTGACCAAGATACAGAGAGAACTGGGCAGTCGTGGCAATATAGTGGCAGAGGGTCGGGATATGGGTACAGTGGTCTTCCCCCAGGCAGCCCACAAGGTCTTTCTCACTGCCTCTCTAGAAGAGCGTGCAAGGCGACGGAAGAGGCAGTTAGAGGCCCAGGGAAAAAAAATAAGATATGAGGAAGTACTTGCCCAGATTGAGGCCAGAGATAGAGAGGATTCAACACGTAGCATAGCACCCCTCCGGGCCGCTCCTGACTCTGTTATAATTGATTCATCTCATCTGACTATAGAACAGGTCCTTGAAAAGATAGCTATGTGTCTGAAGGAGTATAAATAATATGTTAGGAGTTGATATCCCAGGCTTTGGTCTGATAGAACTTGAGTACCTGGTTTCAGACTTCACAGGGACCCTATCTGTGGAGGGTAAGCTGCTTCCTGGGGTAAAAGATGCCCTCAATCAGATAGCAGGCTTTCTGGAGATACACATACTTACGGCCGATACCTTTGGTGCCGCAAGAGAGGAACTAAGGGGGGTCAATTGCAAGATCCATATCCTGACCGGCACTTCTCACGACGTCCAGAAGGAAGAGTATGTAACAGGTCTTGGTGCCGGGAAGGTAGTCGCTCTAGGTAATGGAAACAATGACAGACGGATGCTAAAGGCAGCAAAGGTGGGCATTGCAGTGTCTGAAGGGGAAGGGTGCTCAGTCGATGCCATAATGTCTGCAGATATCCAGGTAAATCGGGCAACGGATGCCCTGGAGCTCTTGCTCAGTCCCAAGAGACTAAAGGCCACGCTGAGATTTTAGCAAGAAGAGTATAGGGATCGAGAGCAGCTCCATTCCGACTACAAAGGCAATGATATAGTTTATAGATAGATCGTATAGAGATCCCATTACTGTATTGCCAAAGAACCAGGCACCTCCATAGATCGTATTGAAGATGCCATATGCCGAGCCCCTGCCCTCAAGGGGAATCAAGTCAGCGATTGCCGCGCGCATGACGGTCTCATGGGTCCCTATCACTGCACCCCAGAGTATGATGCCGATCAATACAAGGCCAGAGCTGTGGGAAAAGGCAAGGGCTGAGACAGGAATGGTCAGGATTGGGATTACAATCAGAGATATCAGGCCCACTCTGTCGTATGCCTTACCGATCATGAGGGCCACTAGTGCATCCACACCCATGGCAATGGCATAGAGGATAGGGATATGGCTGTCTGGGACTATCCCTTGGACCTTAAAGTGATAGGATATGAGTTGAAAACTGACAAGGCCTGCTACGCTTAAGAAGCTAAACAGGCTATAGGACCAAAAGGCCCCTGGAAACCCCTTTTTGTCCCTGATATCCTGTAAGGGGCCAGAGGCCTCAAGTCTTACAGGAGATGGGACCTTTCTCCTTATAAAGAGGAGGACAGCAAGGCATAACAGTGCAGGGATCCACAGTATATTGAATCCCATGCGGTATCCATGTCCCATGAGGAACACGGCCGAAAAGATAAGGGGGCCAAGAATGGCACCAATCTGGTCTAATGCCTCATGGATGCCAAATCCCGTACCTCTACCAACCTGTCTAGTGGCATATGAAAGGATCGTGTCCCTTGCCGGGCTCCTTATTCCCTTTCCTATACGCTCCAAGATAATAAGAATGGCCGCAACTGGCCACAAGTTCGCGGATGCCAGGAGTGGAATAGATAAGATCAGTCCATAGCCAAGGATCGTTATGGGCCAATATGCCCTGGTCCTGTCTGAGAGATAACCAGACACTATTCGCAGGGCATATCCAATAAATCCACCTATACCTGCCACCAGACCTACTATGCTGGCACTCGCACCCAGGAGAGACAGGTAGGGACCTGTGACACTCCTTGCCCCTTCATATGTGACATCCCCAAAGAGGCTGACAACCCCCATAAGGACAATAAACTGAAGGGCTACCCTTTTTGTGTTATCTGTCTCTCTTTCCATAACTGATTGGGGCATCGCATGCCCTGGAATCATAACATAGATCTCTTACAAAGTGACACGATATAAAGTGGCCTTTTGTGAGCTCATTCCAGAGAGGGCGTTCTCTTCTACACCTCTCTGTAGCTATCTTGCACCTTGATGAAAAGGCGCATCCTCTTACAGGGACTCTGTCCTCCAGGCCATCTTTGGTCCTCCAGGCCTCTTTAATCGCCACAGGCCTGTCTGGATCTGGCACTGGTACAGTACTCAGAAGTAGCTGTGTATATGGATGATGTGGACAGATGGATCTGTTGGTCTGGTGACCTGGTATCTGCAGGAATGCCTCTCTGGGCATCAGTTCCATGAGTTGTCCTTTATACATTACTGCCACACGCTGACTCACAAATTGTATTATATTGAGGTCGTGTGAGATAAAGAGATAGGAGAGTCCATACCTCTCCTGGAGATCCAGGAATAGATTTATGATCTGTGCCTGGATAGAGACATCTAGGGCAGAAGTAGGCTCATCTGCAACTATCATCTCTGGTCCTGTGGCAAGCGCCCTGGCAAGGCCTATGCGTTGACGCTGGCCGCCACTGAATTCGTGTGGATAGCGGTCCATGACCCTGGCATCCAGGCCGACCTCTTCCAGGAGTCCTGCTACCCGTTCTCTATAGTGCCTCCTGGGACACAGTCTGTGTACACTCAGGGGTTCGCTCAGGGTCTTGAAGACTGTCTTTTTGGGATTTAGAGAGGAGAAGGGGTCTTGAAAGACCATCTGTACCTTGCGCCTAAACTCCTTGAGGTCAGTCCTGTCCAGATGGGAGATATCTCTTCCAGAAAAGAGGACCTGGCCCTCACTTGGGGTCTCCACTCCCAGGGCAATCTTTGCAAGTGTGGTCTTCCCACAGCCGCTCTCTCCTACAAGCCCCAGGATCTCTCCCTTATTAATGGAGAGGTTGACCCTGTCCAGGGCCCGGATCTTGTGCATGCCTGACTCAAAAAAACTGTGGTGTACATGATATTCCTTGGTGATATCTCTGAGTTCACAGATCGGGTGCGTCATGACTATCTATTGTCTGAAGAGCACCTTCCCTGTCATGGCCTCTGGAATGGCAAGGCCCTGCATAGCCAGGATAGTAGGGGCTATGTCTGCCAGTATACCTCGATCCAGGTGTATCCCCTTGTGTAGGTCATCTATGAGATATAGAGGTACTGGTGAGGTCGTGTGCGAGGTAGCAGGTCTATGATCTGGGGTCAGCATTACCTCTGCATTTCCATGATCTGCAGTCACAATGGTCACATGTCCAAGGGCCCTCCAGGCCTCTGTTATCTGCCCCACACACTGGTCCACTACCTCACAGGCCTCTATGGCAGCAGCCAGGTTGCCAGTATGTCCTACCATATCTCCATTCGCAAAGTTGACCACTATCAGTGAATACCTGTCTTGACCTATGCGCCTCAGGAGCTCTGCAGTTATGAGCCTGGCACTCATTTCAGGCTTCTGATCATAGGTTGCCACTTCCCTTGGAGAAGGGATCAGACACCTGTCCTCTTTTGGGAAAGCTATCTCCTCTCCACCATTGAAAAAGTATGTCACATGGGCGTATTTCTCTGTCTCTGCTATGCGGAACTGCCAGAGCCCTGCCTCGCTCACCTCCTGGCCCAAGATGTGTTCAAGGTGTGGAGGAGGGAATGCCACAGGGAGATCGAAGTGCTCGTCATACTGGGTCAGGCAGACAAAGCCTGCAAGTCCAGGACGATCATGCACATCAAACTCGGAGAAGTCAGGGTCAGTAAAGGCCCTGGTGAGTTCTCTGGCCCTGTCTGCCCTGAAATTGAAGAATATGACTCCATCTCTGTCTCTGATCTGGTGCATAGGCGTATCAGTTATGATTATGGGCCTTATAAATTCATCTGTCTCCCCCCTGGAGTAGGACTCCTCTATTGCCTTTACCGGGTCTCTGGCCCCATGTCCTTCACCTCTTACCATGGCCTTATAGGCCAGCTCTATGCGGTCCCATCTCTTGTCACGGTCCATGGCATAGTATCGGCCTATGACCGTGGCGATTTTACCCAGACCCAGACCTTCCATTCCAGAGAGAAGGCCCCTTATATAGCCTGCACCACTTGTAGGGAGCGTATCACGTCCATCCATAAATGCATGGACACAGACCTTCTTGAGCCCTCTATCTCGTGCCATCTTGATAATGGCAAAGAGGTGGTCCATCTCACTGTGTACACCGCCGTCTGAGACCAGTCCCATGAGATGCAGGGTGCTGCCACCTGCCAGGACCTTGTCAATGATGTCCAGCAAGACCTGGTTTCTGAAAAAGGACCCATCCTTGATGGCCGTATTGATCCGTGTGAGTTCCTGATATACGATCCTGCCGGCCCCAATATTCAGGTGCCCCACCTCAGAGTTTCCCATCTGACCAGATGGTAGACCAACTGCCTCTCCAGAGGCCTTGAGGAGTGTAAATGGATATTCCCTGCAATAACGATCTATATTTGGAGTATTGGCAATCTTGACTGCATTGCCCTCTATCTCTTCCCGCCAACCCCATCCGTCCATTATGACTAACATGACCGGACGGATAGATCTGATATCAGATTTCAATGACCTGCTCCTTTCTCGTCTCTGTCCTCTTTTAGGATCAATCTAGGGGAATCGCTCCACAGCCCCTCGAGGTCATAGAGATCCCTGATAGGCTCATAGAATAGATGGACTACCACATCTCCATAGTCCATCAATATCCACTTACCTTCCTGCTCGCCTTCAATCCCTATACACCTGATCCCCTTTTTCTTGAGATTTTTTTGTGTCTTATTGGCAGTGCCCTGGACGTGTCTGGTGGATCTGCCCTGGGCAATTATAAAAAAGTCAGCAAGCGGGGAGCGACCTCTCATATCCAGGACCACGATCTCTTCCCCCTTATTTTCTGAGACCTCTGAGGCTATCTCTCGTACGAGTAGCTCTGAAGGTCTGTGTTCTAAAGGCAGTGACTTGGTGGCATATATATTATTTTCCCTCATGTATCTCCTGACTATCTCAGGGACGAGAAAACGCACAGAGAGACCTATCCTTGCCCTCCGACGTATATCTGTCGCTGATATTGCAAGATGGGTTACTGAATTGAGATAGATGGTACCTCTGGCAGACGCAGTATAGACCCCTTTTTTGCCCTGGGCCTTATATGCAGGAAAGGCCCTGGATATGACCTCTCTCGTCCTCTCCAGGTCTCCATGTCTCCTTCCCATGATCACTAGAGAGGCAAAGTCTGTAAGGTGGGAATAGTCCTTCCAGGTCTCTATATCTAGAAAGGCATCACTCCCTATGATAAAGAAGAGATCTATCTTACTGCCGTGTCTCTTCCTGAGTTCCCTCAGTGTGTCAATAGAATAGGAAGGCCCAGGACGTTCCATCTCTATAGGTGAGACCTTGAAGTGCTCTACAGATGCAGTAGCCAGTTCTAGCATGGCAAGACGGTCGGAAAAGGGCGTGATGTTTTCATGCTGCTTGTGTGGTGGAAAGGCAGCAGGCACAAACCAGACCTCATCCAGTCCCATGGCCTCTCTGATCTCTTCGGCAGACCTGAGATGACCAAAATGGATCGGGTCCAGCGTGCCTCCAAATAGACCTATTCGCACCCTAGCTCCTTATCTGTCCGTCACCAAAGGCTATGAACTTTGTGGTAGTAAGCTCCTCAAGCCCCATTGGGCCATAGGCATGTAGCTTGGAGGTACTTATCCCTATCTCTGCCCCGAGACCTAACTGACCTCCATCATTGAAGCGGGTAGAGGCATTTACCAGGACCAGAGAGGCATCTACATCTGAGAGGAATCTCCTTGCCCTTGCATAGTCCCTGGTGATTATGGCCTCTGTATGATTTGAGCCGTGAGAGGCTATGTAGTCTATGGCCTCATCCATGCTGTCTACTACCCTTACTGCCAGGATCAGGTCCAAAAACTCTCTTCCCCAATCACTTTCGTCTGCGGCCCTGGCAAAGGGTACCAACTGGCAGGTACGTTCACATCCCCTGAGCTCTACACCGGCATCTCTAAAGGCCTCTGCCATAAGAGGCAGGAACTTCTCTGCGATGTCTCTGTGCACCAGCATGCCCTCCATGGCATTACACACCCCAGGTCTCTGCACCTTGGAGTTGAAGCATACCTCCCTGGCCATATCCAGGTCTGCACCCCTATCTACATATACGTGGCATACGCCCTTATAGTGCTTCAGTACAGGGATGCGGGAATTCTCTGCCACAAAGCGGATAAGGCCTTCTCCGCCCCTTGGAATTATGACGTCTATCTCTCCCTCTCTCTTTAGGAGTTCATTGACTGCTGCCCTGTCTGTGGTAGGCACTACCTGTGCCGCCGTACCTGGCACAGAGAACTCTGCCAGTACCTCCTGGAGTATAGAAGACAGGGCCAGATTGGAGTGGATGGCATCTGATCCACCCCTGAGTATAATGGCATTTCCTGCCTTGAGACATAGTCCTGCCGCATCTATAGTGACATTTGGCCTGGACTCGTAGATCATTGCGATCACTCCTATAGGTATCCTGACCCTGCCTACCGTGAGGCCATTTGGCCTCTTCCACATCTTTGGGATCTCTCCTACTGGATCTGGCAGGGCCGCTACCTCTCGAAGCCCATCTGCCATAGAGCCTATGACCTTATCTGAAAGGGTCAATCTGTCTATGAAGGCAGCACTGAGACCCTTGTCTCGTGCGGCTGCAAGGTCTTTTTCGTTTTCTGCCTGTAGACCCTCCCTGGCTTCTACTATTCGATCTGCAGTCCTGAGGAGTATATCGTTCTTCACACTGCTTGAGAGCCTTGCAAGCTCCCTTGCGGCCCTTCTTGCCCCTCTTGCCATCCTGTCTATCAATGTCTTTATCTCATCCATAGTCTTACCTCTCTATAAGATAACCATATTGTCTCTGTGTATGACCTCTATTACTCCCTGATACCCAAGTCTGTCATATATTTCGCCTGTATGACAGCCACAGATCCTAGAAAGGTCTTGAGAACTGTAGCCAGTCAGGCCTACTGCTATCTCCTCTCCAGATCCATTGCGTACTACTATACAGGCACCTGCATCAAAATTGCCTTCGACCCTCTTAACTCCGACTGGGAGGAGGCTCTTGCCTTGCTCCAATATGGCCTTGGCTGCACCTCTGTCTATATCAACGCTCCCCTGCCTGGCAAGGGTAAAGGCAATCCAGGGCTTTCTTCCATAGATCCTCCGCCTCTCTCCTGGATAAAATATCGTCCCCAGGTCTTCTCCAGAAAAGAGCCTCTTCAGGACACCCTCTGTATGCCCACCCGCAATCACCATAGGGACTCCACAGGCAGTCAACATGCGTGCGGCCTCTATCTTGGATTTCATGCCGCCTCTTCCTGCCCTTCCATGGTTTTCACTGGCAAGGCCAATTACTGACTGGTCTATCTTATAGACCTCTGGGATGCGGTGTGCATCTGGGTCCTCTCTTGGGTCTCTGTCATAGAGTCCATCTACATCACTGAGGCATATAAGTGCCTCTGCCTCTACAAGATTCACGATCAGCACTGCAAGGGCATCGTTGTCAGTGAACTGGAGCTCTTCCGTGGAGACTGTGTCATTCTCATTGACAATAGGGATTACACCCCACTGCAGTAGTGTCTTTAAGGTATTCTTTGCATTGACATACCGGTGTCTTGAGACCAGCCCTTCCCTGGTAATCAGGATCTGGGCAATGCGAAGGCCGAATTTCTCAAAGGCCTCTTCATAGACCTGCATGAGTCGCCCCTGTCCTATAGCGGCCAGGGCCTGTTTGTCAGGTACAGTCTTGGGGGATGTGAGCTCCAACATCTTTCCCATACCTGCGGCTATGGCCCCAGAGGAGACCAGAGTGACCTCCCTATTGCCATTCTTGAGACAGGCCACCTGGGAGCAGAGGTCTTCTATTATCCTGGTATCCAGTCCCTTCTGGTCAGTAAGGACTGCACTCCCTATCTTGATCACTATCCTGCGGATAGACTGTAAAAACCTGCGTTGGTGTAGAGCCCTGGTATCCATTTCAATGCAATTATAACTGATAGATCACCCATTTACTAGAGTAACCCCCCTCCTGACGTCTCTGGCCAGCGACGTAAACGGTTCAACAGGAGGGGGTGTGAACAGTTACCACCAGATGGTATACACCTTCCAGAAGTGAGGTCAGGCCATATCCTGTAAGGGCCGATATAAGATATACCTCATGGCCCTCTCCTGCCAGGACCCTTTTTGCAGCTTCTCTGTCGACATCTTTTATAATATCGATCTTGTTTAAGGCTATCACCTGGGGCCTCTCGAGCAGGGGGCCATGGTATTCTCCAATCTCTTTCATGAGGACTTGATAGTCATGCCAGATCGCCTTTTCTCCTTGTGATGCATCGATGACATAGACTAATACCCTGGTCCTCTCTATGTGCCTCAAGAAGTCAATGCCCATGCCTATACCCTTGTGGGCACCTTCGATAAGACCAGGTATGTCGGCTACTACCATACTCCTCTCATCAGAGAGTTCTACCACACCGAGATTCGGCACGAGTGTGGTAAAGGGATATGGTGCTATCCTTGGTCTTGCTGCAGATATCCTGGAGAGCAGGGTAGACTTTCCTGCATTTGGTGCCCCTATCAGGCCGACGTCGGCAATGAGCTTGAGTTCAAGGAGTAGCCATCTCTCTTCTCCAGGGATGCCTGGCTGTGCATAGCGTGGTGCCTGACATGTCGGGGACACAAAACGGGCATTTCCCCTACCGCCCCTTCCTCCTCTGGCGGCAATCCATGGTCTCCCTGGGTCTGTAAGGTCTGCCAGCACACGTCCTGTATCAGGGTCCTTTATTAATGTACCTGGAGGTACCTCTATAATGATGTCTGGGCCATTCTTTCCGTGTTGATTCTTTCCCCTTCCTGCCTTCCCTTTCCCTGCCTTAAAGTGGCCTCTTCTACGAAAGGGGAGCAGGGTATTTAGCCCTGTATTTACCACAAAGACAACACTTCCACCGTCTCCTCCATCGCCCCCATCAGGCCCTCCTCGTGGGACAAAACGCTCCCTCCGAAAGCTTACAGATCCGGGGCCTCCATCCCCGGCCTTGACATATATCCTGGCCTGATCTACGAAATCCATAATAGTATCTATATAATCGTTCATATCCCCTCTGGCCACTGCTGGTCGGGGATGTGAATGGGTAACTCCATGGGTCTAACTATATGTTGTCTGGATCTGCTTACAAGATTATAGATACCCATGCCCATATTTGCGATCCCTGTTTTGATCCCGACCGTACAGAGGTCATTGAGAGGGCACATGCCGTAGGTGTAACTGCCATTGTTGCAGTAGGAGAAGACCTCTCAGATGCCAGGAAAAATCTTGAGCTGGCTGTACGCTATCCTGAGCTCTGGCCTGCAGCAGGGCTATTCCCAAGCTACTTAGATATACAACAGGCAGAATCACTTATCTCTTTTATCCGTAGAGAGCGATGCAGACTGTATGCCATAGGTGAGGTGGGGCTCGATTACTGGATAGTAAAAGATGGGCTACAGAGGGGAATACAAAGAGAGATCTTCTCTGCCTTCATCGATCTGTCTCTGGAACTCGATCTTCCAATCAATGTCCATTCCAGGTCTGCAGGTCGTCATGCAATCAGCCTGTTACTTGGGCGTGGGGCGAAGAGGGTACAGCTCCATGCATTCGATGGAAAGGCATCAGCGGCTATGCCGGCAGTAGAGGCAGGATATTTTTTTTCGATCCCTCCATCCATAGTGCGCTCACGCCAGAAGCAGAAACTGGTGAGGCAGTTGCCCATCTCTTGTCTGCTCCTTGAGACCGACAGCCCTGTCCTGGGGCCCCTTCCAGAGAAACGCAATGAACCTGCCAACATCACAATAGCACTGGATAGTATCGCTCAGATTAAAGGTCTGGGAAAGATAGAGGTCATGGAGGCATTATTTGAGAATACTCGCCGTCTATTTAGGCCCCAAAGGACACGATATAGGCATTCAAATTCCCTTCACGCCCCTTGCCGAAGTGTCTAATCCCTGTGGGGAATGTGAAGGGTTATTAAAAGAGCCTTCCCTGCCTCGGCTTCCTGGCTCTCTTTGGCCTGTGTCCCTGTGCTCTGACCAGGAGGCCTTCAGGTATATCCGATATAAATGGGCTTGGGCCTGCATCCATTTCCTGTCCAAAGAGTCTCCGGCATCTCACATGAGTCAGATATATCTTCTCTGATGCCCTTGTGAGACCTACATAGAAGAGCCTCCTCTCCTCGTCTGGATCGGCCTCTTTCCATGGGATGATCCCGTCCTCACAGCCAATCATAAAGACTACTGGAAACTCAAGTCCTTTGGCCGCATGAATTGAGAGCAAGGATACTGCCTCTATATTGAGGTCCAGTATATCAGACTCCGTCCGAATCAAGACGGCCAATGAGTCCTCCTCTGGATATCTCTCCACAGTGCGCTGTAGGGCCCTCAAGACCGGCCTGTTCGGATCAAGTCCAAGCATCTCTATAATAGAGCTCAGGAGCCGAGGACCATCACTTGCCTCAGGGCTGGACCTCAGGTCTTGTATCCTCTTGTGCCACAGGTCATCATTGCCTGGCATCCTCTTTAGATGATATTGAATCCCCCTCCCCTTTACTGCCTCCCAGACACGCCATATAGAGCAGAGCTCCTCTTGGGCCAGGGGATCAGGATCATCTGCACGCTGAAAGGGAATCCCCTGGCTCGCCAGGGCCTTAGCAATCTGGGTCCCCAATGCCCTGAATCTAAAGAGTACTGCCACGTCTGAGAGGCCCCTCAGGTTACTTCCCCTGGCAGTACCGTTATTTAATGAATCAAAGCTGAGCCCTCCCACTATCTGTTCAATAGTCCTTGCCACCCATTTTGCCTCAGCTCCAGGGCCCTTAAAAGACCTTATCTCGAGCCTGTGTATATGCCTCCTTTTAGATTTCAGGCAGATACCTTTGATCCTGGCAACACCCTTTGCTGCATCCAGAAATGCCTGTGGAGACCTGTACGCAGTATCCAGAATCACTGTCTTTACACCCTTGAAATCTATACTGAATTGCTGCATGGATCCTGGATCTGCACCCCTAAATCCATAGATAGACTGATTGGGATCGCCTATTACTGTGATGTCTCCATCTCTCTTCACCATGGCCTTGACCAGGCAATACTGGGCAGGGCTGACATCCTGAAACTCATCTATCAGGACAAAAGGGACCTCTGTATGAAATTCTGCCCTAAATTTTTCGTCTTCAAAGAGCCGCAACACCTCAAGGATGAGGTCATCATAGTCCCAAAGGCCATATTCCTTGAGGATGAGATGATATGCATGATATACGGCCTCCAGGCCCTTATCTATCCTTGGTGGCCAGTACTGTTTGGCCTGTGAGATACGTCTGTATATGCCTTGAGCCCTGGCAAGCGACAGGCCCAAATCTCTTACTGCATCTCTACAGATCCCTATGGCGTCCATCTCGTCTATAAGGAGCCTTGCCTCTCTACCAAGTCTTTTTTTCAAGAGACCCAGGGCCCATCCATGAAACGTGGCTATGCCAGGCCTGCTATCTACCTCAGAGGATTCTAGTATCTTGGATATACGCCCAGACATCTCTCTTGCTGCCTGGTTAGTGAAGGTTATGGCAAGTATCTGATCTGGTCTGGCAATACCTGCATCTATGAGATATCCGATTCTATAGGTGAGTACCCTGGTCTTGCCTGTACCAGGCCCTGCAACTACGAGTAGTGGACCAGCTCGGTAAAATACCGCCTCTAACTGTGCAGGATTAAGGGCTGAATGCCAGTCAATCATATCCTATACCCTGGCCAGGAAAGCAATGTATATGCCATATAAGATGAGCAGGGTCAGCCCATCCCACCTGCTTACCTTCATTCCAATCCTCATAAGAGGCAACAGGATCAGAGTAAGGGTTATCATTATTGGAAAATCCCGATGCAATACCTCTGGATTCACCTTAATAGGGGTGATGCAGGCCGTGATACCGACTACAAGGCATAGATTGGCAAAATTGCTCCCTACTACATTCCCAAGTATCAAGTCTCCCTGCCCCTTGAGGGCCGCTGCCACTGTAGTAGCCAGTTCAGGCAGGGATGTACCTACAGCCGTCAGGGTCAGGCCTATCACAAGCTCAGATATGCCAAGATAGCCCGCAATAGCCTTTGCCCCCCAGACCAATAGTTTAGAACCTAGAATCAGGCCTGCCAGCCCTACTATTATCAAGAGGAGATCCAGGCCAGGGGGACCTCTGCGCTTCAGGCCCTTACCAAATTCCACACGAACTGCATAGGACTCCTCCTTACTGTGCCAGTATAGGGTCAGACAGTAGACTGTGAATACAGTGAGCAAAACCAGGCCTGCAAGGCCTCCCAGATACCCCTTTGCAGCAATGGCCCAGACAAGCAGACTCACCAGTATCAGCAAAGGGATCTCTATCTTGAGCATCCTCAGTCCTATCTTTAAGGGGGTAAGCACTGCCCCGATCCCTAAGATCAGGCCTATATTGGCTATATTGCTCCCCACAATATTGCCTATGGTGATGTCACTGCTGCCATAAAGGGCCGAAGATATCGACACACCTAACTCTGGCGTCGAGGTACCAAAGGCCACAATGGTAAGGCCAATCACCATAGGACTTAGCCCCAGACGATGAGCTATACGCACAGATCCGTTAGTAAGGCCCTCTGCACCAGCAGATAGAAATATCAGCCCTGATATAATCGCTAAAACAGACAGGCCCCAGAACGGCATAAAATCTCCGTAACCCTTTATAAGGCTACCGCTGGCCAGGGGAATGTAGAGTGATGGTCTTATGGGCCCATTGGAGGGCCTCTCTCACCCGTGTCGCCACTAAAGAAAGGGCCTCTTCATATGATACCCAGCGATACTCATCGTGTTCTGGCCTGCCTATCTCTGGATTGCACAGCAGGCGTACATGGTCCTCCTCAGTCTCTGCTATATAGTAGCGGGCTATTTTACCTCGATTGTAAGGCCCTGTCTCTCTATAGTCATAACCCCATCGGAATCTGAGTCTCTTCAGGCCAGTCTCTTCCTCTACCTCCCTTTTGGCGGCCTCAATAGGAGATTCACCTGGCTCTACGATCCCCTTTGGAAAATCCCAATAGGCATATGCCCTAAGCAATAGATACCTCCATCCTATTTCGCCTCTTTTGACTAAAATTACACCTGCAGAGAGGGTCTTTAGTCTTTGCATGTCATTTCTCCTCTTTTTTATAGCCCTACTAAAGTATCCTGTAATCAGGCCATGCCCCTGAAGGCCTGAAAGGCCACTGCTGGCCTGTGACAGTTACATCATCATAATACTAAAAAAATAGGAGATTGAAATAGTATAGCAGATAGGGTATTTTAATAGAGGTGCAATGGTGGGCGTGGCTCAACGGATAGAGCATCGGGTTGTGGCCCCGAAGGCTGTGGGTTCGATTCCCACCGCTCACCCCAACAAGATTGATGCAAGGCATTTACTGATTATTTATTCCAAGTGGAGAATTTAGTATGAGCGATTCAGATGGCAGTCATAGTTGCCAGCACATGACCCAAAAATCGACACAAAACGAAGTTGACGAACCTGGACCGCGATGGTTTGGCTTCGTGGTATGTGATTTGAGCGGTCGGCGCTCTCTCCAGACATAGCCTGCCGGTTCATCTCTGGCCACGTATGCCTCTCTGTCGTGGCTGAAATGGAGGTGAACCAAAATGAACAAGAATCCACATTCTGTCTCCGAGTTGCGCAAGATGATCGCAACCGGGGACTCAAAGGCCATTAAAGGTTTCTGCGAGGCAGTTCACCCTGCAGCAGTTGCCGAATTTCTATCTGCACTGACAGGCAAAGAGGTGTGGGCAGTGCTTCGGCATGCCGATCCGCAACTTCGTGCCGAAATTTTCAGTTATCTGGACGAGACCCTGCAGGTAGAAACGGTCAGGACACTGGAGCGTGACGAACTTTCGCTCCTGCTGAGTGATATGTCTCCGGATAACAGGGCAGATTTATTTAAACAACTGCCTGAAAGTCTCAGGGAATCCGTCCTGCCGGCACTGGCCTATGCCGAGAGGGAAGACATACGGCGTCTGTCTGCATACAGAGAGGGTACTGCCGGGGCGGTCATGACCTCTGACTATGCCACCCTATCTCCCCAACTGACGGCATCACAGGCCATTGAACATCTCAGGAAAATTGCGCCTGACAGGGAGACGATTTATTACACCTATGTCGTGGATAAAGACCGAAGACTCATCGGTTTTGTATCCCTTAAAGACCTCATTGTGGCTCCGCGACAGGCCCGTGTGGCAGACATAATGCATCGCAAAGTCATCTCTGTACACGTAGATGACGATCAGGAAGATGCTGCACGAACGATCCAGAAGTATGACCTCATTGCCATGCCAGTGACCAATGGCAATGATGTGCTGGTGGGAATTATCACCCATGACGATGCCATGGATATTCTTTCTCAAGAGTACACCGAGGACGTAGAAAAACTCATGGCCATAGGAGGAAGTCATGAGACCGGTGTATATCTGAAGACATCTTCGTGGGACCATTTCAAAAACCGGGCATACTGGATCGTTGGTCTTGCAGCACTTGAGTTGCTATCGGGCATTATCATCCATAACTTCGAGGCCACGCTCAGGCATATGCTTATCCTCGCGCTCTACATGCCTATGCTGGAAGACACAGGTGGAAACACCGGCAGCCAGTCAGCTACGGTAGTTGTCCGTGCACTGGCATTGCGTGAGATATCGCCAAAAGATGTCCTCAAGGTGCTCTGGAAGGAATTCAAGATAGCAATCCTGCTCGCCTTAGTCCTGGGTATTCTTTCTTGGGGGAAAGTCATATTTTTGTCTCAGGGAACCACTATCCCTGCCGGCTATACACTTGTAAAGATCGGGGCCGCAATTGCTATTGCACTGAGCTTACAAGTGGTCACCGCGACATTGATTGGGGCAATTCTGCCGTTGGGTGCAGCCAGGATGAAATGGGACCCGGCGGTCGTGGCCAGCCCGGCCCTGACCACTATAGTAGATATCACTGGCCTGTTGATCTATTTCAGCATGGCCAGGTTGCTTCTCGGAATGTAGGGTCAGATTGTAGCTTCTCATAATGCAGATCCCTTTTAAGGGAAGCACCTGATTGGTTGCCAAAAGTGATGCCCCAGATTACGACAACTTAAAAGTTGTCAGGGGCTTATTGAGAAGTTATAAGATTCACTCAGACTATACTTCAAGGAGACCAGATCATGTCTACTGTCTTAAAAAAGGGGGACGTCCTGGTGATTGTAGACCTCCAGAGGGATTTTTTGCCCGGTGGAAATCTGGCAGTCCCTGATGCCCATAAGATTATTGAGCCCATAAACAGGTATATAGAGGTCTTTTTTTTACGGCACCTCCCTGTTATTGCCACAAGGGACTGGCATCCAAGGAACCACTGCTCATTTATAGATCAAGGTGGTACATGGCCAAGCCACTGTGTCCAGGGGACAGATGGTGCCCTGTTCCCTGAAGAATTGAGGCTTCCTGAGGACATCTATGTGATCTCAAAGGCCACATTGCCTGAGGTAGAGGCATATTCTGGCTTTGCAAATCCGGACCTCAAGAAGATCTTAGGGGATCTGGGGGCCAAGAGGCTCTTTGTCTGCGGGCTTGCGACAGACTACTGTGTGCTTCACACCGTACTAGATGCCCTAGATCTGGGATTCAATACCTATGTCCTCCTTGATGCAGTAAGGGCAGTTGACATAAATACTGGAGAAAGGGCCATCAAAGACATGCAGGAGAAGGGCGCATGCCTGATCCATTCAGGAGATTCTATAACAGATGGCCTCCTGACATCAGGCCTCCTTACAGATTTCTATCAGATCACCATGCTCAAGGCCTATCTGGATCACGGCCTTAGGGGACAGGCATGCTTTGAATTTTTTGTCAGAAGGCTTCCTGAAGGGCGTGCCTTCCTTGTAGCTGCAGGGCTTGAGCAGGTCATCAACTATCTCCTGGGTGTAAAATTCAAAGAAGAAGACCTCTGTTTCTTGAGACAAGAGGGCCTTCCCAAAGAGGTAACCGAATACCTGAGGAATTTCAGGTTCAGGGGTAACATCTGGGCCGTTCCAGAGGGTACTATAGTATTTCCTGGTGAGCCGATCCTGAGGATAGAGGCCCCTCTGCCTGTTGCCCAGATCATTGAGACAAGGCTTATAAATATCCTCCATTTCCAGACCCTGATTGCCAGTAAGGCAGTACGTTGCGTTCTGGCTGCAGGGGAAAGACCCCTTGTGGACTTTGGCTTCAGACGTGCCCATGGTGGAGAGGCCGGGCTCCTGGCGGCAAGGGCCTGTTATATTGCAGGTTTCTCTGCAACTGCTACACTGGCTGCTGGTCTCAGATTTGGTATACCTATTTCAGGCACAATGGCACACTCCTTTGTCCTTGCACATAAGACAGAGGAAGAAGCCTTTAGAGACTTTGCAGAGTCACGTCCTGGAGACCTGGTCCTCCTGATAGACACCTACGATACCACAAAGGCCGCAGGTCATATCACAAGACTCTATCCAGAATTTAGGGACAGGGACATATACCTGAAGGCAGTCAGGATCGACAGTGGAGACCTACTTGAACTCAGTAAACAGGTCAGAGATATATTTGACAGGGCAGGAATGGATAAGGTCGGGATCTTCTGCTCAGGCTCTCTAGATGAATATAAGATAAAGAAGCTCATTGATCTCAATGCACCTATAGATGCCTTTGGGGTCGGCACAAATATAGATACCTCTGCAGATGCCCCATTCCTCGACTGCGCTTATAAGATGGTAGAATATGAAGGGCAACCAAAGATGAAACATTCAGAGGGCAAGGTCACCCTTCCATGCAGAAAGCAGGTCTTCAGGCAGCTTGACAGGTCTTCAGGCAGCTTTAAGGTAGATATAGTTGGTACTATTGATGAAGATATCCCTGGCCAAAGGCTCCTAAAAGAGGTGATGGAAGCTGGCCGACTGACAGAGCCACCAGAGGACCTGGAGACTATACGCAAAAGACTGAAAAATGGGCTCTGTCACCTCCCAAGGGAAATAAAAGAAATAGTCCTGACAGGACAGAGTTATCCAGTTGAGTTCAGTAACAGATTGAAAAAATACCTTTCAGTGTCTGATATGTAATCTATATTACAAAAAAATAATCTTATTGTCACAATGCAGCAAACCAGACCTTCTATAATTTAGATATGGTCGTCCATATTCCCTTCGGGCCGGTGGCCTTTTGAAGGATTTCATGCGGATTAATACCAGGCCGCTACTGAAGACCTGAGAGAGGCCATCCCTGGCCAGGGATGTGAACAATTACATTAAACAGGTGCATCATCTAATGGATCATCGGGCAAATATAAAAAATAAAATGGTAGGACTATTTATCATCTTTGCTGTCATTGTGACCATTACTTTAGGTATCAGACATATACGAAAGGTATCTAATAGAAAAAGGCCTCTCCCATCCCTGCGGCTCCTCAAGACCAAAAGAGTAAAGCAGCAAGACTTTGTGGAGGTCTGTCCCTGGTTTGGAAAGGTAAGGACTAGTCATAGGGAAGAGATCTATGCACTACAGGCAGGCAGGATTGTCTCTATAGACGCCAGGGATGGGACACATGTAAAAAAAGGCGATCCCCTATTTACCATTGGGGGGCCATTGATTGACAGTCGCCTAAAGGCCTTGAGGAACAGGCTGGCCATATTAAAGAAACGGATCGTCCTTGCCAGACACCTGGTCGAGATCAAACAGAAGGCCACTTCTCAGAGACTGGCAAGATATGAAGAGCTTGCCTCTGCAAAAGATGCCCTGGCCAGTCTAAAGAGCGAGCAGGAGTCCCTGATGTACGAGATGCACTGTATAGAAAAGACCTGCCACATCCATGCAACAGTAAATGGTGTATTTACCAGGCGTAGGGTCTCTGTAGGACAAGAGGTACAGAGAGGAGACGTGCTGGGCGAGATCGTCTCTCTGGACCATATCTATATTGCGGCCACGCTCTTTCCCAGAAACGGAACCAGACTGGAGGGCAAGAAGGCCAGTATTGATATCGATAGCAGCAGATCGATTTTAGGCACGGTCTTCAGTGTCTTACCAGAAAGGACGGCCGAAGGGGCAGTAGTTGCGTGGATCAGAGGACCCAAGCTGGAGGCCTTCCTGCGACCTGGTCAGATAGTGAAGGGAACGGTCTTGCTCTCCAGGCACAGAGGGCTTGCTGTCCCAGCGAATGCCATAATACGCGACAAGAGAGAGCAGGCCTATGTATTCGTAAAGGACCCTTCTGGCTATCACAGGAGAGAGATCAAGACCGGCATCTCCTACAGGGGCTGGGTAGAGGTCCTCTCAGGGATCAGAGAGAAAGATGAGGTAGTTACTCAAGGGGCATATGGGCTCTTTTATCAGAGATTTAACAAGATATATAAGGTAGCAGACTGATGCGGTCTGTGCTCCAGCTGGTTGTAAAAAATCCTTTAGCCCTTGTAATTATAGTCATATCTGTGGTGTTTGCTGGCATCTATTCTGCGCGGCATATGCCGGTCGACCTGTTTCCAAACCTCAATATTCCAGTCGTCAACGTCATTACCCACTATCCTGGTGCCTCGCCAGAAGACATGGAGCGGCTCGTCTCTCGGCCAATAGAGGATGAGATAAGGACCATCCCTGGTGTGAAGCGGGTCGCATCCACATCAGTGCAGGGCATCTCTGAGGTCACTGCAGAGTTTACCTGGGGGACTACCATCCGTGATGCAAGGCAGCTTGTGCAGGCAAGACTGGCACGGCTTTCAGGCATACTACCTGCGGGTATATGCCCCCGTCTGGAGAACATAGGCACCACCTTACAGGAGGTCTGCGGCTACATTATTTATGGTGGCAGTGACCTGGTTACCCTCAGGAACATCGTCCGCCATGAGCTGGCTGGGCACCTCATGGGCGTTGATGGCGTATCTTCAGTAGAGGTAATAGGCGGTGACCAGCGGGCCTTCTATGTGGAAATCAGACCTGAGAGACTGATCCAGCTCCATCTCACCATAGGCCACCTCGTATCCATATTAAAGAGCCATAACGTATCAGAGGTCACTGGCTACTTTGACCAGTCAGGACGAGAATATCTGATCCGTGGCGATGCCAGGCTCAGGGACCTGGCCGATATCCGCTCTCTCCCGATCTGCAGAAAGGGGGCAAGGTCGGTCCTGCTTGGAGACATAGCAAGGGTGTATGAGGGACGGGTCCCAAGGCACTACACAGTCCATGGAGACAGGGTGCCGGCCATAGCAATGATCGTGCGAAAGCAGCCAGGTGCAGACACGATCCGCGTGGTGCAGGGTGTCAAAGATGCCATCCCAAGGCTCAAGAGCCTCTTGCCGCAAGGTACACACATAAAAAAGTTCTATGACCAGTCTGAGATAGTCAAGGAATCACAGGACGAGATCACCAATGACCTCATTGTGGGTGCACTGTTGGCCATCCTGGTCCTGTATTTCTTTCTTGGCTATATCCAGCCAACCCTGATCGTGGCCATTATCATACCTGTCACCTTTCTCGCCACTATTGTTGTCATGAATATCCTGGGTATGGGCCTCAATACGATCACCATGACGGCCCTGACCTTAGGTATAGGCATGATCGTAGATGACGCCATTGTTGTAACCGAGAATATCTACAGACACACTCACATAGTCCCAGATGCAGGTAGGGCAGCCATTGAGGGGGCCCTGGAGATTGCAGGCCCAGATGCCTCTGGCACCTTTACTACCGTAGCCGCCTTCCTGCCCTCTATCCTGATTACAGGCCTTGCTGGTGTCTTTATGCGGCCATTTGGAATAACCATCAGTGTGGCACTTCTCATATCTCTGGTCCTATCCCTGACAGTCGTGCCGACACTCTTTGCCCATATAGGGGTATCCTCCTATAAGAAAGACTTTCTGGGTATGCGCCTGCTCAGAAGGCTAGACCTGTTTCTTCAAGGGGTCCTGAGGTCCTCTCTTCGACACAGGGGCTGGGTCTTATGCCTGGCCGTCACGTTTTTGGCCCTTGGGGTCCTGGGGCTTATCAGGTCCCTGAATAGGGCCTCTGTCTTGCCACCTATTGATGAGGGGGCCATCCTTATAGAATATGTCATGTCACCTGGCACGTCTCTCAGAGAGAGCAACAGGATCGGAGATATGCTCGACAGGATCTCCCTGGCAGATCCAGATGTCTCATGTGTCTATAGACGGACTGGCTCTCCTGGAAGGGGCTACCAGATTGAGGGTGTCAACAGGGGGGAACTCCTGATAAAGCTAAAGCCAAGGAGCGAACGGACCCGGTCAGCCGTTCAGGTCATCCATGCCCTAAAAAGGGCCTTCTCAAGAATAAGGGGCGTAGTCTTCCTCTACCATCAACCCACACAGGAAAAAATAGACGAGAGCTTCTCTGGCCTACCTGCCCTGTTCGGCGTCACTATATACGGTGCCGACATGTCTAAACTCATATCTATTGCCAATAGGGTTGAGGGCGTGCTCTCCAGAGAACCAGGCATCTCAAATATAGTAAACAACACAAAACTAAGGATTCCTCAAGTAGAGGTCAGGATAGACTATCCCTCTCTTGCACAATATGGTGTAGATGTCGCAGACATAATAGCTACTCTCAAGGCCGCACGTTTTGGAATAGAGGCCACACATATTATCCGTCAAAAAGAGGACATCACTGTCTTAGTAAAGATGGATATCGGCAGGGCCTTTGACATCGATCAGATCAGGCAACTGCCCATTGAGACCATCCATGGAGGTTGGCTGCCCCTGAGACAGGTAGCTGAGGTAAATGTCAGGCACGTACCCGCTACAATTACACGTCTGAATGGGCAAAGGGAGATCACGCTCCTTGCAGAAGTAGAGGGCAACATCCCATCCATGGTCAGAGACCTGCGAAAAAAATTCCAGTCTATCAGGCTTCCAGAGGGTTATACTATTGATTTTACTGGACAATATAAGGTACTAATCAAGACGGCAGCCGAGATGGCCCTTACAACCCTGGTTGCAGTGATACTGATCTATCTCATCATGGTGATGCAATTCAGGTCGTGGATCCAACCACTTATTATCCTGATGACTATACCCCTGTCGCTTGTAGGTGCCTTGATCGGCCTCTTCCTGACATGTCAGGAGATCGACGTCTCTGTGGCAATGGGGGCAGTGACACTGGTAGGCGTTGCGGTCAACAATGCCATTCTCCTGATAGACTTCGCCAACAGAGAGATGGCCTCTGGTAAGACCGGCACTGACGCCCTCCTCTCTGCGGCCTCTGTACGCCTCCGTCCTATATTGCTCACCACACTCACCACCATTGCTGCCTTAGTGCCGGCTGCCATGGGAATAGGCATTGGCTCAAGGATCTTTCAGCCCTTTGCCATCACTGTAATCAGTGGGCTGACCGTTGGAGTAGTGGCAACCCTCATCGTAATTCCCACTATAGCAGGGTATTTTTCTAAAATAAGGTAAGCTCTCAATAGGTCCTGGCAATACAGTGTTTCCCCTTACCCAAACCCTCTCCCTCTGGGAGAGGGCAGGGTGAGGGGAGCGAGAGCATGTTGAAAAAAGAAGCAGCCTGTGATCGGTTACCAAAATGAAGCCCCAACTTATTGAGAAGTTACAAAATAAGCTCTCAATAGGCTCTGATTACACTGCAGAGAGTCCTAAGGACTTGCCATGACTTTATTGAGAAGATAGACTGAGACCAGCTCTCATTATTGAGCTATTGATATCTGAGAATCTAACTTTGCTAAAAGATCTGGAGGGCCTATGACTACCTATAAAATTCATCCCATCGTGGTCGGGACCAAGGTCTTTGATAAGGGTATGATGACCTATCAACACGACTATGGTACTGAGTATACCATACCTATCTATGTCTGGTATATCGAAGGAGGTGATAAAAAGATCCTGGTAGATACTGGCCTCATGGGGGTCATCAAGTCAGAATCCCGTGAAAAGGCCATAGGTGGGAAGATCTACACCTTTGAGGAAGGCTTGAGGCGCTGGGGCCTAAAACCCACTGATATTGATATCGTCATACATACACATCTCCACAATGACCACTGTGAAAATGACTCCAAGTGTGTAAAGGCCACCTTTTATGTCCACAAAAAAGAGCTGGAGGCCATCTATAACCCGCATCCCCTCGATTTTCGTTACCTGGCTGACTATATAGAGGAAGTGGACCAGGCCGGACAGATTCAGATAGTCCATGAAGACCAGGAGATAGTACCGGGCATACACGTAGTCCATACCCCTGCTCATACCCCTGGGGGCCTGACCGTATTGATAGATACCAGTGCGGGCACAGCAGCCATCACGGGATTTTGTATCATCATGGAGAATTTTGAGCCCCCTCCTGCCATACGTGCCATGGAGATGGAAGTAATCCCGCCTGGGACTGTGGTGAATACATATGAGGCATACGATCAGGTGCTAAGGGTAAAGAATATGGCAGACATCCTGCTTCCTCTACATGAACCACGTTTTGCCGCTATTGATACCATCCCATAGGCCAGGTAATTTTCAATACCACAGGTGGGGTATCCAGTCTGCCACCTCACTTGCCAGGTATCCACAGCTGCCCTTGAGTCTTGCTATTTGATCCGCTGCACGTCCATGGACAAAGACAGATATCCTTGTAGCGTCCCATGGCTCATAGCCCTGTGCCAGGAGACCGCCAATGACGCCTGTAAGGGTATCTCCCATGCCGCCTGCAGCCATGCCAGGGTTTCCTGTGGAATTTATGGAGACCCTTCCATCAGGTGCAGCAACTATAGTCCTGGCCCCTTTGAGGACCACTATAGCCCCTGAACTCCTGGCCAGGGAAGAGGCAGTGCCTATACGGTCATCTTGGACATCGGCTGTAGTGCATCCAAGCAGGCGGGCCATCTCTCCAGGATGGGGTGTCAATATCCGAGGCAGTTTTGCCCGTCTCACAGGCCCGTGTTCTCTGCCAAGGGCAGTGAGCGCATCGGCATCTGCAACTACAGGGACTGGTGCTGCCTCAAGGAGCTGGAGTACAAGGTCCTGTGTATCTCTATCAAGCCCCAGGCCAGGGCCTATGGCCAGGGCCTTTTTCCTCTCCAGCATGGACTCGATTAATGGCATGGCCTTCTGAGAGATAGTCCCTATCCTGGTCTCAGCAAGGCCTTCAACCATGGCCTCAGTGACTTTTTGGGCAAGCACAGGCTGTATAGACAGGGGACATCCCAGGGTAACAAGCCCTGCCCCTGACCTCAAGGCCCCATGGACCACGAGTGCAGCGGCCCCTGCCTTTCCTCTTGAGCCTGCCAGTACCAGGAGGTGCCCGAACGTGCCCTTGTGCCCGGTAAGGGGCCTTGGCCTGAGCAGGGCCTTTAGCCCCTTCTCATTAAAGAGCTCTGTCTCAATACCGGCCTCAGCTATTGCGGTCTCAGGTATGCCGATCGCTATAACATGGAGGTCTCCTACATAATCGACCCCAGGGTGCAAGACAAGCCCAATCTTGGCAAGGGCCATAGTGCCAGTGACATCTGCACGAATAGCTGTGCCCATGGGACGAGCTGTATCTGCAGACAGACCAGAAGGGATATCTACTGCCACTATAGGTGCAGGAGCCATATTTGCTTCCTCTATGCACTGGGCAAATCTCCCTGTGACCTCTCTCGCAAGTCCTGTCCCAAAGATGGCGTCTACAATAACTCCTGATCTTCTGATAGACGCCGATACGCCTGAAAGGGAATCTGAATCCAGACACTCTGTAATAGAGAGCCCAAGCCTCTTTACTATTATGTAGTTTGTGAGTGCATCCCCGCTGAATCTCTCTCCAGGTACCAAGAGTAAGACCTTTACCTTAATACCTGCCTGATAGAGGTGTCTTGCTATGACAAGGCCGTCTCCGCCATTATTACCAGGCCCTACCAGGACAGTGACCCCCTGTGGAAGCCTTGCCGCAAAGTAGCGATAGATGAGATCGCAGATACCACGACCTGCATTTTCCATGAGTATCAGACCTGGAATGGCAAATTCATCTATGGCCCTACGGTCAAGCCTCTGCATCTGCGCAGCCGTAACAACTAGCATGAATAGACCTCTCCATCCAAAGGAATCGTATAACCGTCCACATTACCGGCCAGCAGCGGCCTTTAAATCATTTGAAGCACACAATATGGGATTATAGTTCTGAAGATTTGCCCCTGGAAGAAAAAAAGGCAAATCTATAGGCCCCGTCATTTTCTAGCTTTATCCATCTATTACCGGAGAGAAACCACCACTGATTGCCATCGAATCGGGCAATAAGGGCACCGTGGTAGGCCATCATATCTTTGACCTGGCTAAGAGTATATGGATTGTTATACTTCCCTGTGACCTTTGTGCCATGGCATGCAGTTATAATGACAATGAAGCCAAGAACAATCAAGACCATGCCAAACCGACGTATCTTTGATAGGTCTATATCCATACCTTAATCTTTAACAATTATATACCATAAGTCAAGACAAGATGGCTAAAGAGCCCTCTGTGCCTTTAGTATCTTTTTCTTCAGTTTCAGCCTGTCTTTTGGCTTATATGCCTGTTTTATGGCCTCTTGATATGCCTTTAATGCCCTATGGAAATCCCCTTTAGCCATATAGGCATCTCCAAGGTGCTCGGCGATAATTGAATCCTTAATGGCTGAACTGTGCGCCTTTTCAAGGCAGGAAATGGCCTTGTCTATCTTACCCTGCTTGTAGTATACCCACCCCAAGCTATCTATTATATATGGATCGTCTGGCTGTATAGTGAGGGCCTTTTTTATCATGGCCTCGGCCTTATCTAGATTGATCCCCTTCTCTGCATAGGTATATCCCAGAAAATTTAGGGCCTGGGCATCGGCCTTATCTATTTTGAGGACCTTTTTTGCACAATCTATAGCCTCATCATCTCGTCCCTCTCTGTCTAAGAGCATGGCGAGGTGCATCAGGAGACCCTTGTCCTCAGGATTCACATCCAGGGCCTTACGGATGAGCCTCTCAGAGTCTGACAGCCTGTTTACTGACTCATAGATATCAGCGAGGGCAATGACCCAATCTTTTGTATTAGGAGAGTCTCTTAGCCCCTGCTCGAGGAGTCTTATTGCCTTGTTGACCTCTCCCTTTTCTGCAAGCAGGCGTGCCAGACGGGACTTCACCTCTACAGCGAGTTCCTTATCATCAGTCTGTATGGACTTGAGCACTCCTATGGCTGCATTGATATCGTGCTTTTGTTCATAGGCAATCGCTATATCGAACTGGATGCGCCCCTGGCCCGGATAGGCATGGGCTATGTCTTTGAGGATGGCCAGGGCATCGTCATATCTCTTGGCCTGGAGACACAATATTGCAACTTTTAGTCCCATTATAGGATCATCCTGGATGATGTTCCTGAATTTATGTAACTCTGAGAGTGCCTTATCGACCTGCCTCTCTCTTATAAACAGCATCAGGAGCTGCTCCCGGGCCTTAAAGTTATATGGCTGTTGGGCAAGGATGGCCCTATATGATTCTATGGCCTTGTCTGTCTTCCCCTCTCTGTTATAAAGGTCAGCCAAATCGAGATATATCATCACAAAGCCAGGCCTTAGCTTCAGTGCCTCTTTCAGGTGCCTCTCTGCCCTTGAAAAGTCTCCTGTATCTATATATATCCTCCCCAGATAGCAATGTGCCATAAAGGCCTGCTGCCCTTTCTGCTTGGCAGCCCTTTCCAGGAACCTGGCTGCCTTCTTGAAGTCTTTAGACTGGCCATAGATGGCACCTGCCAGGACCAGGGCCTCCTGGCTATCAGGGTCTCTATCCAGGATCTCCTTAAGGAGGCCCAATGCCTTGGATATATAATTCTCATTGGCATAGATCCGGGCAAGGAATATCTTACTCTTCAGGTCTCCAGGTTCCAGCTCTACTGCCTGTCTGGCCCACTGCTCTGCCTCTTTCAGGTCATTCATGTGGATGGCTACCTGGGCCAGTTCATTGAGTATGGCTACAGATTTTGGATCAAAGGTCATGGCCTTTTTTAAGGAATTTGAGGCATCTGTAAACCTTCCAGATAACTCTTCCTCAATGGCCTGGAGGTAATAACCATAGGCCATACCTCGTGAAGGCGTCCTGGCTATAGCCCAGGAAGCGGATAGCAAAACAAATACGATCAGGAGAGAAAGAGGCCTGATCAAGATATAGAGAGAATCCCTATTCATCTGTTATCTATTCCCTCCGGATAGGATTCAATATCCGGAATCCTCTCTGAGAGAAACTTTCGCAGTTTCTTTTTTAGCCTGACCTCTATCTGCCTTACCCTTTCTCTTGAGACCCCAAAGATGTCTCCGAGTTCCTGGAGGGTCTTGGGTTCTTCAGCCAGCACCCTCTCTACAAATATGACCCTTTCCTTCCCCTTGAGTTGGTCTTTGAAGGCCTCAAGGTGTCCTGTGATGCGACTGGCTATCTCTTTTCGGGCAATCTTGGATTCAAGAGAGGTCTCATCACTGACAAAAAAATCCATATATTTATTTTCAGAGTCCTCCTTGACTGGGGCATCCAGAGATACCTCCCATGACCCCATACGCTGCTCCATGTCTATGACCTCTTTTTCTGAGACATTGAGACGATCAGATATGAGCTTAGGTACTGGATCAAAACCCAGTGCATAGAGGTGACCTTTCTCTTTATTGAGATTATAGAAGAGCTTGCGTTGGACCTGAGTAGTCCCTATCTTGACCAATCGCCAATTGTCCATAATAAACTTCAATATATATGCCTTTATCCAAAAAGAGGAATAATAAGAGAATTTTACGCCCTTATATGGATTAAACTTTTTTACTGCCTGCATCAGTCCAATATTCCCCTCCTGGACCAGGTCAAAGAAGTTCTGCATCCAGAATTTCTGGAAGTCCAGTGCTATCTTTACTACCAACCTCAGATTTGCGGTCACAATTTTGGAGGCCAGTTTTGGGTCTCTAGTCTTATAATAGGCCCTGGTGAGGGCCTCCTCTTCCTCTCTGCTCAGCAAGGGATATCTACTGATCTCACTAAGATATTGTTGAAATGGCCGGGCAATTCCTAGTGGGGCAAGGTCTTTTGGATTTTTGTCAACTACTGGGATGAGGCTCTTAATAGAACTCTGTCCAGATCTCTTTTTCTTTGTCATGAGGACCTTTTGACTATATCATAAATCGTAACCATTCACACCCTCCCTTGCAATGGTATATGTCTCCAGTCAAGGGCAGTATTTTGAAGGCCTCCAGTGTGGATTAATAGACAGAAGGCCCTGATGCATCAAGCTGCTCCTGAAACCCTGAAAAGGCTAGCGCTGACCGGGGATGTGAACGGTTATCATCAATTAATTCGAGCCAATACCCCCTTATTTATGTCAGATACTTTGTCTTTCCCTATGAGCAACTCAATGAGTTTATAGGCGAATTCAATGGCAGTACCAGGGCCTTGGCTGGTTACCAGCCGTCCATCTTGTACCACACGGTCTCCTGAAAGCCTGGCCTTGCCTATTGTCTCACGACATGAGGGGTGACACGTGATGTTTTTACCATCGATAAGGCCATGGCGGTCGAGGACAGTTGGAGCAGCACATATGGCCCCAATGAGCCTGTCAGAAGCTATCTGTCTCCTGAGTATCTCTACTACCCTTGGGTCATTTGCAAGATTTTCTGTCCCATCCACACCACCAGGAAGCACTATCAAGTCAAAGACCTCATCAAAGACTTCGTCCAGTGTAGTATCAGGGGATATCCTGATGTTGCGAGCAGAAGTGATTGGGCCTGAAATTGTCCCGGCAACCAATACCTCAAGCCCTGCCCTTCTCAAGATATCTATGACACTTATTGCCTCAAGTTCCTCAAAACCTGGTGCCAAAAGGACTAAAACACGTTTCTGTGACATAATCATTACCTAATGTCGGTTGGGTTTATAGTTGATTAGTACCTCTAAAATTAAATGACTTTATATCTCACTGTCAAGCCTTACTTGTCCTCTCAATCCATGGTATATTTTATGAATATCCCTGGGCCAGGTCAGTGTACTGTAACTATCTTTACATTAATATGTGCCCTAAATCCAGAAAAATGATACCAAAGGTCTCTCTGATAGGACGCCCCAATGTGGGAAAGTCTACACTCTTCAACCGACTTACCCAGAGCCGAGATGCATTAGTAGATTCTGCTCCTGGTCTCACTAGAGATCTCCGCTATGGTGAGGCCATATGGAATGGCCTCAGGGTACAGATTATAGATACTGGTGGCATAGGTGGATCTCCAGGCCAGGACCAGATCTCCAGGACTGTTCATGCACAGAGCCTAAAGGCCATAGCAGAATCTGATCTCCTGGTGATAGTCATGGACGTCAATGAGGGCCTCACTCTGACAGATACTGAAGTGGTCAACACAGCCCGTCTATACAAAAGACCCTATATAATAGCAGTAAACAAGGTAGATAATAGCTCACGTGATGCCTATGTGAGCGAGTTTTACGAACTGGGTGTAGGAGAGGTCATACCTATCTCAGCAGAACACGGAAAGGGAATCCATGACCTGATCACAACCGCAAGAGATATGCTAAGTTATGTCTCTCTAGTAAATGAGGATAAAGACAGCTCTCTTGTAACAAAGGGGCGGCCTATAAGGGTAACGCTGACTGGCAGACCCAACACTGGCAAGTCTTCGCTGCTCAATAGAATGCTAGGCGAACCCCGCATGATTGTGACTGATATACCAGGTACTACCAGGGATGCCATAGATACTCTCCTGGAACGACCTGGCAAGAGGGACATCCTGTTTACTGACACTGCAGGTATAAGACGAAGGGCCAGGATCAAAAACAAAATAGAGAAATTCAGCATCATTAAGGCAATGGCTGCCATCAATGCCTGTGACATAACCCTTGTAATAATGGACTTTTCTGAGGGAATCACAGCTCAGGACAGGCGGCTGATTGGCTATATAGAGAGACATGGAAAGGCATGCATTACACTGTTCAATAAGTGGGACCTGGTCCAGAGAGATCGGTCTCTGATAAAGTGGAGGACTCAGGAGCTGGAACAGACCAAGCGATTTATCCCCTATTCTCCACACCTGAACGTCTCTGCCCTTACAGGGAGACATGTAGATAAAATTTTGCCCTTAATAGACAATGTATATAAAGATTTCAGTAGCTTAACCACTACAGGCTACGTCAATCGCATCCTACAAAGGGCCATAACAGAGAAGACTCCTCCTATCTCCAAGGGGCATCATCTAAGGCTCTATTATGCCACACAGGTGGCAACCAACCCACCCAGGTTGCTGATATTTGCGAACTATCCAGATCTGATACCTGACCAATACAGGCGCTTTCTGGCAAACCGATTCCGTAAAGACTTGGGGCTGAAATACACCCCTGTCTGTATAGTCTTCCGAAAAAAACAGGGGCGTTTTGGTCCAGGCTTCACCTGGGGTCTGAACAAAAAAGTAGGTGTGACATAACTGTTCGTATGAGTATATGGGCCAGACAAGAAAGTTAGGATCACATGTCATCAGGTAAGAAATACCTCATTATCAATGCAGACGATTTTGGCCTTTCAGAGGGGGTAAACAGGGGAATTATTCATGCCTATCGTAAAGGTGTCCTTACCAGTACCACGCTTCTTGCCCACATGTCTGCCTCTGAGCATGCCATAAAACTTGCCAGGGCCAATCCGTCTCTGGGAGTTGGTGTGCATCTTAACTCTACCATGGGGACAGATGCCTATTGCCAGATGCCTTTTCAGCGACCCTTTTCACTGGGTAGAAATTCTACCTTTGCAGTGCCATTGCTCTGGATTGCAACGGCCACGAATCGAAGAGTCCGCAGCACCTTGATGGATCTGTTTCGGCATCAGCTCGTCTGGTGCCTGGAACGAGGTATTGAGGTTACTCACCTCGATACGCATAAGCATCTCCATATATGGCCGTGGATTACCCAGGTAGTCGGCGATATAGCAAGGGAATTTAATATCCCTGCAGTCAGGCTTCCCTATGAATCCCCTTTTTCTCCTGGCGCCTTAGAACTCCCTCTAAGGACTTTTCTCTTTCTCTTCCTTCTGTTTGCCAAGATAGGCAAAAAGATCCTGAGAAGGAGGGGGATTATGACACCAGATCACTTCTTTGGTATATGCAACACTGGGAGGTGGTACAAGGAAAGATTTATTGACTGTATTGAAGCCCTACCCACAGGCGTCAGCGAAATTATGGTCCATCCAGCATATCTGGAAGGATTAAGCCGCAGGTATACACGGCTACTGGATTCTCGAAAAAAGGAACTTGAGATATTGACTGACAGAGACGTGCTTAGTTATTTTCAGGAGAGTGAGGTAATACGTATCAGTTATCGCTTTTTTGGTCCTGGGAAAATATAACTGCTGGCCAGGAAGGGGAATGTGGACGATTACAACTCAATAATCACATTTGACTTAAAAGGAGCCTCAATGAGCAAGCAAATCGAGGGCCTCTCAGTTATTGTACCTGCCTATAATGAAGAAAAAAATGTAGGTCCGCTCTATGAGAAGATCAAGGCAAGCCTTGCCAGATATCCCTTTGCATGGGAAGTCATCTTTGTTGATGATGGAAGTGAAGATGACACGTTTTCTGTTTTATGTGCACTGGCTTCTGAGGACAGAAATGTAAAGGTTATTCGCTTTAAGCGAAATTTTGGCAAAGGAGCTGCATATTCAGCAGGGATTAAAATGGCCAGTTATCCTGTCCTGGCAACAATGGATGCAGACCTACAGGATGATCCAAATGAGATATCAAAATTCATTAAAAAGATAGAACAGGGCTATGAATACGTCACGGGATGGAAATATAAAGGCAAGGGTAGCCTGGGAAAGGCCCTTCCCTCTAGGATCTTTAACTTTGTTGTGAGCAGAGCAACAGATATACATATTCATGATTTTAACTGTCCATACAAGGTATTTTTACAGGATGTAATAGAGTCTCATGAAATATACGGTGAATTGTACCGCTTTATGCCAATCATAGCTGTCTCAAAGGGATGCAGTATAGCAGAGGTCAAGATAGAGAATTACCCCAGGCTGAGTGGAAAATCGAAGTACGGATGGGAGAGGTTTTTGCGAGGTTTTTTTGACTTCCTTACCATCTTTTTCGTCTCTGGTTACATGAAACGACCACTCCACTTCTTTGGTTCCATCGGGCTTGTCCATCTCCTTATTGGAGCTTCTGGCCTATTTGGTCTATACATACGGAAATTACTATGGGGCTATCCCATCAGTGACTATCTCTTTCTTTTTATCATAGTAATATTTTTGATGGTGGCAGGGCTACAGTTCATCTCTATTGGTCTTATGTCAGAGTTGATAATCAGACTCAAGGCCCATGATAGAA
>JALTHG010000037.1 GCA_027004715.1 Deltaproteobacteria bacterium
CTTTAGATAGGCGCTGCCTAAAAAAGTTGATTATTTCTGAAGAGAGCCCTTCTGGTAGCTCTGGAAGACACTGCCTGAGCTGGGCCATAGACTCTGCAATCAAGTCCCTCAAGGACAGAGATAGGCCCCTATCTTCTATTATGTGGAGGATGCCAAGGGCCATCCTCCTGAGGCCATAGGGATCGGTAGTGCCAGAAGGCCGAAGTCCAATGGCAAAGACCCCACAGATGGTGTCTAACTTATCTGCGATGCTGATCAGGGCACCTGGAAGCCCCGCTGGCAATTCACTCCCTGAGCGAATCGGCATATAGTGTTCCTTTATGGCATTTGCTACCTCTATATCTTCACCAGAGAGGATGGCATATTCCCTTCCCATAACACCCTGGAGGCCAGGAAACTCTCCCACCATATAAGTCAACAGGTCTGCCTTACAGAGCCAGGCCGCCCTCTCAACCACATCTAATCTGTCTGGGGCAAGCTGTCTGGCCAGATAGGAGGCAAGGGCCTTTATCCTGTAGGTTTTGTCGAGGATGGTACCAAGACCCTGATGAAACGCCATTCCAGAGAGACCAGGAACAAGGTCCTCTAGGGAATGTCTCTGGTCTTCTTTAAAGAAGAAATCCGCATCGTTCAGTCTCGCCCTGAGTACCCTCTCATGACCCCTGCGTATCAGCTCCGGCCTGGGCGAAGGCGTATTATTGATGGCCACGAAATAGGGCATGAGATCGCCACTGTGATCCACTACTGCAAAGTACCTCTGGTGCTCCCTCATACAGGTCACCAGTACGTCACGTGGGAGGTCCAGAAAACATCTATCAAATGAGCCACATATGGCAGAAGGAAACTCGGTGAGGTAGGTATTGATCTCTATCAATTCATCGTCATAGAGGAGATCGCCTCCAACAGCCGCTACGGCATCTCTGGCCTCTTTAAGGAGCCTCTCTCTCCTCTTTACTGGATCTACAATCACAAAGGCCTCCTCAAGGGCCTTTATATAACCAGGCAGATCAGAGGGCACTGCTATTGCCTCAGGGGCCATAAAGCGGTGTCCATAACTCTCCGAGCCTGCAACAACCCCTGCAAGTCTGAATGCTACCCTCTCCTTTCCATACAGGGCCACAAGCCAACGAATAGGCCTGGGAAAGTGCACCCTCTCTGTCTCCCACCACATCGTTTTTGGAAACGGAATTGAGGTTATTACCTCAGGTAGGATCTCGGCTAAGATATCAACTGTCTTCCTGCCAGAGACCAGTCTGTGGACCGTTACATATGCCCCACGTTTTCTCTCTTCTATCCGCAGCTCTTCCAGACCAACACCTTGACTGTGTGCAAAGCCCTCTCCTGCCTTAGTAGGCCTTCCATCAGATGTAAAGGCAATCTTTGCAGGAGGACCAGTTATGACCTCTTCTCTATCCGGTTGCCTGCACGACAGGCCTCTTATAGAGAGGGTCAGTCGCCTTGGGGTCCCCAGAGTAGATATCTCTCCATAGCCTAAAGACACACTATCCAGGTATTCTTTGGCCAGTCTGGCCAGGTCATCCAGTGCCCTGGGGATAAAGGAGCTGGGGACCTCCTCAGTCCCGATCTCGAGGAGAAAATCCTTGTTCATGAACCTCTCTTTACTTCTGCCAGATATCCCTCGGCAACTCCACGTGCAAGTCCACGGACCCGACCTATATAGGCAATCCGTTCTGCAACACTTATGGCACCCCTGGCATCCAGGAGATTGAAGGTGTGAGAGCACTTGAGACACTGATCATAGGCCGGGCGGACAAGCCCCTGCCTCAGCAGTCTCTTTCCCTCTCTTTCATATAAGGAAAATACCTGCTTCAGGGTCTCCACATCTGCTGCATCAAAGTCATAACAGGAAAACTCTACCTCGTCTCTGTGATGTATGCTGCCATATGTCGTATATCCATTCCACTTGAGATCATAGACATTATCTATCCCCTGGAGGTACATGGCAATCCGCTCCAGTCCATAGGTAAGC
Source organism: Deltaproteobacteria bacterium (assembly GCA_027004715.1). Lineage (GTDB taxonomy): Bacteria > Desulfobacterota > Dissulfuribacteria > Dissulfuribacterales > UBA3076 > JALTHG01. Next base: position 1,991 of record JALTHG010000037.1, read on the forward strand.
TCTACAGACACTGGATCTACATCGATCCCTCCGATCTGCTGAAAGTATGTGAACTGACTGACCTCCATGCCATCCAGCCATACCTCCCATCCAAGGCCCCATGCCCCAAGGGTCGGTGACTCCCAGTCGTCTTCTATGAAACGCACATCGTGCTCTGCCAGATTCAGGCCAAAGCCCACCAGGCTATTGAGATACAGGTCCTGTACATCCTCAGGCGATGGCTTCAGTATGACCTGATACTGATAATAGTGTTGGAGGCGATATGGGTTATCCCCATAGCGTCCATCAGTGGGACGCCTGGAGGGCTGTACATAGGCAACGCGCCACGGTTCAGGACCCAGGGACCTGAGAAAGGTGGCTGGATGAAACGTCCCGGCACCTACCTCCATATCGTATGGCTGAAGCAATATACACCCCTGACTCTGCCAGTAGTTATTGAGCCTTGTTATGAGTTCTTGAAGGGTCATTGGATTAGATTGTCCATTGTCTCTCCATCAGGGAGTACCAGATCTTCTGGCCACATCTCTCCTGTTACCTTTGGGGCAATGATACAATTTGTGCCAACTGATGCCCCATCAGGGACAACGGCCCACTTTCCAATCAGGGTTATGCCACTGGAGAGCTGCTCTGGATAGAGACGGTTTGCCAGGCGGCTGTCCCCTATTCCAATGCGGGAATTGGGACCAATATTGACCCATTTGTCAGTCACCACCCTGTTTAAGACTGCCTTGCTCCCTATCCGGGTATTGTGCATGACTACAGAGTCCCTTACCTCTGCTCCTGACTCCACCACTACCCCAGGAGAGAGGACTGACCTCCTCACTCTCCCACGTATTATACAGCCTGGTGAGATAGCCGAATCCCTCACCTCTGCACCTGGCAGGATCCTTACTGGGGGACGATCATATGACAGGGCATCCTCCTCAATATTGGTGCATATGCTCCAGCTCTCTGGTTGCAGCCCACTCTTTGGCCTGAGCAGGTCCATATTTGCGTCCCAATAGCTATGTATGGTCCCTACATCTCGCCAATACCCGCAAAAGATATAGGCAAACAACTGCCCATCTCTCATGGCCATGGGCAGGATATGGTGGCCAAAATCTACCTCCTTAGAGGCAGTCAAGGACTCAAGCAGATACTCAGTATCAAATACATAGATCCCCATGGAGGCCAGATTGGATTTTGGGCTTTTAGGCTTTTCTTCCCAGTCGATAATCCGATTCTCTTTGTCTATGGCACCTATACCAAACTGGCAGGTCTGCTCCCAGGGGACAGTCATCATGGCCACTGTGACCTTGCCACCTATAGTCCTGTGATATCTTACCATGTCTTTATAATTCATATAATAGATATGGTCTCCAGACAGTATTAGGGTCTGTTGTGAAGGCCTGGCCTTTAAAAAGGCTATATTCTGCCTTACTGCATCTGCAGTACCTCTATACCAGTCTGAGTCCTTTTCACCTGTATGTGGAGGGAGGATCTTGACCTCTCTGGTCCTTCCAACAAAGTCCCAGGCAGCACCGGTCCCTATATGGCTCATGAGAGACAGAGGTTTATATTGGGTAAGCACTGCTACCTGATTGAGGCCTGAATTCATGACGTTTGATAGGCTAAAGTCAATTATTCTGTAGATACCACCAAATGGCACGGCTGGCTTGGCCCTATGTCGCACAAGGATGTTGAGCCTGCTCCCGACTCCTCCAGCCAGGACCATGGCCAGGGTATCACGCATGCATCTCTCCCGACAAAAATGATTGATATATTACTTAGACTCTATATAGATCTCCACTCTCCGGTTGAGCTGTCGGCCATATGGAGTGGCATTACTGGCCCTGGGTCTGCTTTCTCCATAGCCTATAGCGGTTATCCTGTCCGGAGAGACTCCCTTTGCGATAAGTAATTGTCTTACGGCCTCGGCCCTCCTCTGAGAGAGCTTCAGGTTGTACTCTTCAGTGCCTGTATTGTCAGTGTATCCCTCTACACGGATCCGGGTGGCTGGATACTGGTCTAGCACCTTTGCCAGACGATCTATCTCTTTATAGGCCCCAGGCTTAACCACGCTGGAATTCACATTGAAGAGGAAGTCACTATTTACAGTTACTGACAATATATTGCCTTGACGTTCTATATCTGCGGCCTGAGAGGCAGCCATGGCCTGGCGGAGGGCTGCTTCCTGCTTATCCATATAGTGACCAATTCCTGCACCACCCAGGCCCCCTATAGCCGCCCCAATAGCCGCACCCTCAAGGGTCGATTTGGTACTGTGACCTGCCAGTTGGCCAAGGAGCGCACCCACTGCAGCACCTCCAGTAGTCCCATAAATAGCGCCTTTCTGGGTCCGTGTCTGAGGTGCAGCACAGGAAGACAACATTGCCAAGATCAATCCAGATATAATCCAAGAATAGATCTTCATGACCATACCTCCATAAAAAGGGCATTGAATTTTCCCTCAATATAGCTATTCATTGTACTGTTCACAACCCCTCCTTGACGTAGGTCACTACTACTGCAGGAGGTCTATAAGGGCCTCTTCGATATAGGGATGACTGAACCTGAAACCTGCCTCAAGGAGTCTCTTGGGATAGGCTATCTTTGAGGCAGTCAGGACGCTTGCGGCCTCACCATATATGACTTTTAAGACAAATCGAGGAATCGGTATAAAGGCCGGCCTCTTCAGTGCTGATGCCAGGGCCTTTGTAAATTTACTATTAGTTACAGGGTTTGGTGAGACTATGTTAAAGGTCCCCCTCAGGTCCTGTTCCATGACAAAAGAGAAGGCATTTACAAGGTCATCTCTATGGATCCAACTCATCATCATTGATCCATCGCCGATTGGACCTCCCATGCCGAGCCTGAAAGGACCGAGCATCTGTTTTAATGCCCCAGATTCCCTACTGAGCACAATTCCAAAACGAAATATTGCACTGGGGCATGGAGCCTTCCGTGCCTCTCTCTCCCATGCCTGAACAAGAGTCCCAAGAAAATCTCTTGAAAATTCTACACAGTCTTCATCACATGTAATGCCATCTCGATAGATACCCACAGCCGAGGCAGAGATGAAAAGACGTATAGGAGTTGTCTTTAAGGCAAGGACGACCCTTTTTGTGGTCTCTATCCTGCTTGCCCAGATGACCTCCTTATAGGCATTACTCCAACGATTCAAAATAGGTGCACCTGCAAGGTTTATCAGGCAATCTATAGCCTCTATTTTTCTTGATATGGCGTCAATTGAATCGTTTCTATCTATTATTATGTGTCTGGGGAAACGCTGCCTGAGAAGTGAACCAATAAAGCCATGTGCGCCAGTTAAGGCTATCTTCATAGCTACTTCCACACATCAATATAGGGATATGCAGGTAGACAGCCCTGACCATTTACCCATTTATCTTCTTACGTAAAACTCCTGAAGGTCGGAAGGTCACCACCCTCCTGGGAGCAAGGATCAGGTCTTCACCTGTATGTGGATTTCTGCCTCTCCTGGACCTCTTATCTCTCACAGAAAATTTACCAAAGCCGCTGATGAGGACATTCTCTCCTGCCTCAAGCCTCTGTTTCATGATTTCCAGCAGTCTCTCTATGGCCTGGGCAGACTCTAACTTATCTAGTTTTTTGCTTTTATAAATTCGCCTTACAAGGTCTGCTTTGGTTAAAGTCATATTGAAAATCCTCCATACTGCAAAAAAGCCAAAAATCCCCATCACTTTTTAAAAAATGCAAAAATTTTTCACTGCCCAACTTATTGAGAAATTACTCTTTTGAGGCTATTCTCTCCTGAATTGCTCAGATAGTTAAGTATAGCCCTCAGGTCATCCAGAGGTATCTGCCCAGGTGCAGCCTCACGACCCCTAAATGGAGAGGCATAGGTCAGATATGCACCTAACGGCAGACAGGCCAGCCTGCTTATCTTTCCAATACCCCCCATGCAGAAGGCTATCAGAGGAAATCCCCTATCCAGGGCCATGCCATAGAGAGAGAAGATTCTCAAGATATCTCTTGGCCCCTCAGCCATAGTAACAATCTTTCCTATATCTGCCCCACCTTTCATCTCTAAGTCAAATATCTCAACGAGCCTTTCCCTTGAGGGAGTAGAGGTAAAATCATGATAAGAGATGATGAGTCTTGTATTGGCCTTCTGGCTCTCTCTTTGGATAATGGCCCTTAAGGCCGGGTCTGTACGCAACTCAAGATCGACATAGTCTGCTCCTGCCAGGATGGCCTTTTCTAAGAGACCTATCCGTTTTTCCTCTGGGCCTGAAAAATACCCACCTTCATTTCTAGACCTGTTGGTAAAGATCAGAGGACAGGGCCGTACTCTCAGGAGGTCTTCCATATCCAGAGAATATGGATCTTTTAAGGTATCCAGGCGTATCTCTATCAGGTCTGCCTTTGGGCCTACACGTTGCATAGAGCTCAACAGGGCATCAGCACTGACCTCAGCTAGAGAGACACAGATCATAAGAGCTACCTGAAATATGGGTCTTTCTGGGGATCGATCGTCTGCAGATAGCCAGAAATTGCCTGGTCATATCTGCCTGTTGTGATAAATACCTTTTTGGCCAGTTCAAAACGTGTGGCCAGACTGGTGGCCCCATTATTGGCCTTCATCTCTTCAAGTACCTTTGCGTAGTCAGTAGGGTCTATTACCACAGTAACATACCGGAAATTCTTTGCAGAAGAACGAAGCAGAGTCGGACCCCCGATGTCAATATTCTCAATGGCCTCTGTCAGACTGACCCCTTCTTTGGCTACAGTCTTTTCAAAGGCATAGAGATTTACTACCACCATATCGATAGGTAATATGGAGTGTTCTTCCATCTCTTGCCTGTGCACAGGGTTGTCACGGATAGCCAGGATACCCCCATGGATCTTAGGATGTAGGGTCTTTACCCTTCCATCCATCATCTCTGGAAGGCCTGTAACTTCTGAGACGTCCTTTACAGAGACACCTGCCTCCCTTATTACCTTTGCAGTACCACCAGTGGATATGATCTCAACTCCCATATCCACCAGGTCTCTGGCCAGATCTGCTATACCTGTCTTATCGGTCACGCTAATGAGCGCACGTCTTATCTTTGACATATATTTCACCCCTTAAGTATGGTCGGGACAAGAGGATTTGAACCTCCGACCCCAGCGTCCCGAACGCTGTGCTCTACCAGACTGAGCTACGTCCCGACCGAAAATCCACACTACCAGATAACTGTTCACACCCTATTGCACCTGGCCAGGAGGAATGTGAACACTTACACACCAGACTGATGCCTCCCTGTCTTTAGCAAACTTGGCCATTGCATAATCTGTAATTATATTTCATATATTCGTAGAGCCAGGGCTTGTCAACATGCCTATCTACCGCTATTGAGATAACAGATATCTGGTAAAAATACCAGGAAAATTTGATATGAGTATTGAATTGGCTCTGATCCAAGGTACATTAAGGAGAAAAATTGGCCATGAGAATTGAGTCCTATCAGTTTGGTGAGATTGTAATCGATGGGGTACGATATAATAAGGACCTGAAGATCATAAAGGGGAAAATTATTGAAAACTGGTGGAGGTCTCAGGGGCACCTCCTTCAGCTCTCTGATATCCTGGATATTGTGGCTGCAAAACCCAATACCTTAGTAGTCGGGACAGGGGCCTATGGAAGGATGCTACTAAAACCAGGGCTGTTGGATGAGTTGGGGAGCAAGGGTATCTATGTAGAGTTCCTCCCTACAGAATTGGCTGCAGAGAAATTTAATGAGCTGCTATCTCAGCTTGGAGTCGAGTCTGTTGCCTTTGCAGCCCATCTGACCTGCTAAAATTGAATATATGGTCATGATTCATCTCCTTGCAAAAATCTGTCTATTTGACTAAAAGGTAGTGTCTATCATACTACTTCTGGCCTTGAGCCCATCCTCTATCCATGAGGACGCTTGAGAAGGTAGATGTCGTGTAGTATTGGTATGTCGCACAACTAAATATATCTGGAGACCTATTATGCCTAAAGGCCTGCGTTGGAAATTTGCCCTGGTGGTAGCACTTGTTGTCCTGTCTGTGCTCCTGGTCCTGCCATCTTTTCATAAGAATGTACCTGGCTGGTTTAAAAAATATGTCTACAGTGAAGGGCTGAAGCTCGGCCTGGACCTCCAGGGGGGGATAAATCTCATCCTCAATGTAGATGTAGACCAGGCAGTCAAAAACTCGACAGACCTTGCGGCAAGGGACCTCAAAGAGACCCTTGGGCACAAGCAGATAACAGCAGTACGCCGCCAGAGTCCAGTGCCTGATGAGATAATACTCCTACTCCCCAATAAGGAGACAGTAGAGAGGGTGAAGTCCATACTCGAGGCAGACTTCCCAGGCCTTGAACTCCTGAAGGTAGAGAAAGAGGGGAAATTCCCAACCCTTGTGCTCAGGCTTTCTCCAGAGAGGGAAAAGTTTATAAGAGACAATGCCGTTGACCAGTCCCTGGAGATCATCCGTAATCGAATTGATCAGTTCGGGGTAACAGAACCGGTAATTGTCCGCCAGGGGAAGGAGGATATAGTAGTTCAGCTACCTGGGGTCAAAGATCCCAAGAGGGCCATTAAGCTCATAGGACAGACCGCCCAATTGGAATTCAAGCTGGTAGATGACGAGGCCGGAGTAGATCTTGAAGGTCTTATCCGTCAGGCCTTAGACAGCGGCAGGCTCCCATCTGAATATAACGCCAAGACCCTCAATTCAGTGCTAAAAGACCAAATACCTGCGGGTGATGCCATCTACTTTATGAAGGAGAGGGATAATCGCACTGGCAGGACCAGAAAGGTCCCCATCCTCCTCAAGGACAAGGCCCTGATGACAGGAGAGGCCATAAAGACTGCCCATGTCCGGATCGGGGGGACCTATAATGAGCCCTATGTCTCCCTTGAACTCACTGACCGTGGGGCAAGGCTCTTTGAAAAGATCACAGGGGCCAATGTGGGTAAGCGCCTTGCCATCGTCCTTGACGGAGTGGTCCGCTCTGCCCCGGTAATAAGGGAACGTATAGGCGGAGGCCGTGCACAGATAACCGGTTCTTTTACCCATGAGGAGGCCTCTGACCTCGCCATCGTGCTCAGGGCCGGTGCCCTGCCTGCGCCAATCAATATCGTTCAGAATGTCACAGTAGGTCCATCACTTGGCCGCGATTCTATACGACATGGCATCTATGCAGGTATCTTTGGAGGGGCGTCTGTATTTATCTTCATGGTCATATATTACATGTTTTCAGGTTTCGTGGCCGATATAGCTATAGTATTGAACCTGATCTTTCTCCTGGCCGTACTTGCACTCTTCCAGGCCACCCTGACCCTCCCTGGTATTGCGGGTATCATACTCACCATTGGTATGGGAGTCGATTCCAATGTATTGATCTTTGAGCGAATGCGAGAGGAAAGGGCCTTAGGGAAACCGCTCAAGGCCTATATAGATGGGGGATATGACAAGGCCTTTTGGACCATTGTAGATGCCCACGTCACTACACTTATAACTGCCCTGGCCCTGTTCCTGTTTGGGACCGGTCCAATCAAGGGCTTTGCAGTCACCCTGTCTGCAGGCATTGTCATCAACCTCTTCACGTCCATCTTTGGGACCAGGATAGTCTATGACTGGCTGCTGGCCAAACGGTCTCTGACCAACTTAAGGTTCCTCCAGATAGTCGGAAAGACCCATATAAGATTCATAAGGCTCAGGAATATTGCATTTATATGCTCTGGGGCTCTGGTGATCTTGGGTCTTATTGGCTTTGTACAGATCATGAGGGGATCGGCCAATCTGGGTGTAGACTTTTCTGGCGGGACCATGATCCAGTACCGTGCAGACAGGCCTTTTGCCTTAGATAGAGTGAGAAAGGCCCTGGCAGGGGCAGGGATCAAGGGCTATACCCTCCAGAAGGTGATTGGGGAACACGTCTTGATCGTAAAGGTCAGGAGGGTAGCAAAGACCGTAGGAACAATAGAGAAACGGATAACTGAGGCCCTAAAGAAAGGCCTTCCTGAGGCCCATTTCTTGATGCAGAGCAAGGCAGAAATCGGTTCGGCCGTGAGCCATGAACTCAGGCGTAAGGCCATAATAGCAATACTCATATCCCTTGCAGGCATAGTCAGCTACCTGGCCTTCAGGTTTAATCTGAGCTTTGGGGTGGCAGCCACTATTGCCACCTTCCATGACGTCCTGGTAGTCTTGGGTATCTTATATATTATGAATAAAGAGATAACCCTCCTGACAATAACTGCGCTCCTGACGCTTGCTGGCTACTCCCTGACAGATACTGTAGTGGTCTTTGATCGGATCAGGGAGAATATAAAGAGATACAAAAAACTGAGTTTCTCTGAGATAATAGACAGTAGTATCAATGAGATGTTGGCCAGGACAATGATAACCTCTCTCACTACCTTGATGGTGGTTGTCTCTATCTTCCTCTTTGGTGGGGTGGTGATACACAACTTTGCCCTGACCCTGATGTCAGGGATAATAGTTGGGACCTATTCATCGACCTTTGTGGCCAGCCCAATTGTGTACCTGTGGCATAAGGGCAGAGTCCCCAGGTAGTCAGTCTTATGGACCAACTAGTCATTGAAGGTGGGCATCCACTCAAAGGTACCATCAGGATCAGTGGGGCCAAGAATGCAGCCCTCCCTATCCTTGCGGCAACTCTACTCACTGGCGGCACCTTCAGACTACGGAACATACCCAAGTTATTGGATATAGACACCTTTATTGAGCTACTGACCGACCTTGGGAGCAGGGTCAGGTACAATTCAGACAATGGCTCAGACCTGTGTATAGACTCCTCAGACCTCTCTGACCACGAGGCCCCATATAAACTGGTACGCAGGATGCGGGCCTCCATCCTGGTCTTGGGACCCCTTATAGCCCGTCTGGGAAGGGCCCGTGTCTCCCTCCCTGGAGGCTGTGCCATAGGTGCCCGTCCCATAGACTTTCACCTAAAGGGCCTTGAACTCATGGGGGTCAATCTCCAGCTCAAAGAGGGCTATGTAGAGGCAAGGACCAGGGGACTGACAGGGGCACGTATCTATTTTGACATACCATCTGTGACGGGCACAGAAAACCTGATGATGGCTGGAGTGCTCGCCAGGGGGACCAGTGTATTGGTAAACGCCGCAAGAGAGCCTGAGGTAGTGACCCTGGGCCAGATGCTCAGCCACATGGGGGCCAAGATCAGGGGCCTTGGGTCAAGTACCATTGAGATAGAGGGGGTAAAGGAACTAAGACCAGTCGACTGGGAGATAATCCCGGACCGCATAGAGGCCGGCACCTATATGATGGCTCCAGGGGCGGCCGGGGGAAGACTGATAATCAAAGATGTCATAACAGGACACCTGGAGGCAGTCATATCTAAGCTCAGGAGTACAGGGCTCCAGATAGATACAGACAAGACATCTATCTCTATAAAAAATAGAGGCACCCTACGCAGTGTAGACGTAAAGACCCTCCCCTATCCAGGTTTTCCAACGGACCTGCAGGCCCAGATCATGGTGCTTATGTCCCTGGCCAGCGGCCTCAGCGTGATCACTGAGACCATCTTCGAGAACCGCTTCATGCATGTCGCCGAACTGAGACGCCTTGGGGCAGACATAAGAATTGAGGGCAGAAATGCCATCATCAAGGGTGTCAGGAGACTGAACGGTGCGCCTGTGATGGCAACTGACCTCAGGGCCAGCGCATCCCTGGTGTTGGCTGGCCTTGCGGCAAGGGGTACCACGACGATATCTGGAGTCCATCACCTCGATCGCGGATATGAGTGCATGGAACAGAAACTTGCAGCAGTAAATGCCAAAATCACGAGAGAAAAGCGTGTCTGATCCCCTGGGCACGACACAGAGGGGACAGGGTGAACGGTTATAACCCTTGAGGAGGACCTTGAAATGAAAGGTAGACTGGCCTTTGTCTTCCCAGGTCAGGGCTCTCAATATGTCGGGATGGGCAAGGACTTATTGGA
>JALTHG010000038.1 GCA_027004715.1 Deltaproteobacteria bacterium
ATCTCGCGGTCGGTTATCCTGGGGGCCCTTTCAACTGCAGAAGCCCATATTGGGGGCAACAAAAAGGCCATTAAGATAGAAAAGATGATCACCCTGCGCATAACTAATCCATGCCTTATGTCTATTCCATATGCAAAGACCTGTTTGTCGCACATATAGCAGGCGTTCATTGCCCCAAGATATCAGTAAATAGCAAGATCGACACCTAGAGAGCATGTCAAGGGATCGATTGACAGACCATAAACTTCAAGTACCTTTTGCCCATTTCGCTCCACGGTCAGGCTGTAATCTCCAGGCATCAACTCAAATAAGTAGCTCCCTTCCCGTCCAGTGACCATCTGGTCTCTGACCATCATGGAGTTGGGGCCAAGTCCACCTGTAGAACACCAATTAGTGACTATAATCGAGGAACCCTGTAGGCCTTCTCCCTGGTCGTATCGGCCATTGCCGTTCAAGTCTTGATAGACATGCCCCCAAAGGACCCCCTGTCCATCAGGACAGGCCCCCTGCGCACGGCCCAGATCACATACAGATATATAGACATTATACTGATCCTTTCCAAGGAGCAATCGACCTCCGCCGAGGTATAGTCCTATATCCCTTAATAGGGGATCTAATAGCGGCGCCCCTTCTGATCCCTGCAACAGGGCATCCTTCAACAGGGCATCACAGATGATGCGGGCCGCCTGTTCAGGGAGAATAATCTTCATAAAGGCCAGACCCCCCAGGCTCTCACCCCAGAATATGGGTTCATAGCCTGCTGCCTCTATGCGTTGCTCAGGACCTACACCTTCAGGGTCCACATGGCTGTAATAGAGCCTGTGCAACATATCCTGTACATGAGAGATTGCTGCTGAGGCAAGCTTTCTGTCCCATTTCAGTGGGGGAAGGCCTTTATCCCACTGACCTGCTACCGCTTCACCGACATCATCCCGCAGCTTGGTGACATTTAGACCCAACTGCCTGGCCTTGTCCCATGGATCTGCCCTGGCCTCATTGATCCACTGGACAAATAGGGCCTCTATTGACCCCGGGTGTGAGACAGACCGATCCCCTGCCCAACCACAAAACGGCATTACAAGGCCAATTATCAGAGTTATCAGGAAGAATACCCGAGACATGATACCTCAGAATACTGCAAGACTGGTGCCAAATAATAACTTTCACATCCCTGGCCAGGAGAGGAATGGTGAACGGTTATACCATATAGTGGCGGAGAGGGTGGGATTCGAACCCACGGTACACCTTTTGGGCGTACAGACGATTTCGAGTCGTCCCCGTTATGGCCACTTCGGTACCTCTCCATGTATCCAGATATCCTATCTCTGCCTCTCCCTACAGAGGTGTGAACGATCCCTACGCCTTTCTCGAAAAAACCTCTGAATGATTGCCTTACACTCTGTCCTGAGGATGCCCTGGTCTACTACCAGGTAGTGATTTAACCTTGGATCTTGGATAAAATTGAATACTGTACCACAGGCCCCGACCTTGTAGTCCTCCACGCCATATACCAGCCGTTTAACTCTCGCAAGGACTATGGCCCCCGCACACATAGGACAGGGTTCTATTGTAACATAGAGTGTAGTGCCAGTCAGCCTGTAATTACCTATCTTTTTGGCACCCTGTCTCAGGGCCATAATCTCTGCATGTGCAGTGGGATCACACTGGCTGATAGGCCTATTGTAGGCCCTGGCCAGTATCTGATCCATCTCATCTACAAGGACTGCACCTACTGGCACCTCGCCGTACTCTGCCGCCAACCTTGCCTGTTCAAGGGCCAATCTCATATATTTTATATCGTCAGGCATTACCTTTGAATTATGTCTCAATTACATTGAGGGCCTACAAGCTCACAGTATCCAAACTAATATATCTCTTTTAATATAAATAGCCACAGAGAATAATCAGCCTGCATTTTTGTCTTTGTCCCTTGCAGAGCCAGGCATAATCATGGTAGCTAGTCTCTGAAAAAATACTGAGATAGAGGAGAAAACTGTGAATAATGATATAGTCAATAACCTGGGGACAGAAGAGGTCATCTGGGACCTAAAGGATCTGTATAGAGGCATTGATGACCCCAGAGTCCAAGAAGACATAGAGAAGTGCCAGACATGGGCCTCTGAGATTGCCGACAGATATTCAGGCAGGATTGGAAAGCTCATGGCCAACGAACTCCTCAGTGCCCTCAAAGAATCAGAGGAACTGGCCACCAGGTTGGGGAGACTCAGTGCATTTGCACAATTGAATTTTGCGACCCATGTGAATGACCCCAAGGCAGGTGCATTCTTGCAGCAGATCAAAGAGTCTCTGAGCCTGATAGAAAAGGACCTGGTATTCTTTGATCTTGAATGGGCAAATGTCCCTGACGAAAGGGCAGATAAGCTACTCTCTGATCCCATCTTGGGACACTATCGTCACTACCTACAGGCGATTAGGAGATATAGACCCCACCTCCTCTCTCAGAAAGAGGAGCAACTGCTCATCGAGACCAGTCCTGTCAGACATTCGAGTTGGATAGAGCTCTTTGAAAAGGTCATGGCTATCCAACGCTTTGGCAAAAAGATGCGTACACAGCAAGAGGTCCTGAGCGACCTCTACTCTCCAGACCGGGGTCTCAGGAAGATAGCAGCAAAGGACTTCACAGATGGCCTGAGGAGTCAGTCTTATATACTCTGCCATATCTTTAATACTGTCCTTGCAGACAAGATGATCGATGACAGGCTACGAGACTATCCTGACTGGATCAGCTCCATGAATCTTGCAAATGAACTGGATGATACCACAGTAGAGTCCCTGATCACTGCTGTAACCGATAGATACGATATAGTCCAGCGTTACTATAGACTGAAACAGCGTCTGTTAGGTCTGGAAGAACTCTTTGACTATGACAGATATGCCCCTTTGCCCTATCTTCCACAGCGGGTCGTTAAGTGGGAAGAGGCCAGGGAGATAGTGCTCAATGCATACAAAAGATTTTCTCCCAAGATGTCCTCTATTGCCAGACGCTTTTTTGAAGAGCATTGGATACACGCACCTGTACTGCCTGGAAAGACAGGAGGTGCGTTTGCACACCCAGTCGTCCCACAGGTCCATCCCTATGTGCTCCTGAACTACGTTGGGAATCTCAGAGATGTAGAGACCCTGGCCCATGAACTCGGTCACGGCATTCACCAGGTCCTGGCTGGCAGGCAGGGCTATTTCAACAGCAGTACCCCCTTGAGCCTGGCAGAGACTGCCTCGGTCTTTGGTGAGATGTTGGTATTTAAGGATATAATAAAAGGCCTTGAGAGCCCAAAAGAGAAATTGGGTCTTATTGCCGCCAAGCTAGAGTCCATATTTGCAACTGTATTCCGTCAGGTGGCCATGAACAGGTTTGAGGACGAAATCCATAAGAGGCGGCGTACAGAGGGAGAGCTGTCTCCAGACAAATTCTCTGATCTCTGGCTCCAGACCCAGAGAGCAATGTTTGGTGACAGTGTGACCTTGACCGATGACTATGGCATATGGTGGTCCTATATAAGTCACTTTGTCCATGCACCAGGCTATGTATATGCCTATGCCTTTGGCGAACTCCTGGTCTTATCTCTATATGCCATATACAAAAGGGAGGGAGAAGACTTTGTCCCCTTATATCTGGACCTCTTGTCTGCTGGAGGTAGTGACACGGCCTATGAACTCCTTAGGCCCTTTGGCATAGACCTGCACCATTCTGACTTCTGGCACCAGGGGCTGGACCTCATAGACAAGATGGTAGAAGAGGCAGAGAGACTTGGAGATCAGATCTGATGTCTACGTAGCCGGTCAAGAGGTTAAAAGCTCCTTATGCGTCCACAGTCAGGGCAGATCCATACTATACCATTACTCATGCCCCACATATTCTCTCTGAGGCAGTCATCACAGATCTGGAAACCACACGGACAATTCCAGCAGAAAGGCAGTTCTCTACCGCAGATATGGCAACGAAATTTTTTCTTTTCCCTGCGTCTGTGGGCCCCTGTGCTATGGGTCTTAGGAATGTCCATTTTTTGCTGCTGCATAATACAGAATTATAACTCAGATCAGACCTATTTCTACTACTAATTTGGTTAATTTTCAATAAAAAAACGTAACTTCTCAATAAGTGGAGGCTTTTTTTGGTAACCGATTACAGGGTGCTTCTTTTTTCAACATGCTCTCGCCCCATCACCCTGCCCTCTCGCAGAGGGAGAGGGTTTGGGTGAGGAGAGACACTGTATTGCCAGGACTTATTGAGAAGTTACTAAAAAACAGCTTACAAAATTTGTGTATAACTGTGTTTAGGGCCTCATGCCTTTGACTTTTTGTAATAAATTGGTATGTTAGTGGACCAAAAAACGTGACTGTCCACATCCCACGTAAACGGTTCAACAGGAGGGAATGGGACATCTATAGAAAAACAAAGGAGATGGGAAATTATGTCAACATTAGTAGTGGTAGGGACACAGTGGGGCGATGAAGGTAAGGGAAAGGTCGTAGACCTGTTGGCTGAGCGTGCCGATGTCATAGTGCGTTTTCAGGGTGGTAATAATGCAGGCCATACACTGCTAGTAGACGGCAAAAAATTTATCTGTCACCTGATTCCCTCTGGAATCCTGCATGGCAATAAGGTCTGCCTGATTGGGAATGGGGTCGTCTTTGATCCTTCGGTCTTTATCAAAGAGATCGAGGAACTCAGCTCAAGGGGGATAACAGTGGATCCTGAGAGGCTGCGGCTCAGTTCAAATGCACATCTGATAATGCCCTATCACAAGGCCCTGGATCATGCCATAGAAAATGCCAGGCCCGAAGGGAAAAAGCTTGGGACTACAGGCCGGGGTATAGGGCCCTGCTATGAAGATAAGATAGCCAGAAACGGCATCAAGGTAGGTGACCTGCTGGATCTAGATCTCTTCAGAGAAAAACTCAGATATAATGTAAGGGAAAAGAATTTCATCCTGACCCAGAGGCTGAATGCAGAACCCCTTGTTGTCAGGGATATCTTTAGAGAATTCCGGGAGTATGCCAGGCGTCTTGCCCCCTTTGTTGACGATGTCTCTATACTGATCGATGAGGCACTGCGCAATGGAAAGAGCCTGCTCTTTGAGGGTGCACAGGGCACCCAGTTGGATATAGATCATGGGACTTATCCATATGTCACTTCCTCTAATACCGTGGCTGGGGCTGCATGCTGTGGGGCAGGCATAGGTCCCAGTAAGATCGACAAGGTCATAGGCATATGTAAGGCATATACTACCAGGGTTGGTGGTGGCCCATTTCCCACTGAGCTGGCTGACACACTGGGAGACTATCTGCAGAAAAAGGGGGCAGAGTTTGGTGCAACTACAGGGAGACGTCGCCGCTGTGGGTGGCTTGATGGTGTAGTGCTGAGGGATGCAGTCCGCATAAATGGCCTGGATGGCCTGGCCATCACAAAGCTAGATGTGCTGAGTGGCATTGATCCTCTCAATATCTGTACTGAATACGAGTTCTCAGGGACCAGACACCTGCACATGCCCAGCAATATTTGGGCAGTAGAGGCAATATGGCCAATCTATGAGACCCTGCCTGGCTGGCACGAGGACCTGAGCCAGATAAGGTCCTTAGAAGACCTGCCAAAAGAGGCCAGAGACTATCTCAAGGCCATAGAAGAGATAGCCGGTATACCTATAGTCTTGATCTCGGTCGGGCCTGCCAGAGAACAGACCGTGTTTTTGAGAGATCCCTTTGATTAATAGGACCTGTCAGAAATTATCACATTATTATGACATAACCACTCACATCCCCTCCTTATGACCACTGTCTTGAGATAATGTAAGATCGGCCACTAAAGACCTCATCTGGACCATCCATTCAAAGGAGTTGTGATTGAGCAGTGCCTTTAGATTTGAGAGTGCAGGAGAGATATAGGGGAGAAAAAAGGCCCTCTTCTTTACCAGATATAGATATGAATAGGCCCCAAGCGTCTGCATGGTGCGCAATAGGGCCAGGAGGAGGAATTCTCTCTCGAGGTCGTCTGGCTCCAATACAACCCCCAAGGCCGCAAGTCTCTCCAGATAGATAGATATAAGCTCAGAGTATATAGCCCTGGGCAGAGCCACATATGGATCCAGGATCAGGGCTGCAAGGTCATATCCAAGGGGACCCAGGCGGCCAGCCTGGAAGTCTATTACCCTTAAGGTGCTGTCTTGGACGAGGATATTGCGTGACTGAAGGTCTCGATGTAGAAAGAAATCTCTGTCCTTGATCAGGTCTACCTGGAGTGCCAGTCTCCTGAGCTCATCTTCCACTCCTGGTGTCCTGGCCTGCCCCATAAATCCCTGTACAAAGAAAGACAAAAAGTAGAAGGCCTCCTTTTCCATGGCCAGCCTGCTGTCATAGTATTGGGACTCACAGCACCATGTGACGTCAAATCCCTGTCTGCCTATCACCTGCATCTCTGCCAGGATAGAGATAGCCCTTTGATAGAGGGCCTTGACTTTATGCCAATCCCCTCTAGAGATCAGGGCCAGGACTTCTGTCTGCAGGCACCTGTCTCCAAGGTATTCCAGCACGATTACCCCTGTCTCTCTATCAAATGCATATATCTCAGGCACAGGGACCCCGGCCATGGCCAGATGTCTTCCAATAGCCACATAGCTCTCGGCCTCGCGAATTCCCCTATTTCCTGGAGGAGGTTCAATTGCCAGCGCAGTCCTATCCCCCCACCAGATCTTAAAGAAATGCCTATCAGAGCCATCGGCAGAGATAGGCCTGGCAGAGGTCTTTGAGAGAATTACCCTATACACTTGATGTCAAATGTGTAGCCCCTACTCCTGGAGGTTGCCAAAGCTGGCATACCTGTCCACAAAGGCCAGTTTTACAAGACCAGTTGGCCCGTTTCTGTGTTTGGCTATAATTATTTTTGCCAGACCCTTGTTCTCTTCAGAGTGGTTATAGACCTCGTCCCTGTATATAAAGGCAATGATATCGGCATCCTGTTCTATAGCCCCTGACTCCCTTAGATCTGACATCTGTGGTATCTTAACAGGTCTGTCTTCTACCTTGCGGTTGAGCTGGGACAGGGCTATTACTGGAAGGCTCAATTCCTTGGCCATTGCCTTAAGTGACCTTGAAATATCAGAGATCTCCTGCTCTCGTCTCTCATTGTGACCACGTCCCCTCATGAGCTGCAGGTAATCCACTATCACCAGTCCCAGATTATATTTACTCTTAAGTCTCCTGGCCTTGGCCCTTACCTCTAAGGCAGAGATGGTAGGGGTATCGTCTATAAAGATTGGGGCCTTGGAGAGATAGTCTGCGGCCCTTATAAGCCTTGGCCAGTCCTTTTCAGCCAGAAAACCCGTCCTTACCTTCTGCGCATCCACCCTGGCCTCTGAGCACAGCATCCTGAGAGCCAACTGCTCTTTGGACATCTCCAGAGAAAAGATCGCAACAGCTATACCTTTATTAACAGCCGCATGCTGTGCAATATTTAAGGCAAAGGCCGTCTTTCCCATGCTAGGACGTCCTGCAATGACTATGAGGTCAGAAGGCTGGAACCCAGAGGTCAGCTTGTCCACCTCTGTAAAGCCAGAGGGCACCCCTGTGATCAGCTCCTTGCGTTCATAGAGGTCCTCTATATTCTTGATGCCCTGCTTTATCAGGCTATTGAGGGGGTGAAAGGACTGTCGGACATGGGACTGAGAGATCTCAAATATGCCTGCCTCTGCAGACTCCAGGACATCATCCACATCTCCTGTCTCTCCATAGCACATGCCAACTATATCTGAGGCCTTTTGGATGAGTCTGCGAAGGATGGCCTTGTCGTAGACGATCTTGGCGTAGTAGCCGATATTGGTAGCTACTGGCACGGTCTCTGTAATCTCTGCAAGGTAGGCAGCCCCGCCTACTGCCTCGAGCTTTCCCTTGGACTTCAGGATATTGTATACAGTCACGAGGTCTTGGGGCTCATTTCGATCAAAGAGTTCAAGCATGGCCTCATAGATGATTCCATGTGCCTCTTTGTAGAAGTCCTCTGGGTGCAAGAAATCAATGACCTTCAGTAAGGCCTGATTTTCTATGAGTATGCCACCAAGCACACACTGCTCTGCCTCTATATTCTGTGGCGGAAGCCTGTAAGTGGATTGAGCAGTGGCCCTTAAGGACCTTAAAGATATATTGCCTCTAACAGCATCAGACCTGGGCATCTGAGGATATGGACTCCTCTGAGACTACGTTTATCTTGACAGTAGCCCTGACTTCTGGGCTGAGTTTTATAGGGACCTCAAACTCACCAAGGGTCTTGATTGGTTCATCCATCTGTATCTTTTTTCGATCGATTGTGTAACCTTGCGATTCTATGGCCCTAGATATGTCCATGCTGGTGACTGAGCCATAGAGTTTCTCTTTTTTACCTACCCGGACTGGAATCTTGATATCCAGCCTGGCAAGTTGAGTGGCCAGTGCCTCGAGTTCATTTATTCTCCTGGCAGCCCTCAGTATGATGAGTTCCTGCTGATGCTCGAGCTGAGAGATATTTTTTCTGTTGGCAAGTGCGGCCTTATCCTTTGGGATCAAAAAATTGCGGGCATAACCGTCTGCTACCCTTACTATATCTCCGGCCTTGCCCAGAGAAGGGATACTCTCTTTAAGGATGACTTCCATTAGCCTGAAACCTCCGGGGAATTTGTTTGATGACCTCCAGACTATTCAGATAGCTGTCCTGGATCTGAAATCAAACCATACATCTGACAGCCCTATAATGACAAGAATCAATAGACCATACCACTGGATAGTCAGCAATATATATATAATCCAACGGACAAATCTGGGGACCTTGAATCGTCTAAAGTAAAAGGCAAGTATTGCAATCCCCTGCAAAAAGTACATGGCACCCAGTACCAACAGGGCATTATTACCCTCTACTTTGTAAATATCTTTTCCTAAAAAGGCCAGTCCACCAGCCACTATTGTCGCCCATACCAGTTGATATGGCAGCTTCCATTCTATAAAGGCAGGACCAAAGGCATCAACTTTGAGCCTTATGGCCAGATACATCCTTGCTATCAAGATATTGGTCAGGCTGGTGAACAGATAGACCAATGCCAGCAGCCCAGGCAAAAAATATATTACAGTTGATCGAAACCACAAGAATCCCTCTTTTATATCTGCCTTATATGCAGCAGGCGATGTCTCTCTGTAGAGTGCCAGGCTCTGATCTATCTCCTTAGACACCGCCTGTACCAGATCATTATATCCTCCTACCAGGCCATGTCCTGACCCTATGCCGAGCAATACTAAGAATGTCAGACAGAGAAATACAAGACCTGCCAGGATGGCCTTGATCCCAGACCACCCCTGTCTCCTTGCCACCACAAATATGATGGTGAGACCTGCGGTCTGTATCAGCCACACCAAGGCCTCTGGCCTTCGAGACAGCCAGCAGAACAGGACACCAAAGACAAAGGCCACACCAACAATTGAATTCGCAAGCCCAAGCTCAAGACCTTCAGTAACAGGGACCAGGAGCCCAGGTACTACCAGTTGAGAAAGAGGTGCAAGCCCTGTAATCTCTAAAGGCACAAGGAGGAGGACAATAACTATAGCCCATCTAATTGAGAGATTTTGAGATCTAGACAACTGCTCTTTTGGTGATAATACCTCAAGTCATGCAGTCCGTAACCGTCCACATCCCAAGCCAGCAGGGCCCTCTCTTGAAGGGTTTCAGTGATGTGAACAATTACCATGCATCAGCTAGCCATTCAACTCATGGCCAGAAGTAAATGGCAATAGAGCCATTATTCTGGCCTGTTTAATGGCATTTGTCAACTGTCTCTGGTGCCTGGCACAGGTCCCGGTTATACGACGGGGCAGGATCTTTCCCCTCTCTGTAATAAAGTGCTTCAGGGTCCGAAAGTCTTTATAGTCTATAGTCAGGGCCTTGTCTGCACAGAAACGGCAGACCTTCCTGCGTACATATACACGCCTACTGTGTCTGGGGATATATTTTGTCTGCATTCTTGTCTATTCCTCTATAGTCTCAGGGTCTTGGACAGGATTTGTGGCCTCCTCATCACCAGATTCAGGGGGGACAGGATTCTCTCTGGCCTTGGCAAGTGCCTTTGGGTCAAACCTCTCTGCCTTTTTTACAGTAATAAATTTTAGCACCCTGTCGTCCAGGCGCATAGTTGTAGTGAGGTCTGAGATGACGTCAGGAGGTGCACCATACTGCATCAACACATAATAGCCTTGGGTCTGCTTTTTTACCCTGTAGGCCAATTTCTGCAGAGGCCAGGGACTGATCTCTACTATCTGGCCCCCTCTATCCATGACAATCCTCTGCAACTTTTCAGAGATAGCTGCCCGGTCTTCTTCAGTAAGGTCTGGATGGAGTAGATAAAATGTCTCATAATATCGTAATTTCATACAGTCTCCTCTCGGACATATATCTGGCCCTGCCAATTCGGATAAACTATCAGGGCAAGGAGAAACAAAGACAGCTCTTTATTACATGAGACCAGTGCCTGAGTCAAGGACAAAATCTGATCTCTGACATCATAGCGACTTCAGACATTCAGCAAGACTCAGACCACAGTAAGTCAAGAGCCAGACTATCAGTATCCAGTTTGCTACCTTTCTCTTACCTGTCCAGGGCAAGGCCGCAAATGCAACCACTGGGATTAATGGATAGAGGATACCGGCCTCAAGTGGTGGAAGGTGTCGCAGGAGTTCCTGTATCCCCAGGAAAAACCAGGGACCCTGTATCAGGCCGACATTTCTATCTGGCAGATCTATAGGGGCATGGAACAGTATGGCCATGGCGATACAACCCATCAGGAGACCTAAAAAGGGCCTGCGTCTCAGGATTACCCTATGTGTATGGTACCAGGTGCCGAGCCACCACAGGACTACACTAAAGAGCACATGCACCACATAGACACGGCTCAGGCCATCGTCTGTTATCGCCATTAGAAAGCGATCAAGCCCCTCACCGATCCCAGGAATCTTCAACAAGAGGTGCTCGGCAATTCTACTTGCCGCCTGTCCTGTGCCATCATATCTCAGTACATATCCAGTAAATATAGTAATGATTGCTATGGGGATGGTAAGGCTCAGGACAAGCCACTGTCTGCGGCCAGAGGCCCGTCTTGAGACCCCTGGCAGGTCACTGATACTCTGCCACGAATGGATGATAAGGAAAAGCAGGAAGGCCTGGCCTGCCCAAAAATGCAGGGCCCTCCAGAAGGCACCAAAGGGAAGGATTGCCTCAATGGCGACACTAGAGGCAAATGGATCTGCCACGTCATAGTGATAGGCCACAATAAAGCCAGAGGCCATAGAGACCAGGAGTGCAGCTACTGCCAGTTCACCAGCTCGATCGATCTTTAACATTATCTTCAGGCAGATGTAAGGTTTTACCCTTAAAGTCTATACCTATATCTCATCTCAGGTCTGAACATTGGCCAATAGCCTACTCTATAGACCCAGATTGTGCATCTCACAAGTTTACTGAGGGTACAGACAGTTATGAAGAAAATTGGCAACTTCTCAATAAGTGGAGGCTCCCATTTTGGTAACCGGTCACGGGTGCTTCTTTTCCCAAGATGCCCTCGCCCCCTCACCCTGCCCTCTCCCCAGGGGTGAGGGTTTGGGTTGAGAAGTTACTAAAATTGAAAATTTCTTGACCTGCGGCTTTCAGCAGTGATATAGGGATTGGTATAATTAAATACTGAAGATGAATAGAAAAGTGCATATCCGGATTGGCAACCAGAGCGCCTTCTCTGCCCCAAGTATAATGGAGCCCTTTGAGTATGCAGTGACCAACGGCTTTGATGCCTTTGAGTGGTTTCCAGACAAGAGAG
>JALTHG010000039.1 GCA_027004715.1 Deltaproteobacteria bacterium
GCTGATAGACCTTGTCCCTGAGAAGATCAAGACACGAAGAAAGAGGCTGTATATCACCTCCCTGTCTCTGGCACTGGCCAGTATATTGGCGACAGGCTATGCAGGGTTGTCCTGGCATACTGCATCCCTAAAGGCAATCCTTCGGCAGAAAGAGGCCATCCTGGAAAAGGCAAGGACTATAGAGAGGCAGAAAGACCTCTACAACAGGTATCTCTCTTTTGTTCAACAGGCAGAGTATGGACAGGTTCCCTATCTGAGGGCATTTCAGTTTCTGAGCCTGATCGTCCCTGATGAGATGATATTTCTCTCCCTCAAGGCAGAGAGGATGGAAGGGGGTATGCAGGTAAGCATCAATGGAGAGATAAATGCAGTCGATGCATTTGCTGCACAGGAGATATTTAATCGCTTCTATTCACAGTTCAGATCATCTCCACTCTTCTCTCACATTGAACTTATGCCGATCAATATAATCAGGACCAAGAACCAGAGGAGCAGGGTCAATTTTGAAATCAGGTTTCAACTTAAAAGAGAGGCTTGATGATCTCAATCTGTCAAGTGATCTTGCAAAAAAGGCAGGCGTTGGAGTGGCGATTGCCTGTCTCATTTTCCTGGTCTGCTATATATATATCCACAAGATCAGAGAGATGGAGAAAATCAAGGCCAGGATAAGGCAGGATGAGGTCCAGATACAGGAGACAAACGGGACATGGATCTCCCCAAAAGAGGCAAAAGAGAGACAGAGAGACCTGGAGTCAAGGCTCAGGGTCTTGATCCCTTATGAGAAGGACTATTCTGGACTGATCCGTGAGATAGCCCGCCTGGCCAGGGACCTAAATATCCAGGACATCACCTTTAAGGACACTAATAAGCTCAGCCCCAATGTCATTGAAGGAGAAAAACAGGCCTCTCCAGAGTTGTCGGTGCTCCCTGGCAGAGATATTAGCCACTTTTCTATAGGCATATCCTTTCACTCAAGATTTAGGGACCTTGCCTATTTCCTGCAGGAAATTCAGGGCATTGGCCGCTTTGTAGAGATAGACTCACTGGTCATCAAGAGGAGTCTTCCCATGATTTCTGTAGATATGGTATTAGTAGTATACTATAGACAGGGGTCAGAGGTCAGGGGTCAGAAGTCAGAGGACAGGGGATGAATTGCGCTTTAGGGCTTGAGCAGAGGGTTGCAGTACGAAATGTCCTGTGCCTCTGCATCCTGTTTATTGCCTTGACAGGTAGCTCTTTTGGGATAGATATAGATAGAGGCCTGTGGGGAAGAAATCCCTTCCTGACCAGGGAAGAGATAGCCTCCATCCAGGGAAAGACGGCCCCTGTAACCAATAAGACCCCAATTCCCCAGTGGGACCTGAAGTCGATCCTGATCAGCGGCACAGACAGGGTAGCGATCATAGATGACTACATCGTGACAGTGGGTGACTACATCAGGGGCATGAAGGTCCTCAAGATCAACCGGTCTGATGTGGTCCTGGGTGGAAAATTGGGGAACACTGTCATCAGGCTGAAACAACCATCGATCCCTATAGAGACAGGGAAGGGGATAAGATGAAATTCAGTTCAATTGTCATTGTCGTTCTGTCCCTTTTTCTCTATGGCTGTGGCCCTGCCCCCAGGGTGTCCACTCCTCGCTTAAAGGGCCCATTAAAGAGACCTTCAGTCCAACCAAGGCCCAGGGTCTCTGTGTCTCTGCCTGAGGGAGAGAGGCTTAAAGGGCTGGTGGTGGACAAGATGGAGCCCAAAAAGACGGCTGAGCAGCTCTTCTCCTTTTCTGTCCGGAATCAGGAGATCGACCAGCTCTTTCTGGCCCTGTCTCGTCAGATACCGTATGACATAGTGGTCGATCCCGATGTCTCAGGCAAGGTCACTGTGGACCTCAGAAATGTCGACCTGAAAGAGGCACTGGATACACTCACATCCCTGGTAGGGGCAGAGTATAGGATAGAAGGGAATATCATCAGGGTGAGTATGCCGAAGATGATAACAAGGATATTTACCCTCAACTATATTTCGACTATACGTAAGGGGACCAGCACGCTCAATGCAGTGACCGGCATCAGTAACTATACAGGCACAACTACAGGGGGCACAACTACAGGGGGCACAGCTACATGGGGCGGCACCAGTGGAGAGGGAAGAGGCGGAAGCACTATAGAAACAGGACCTGATACTGCTGATCTCTGGAAGGAGATCGAGACAGGACTCAAGACCATGATTTCCAAGAAAGGGAATCTGGTGATCAATAAGCTCTCCAATCTTGTTCTGGTCACTGACTATCCGAAGAATCTGAACAGGATTGCCGCCTTTCTGGAAAGGGTGGAGGGGTCTATCCACAGGCAGGTAATGATCCAGGCCAAGGTAGTGGAGGTGACATTGTCCAACCAGTATAAGATGGGACTGGACTGGAGTGCGATTTCCAAGATGGGAAAGACAGGGGGGCTCCATGGTACCCTTGTAGGGGGCAGGAGCTTTGCCCAGGCCCTGAGCCCTGAGACGGGTGTATTCCAGATAGGGCTTGCAGGCAGGGATTTTGCTGCCCTGTTGGATGCCATGGCCCAGCAGGGCAAGATCAATGTCCTCTCAAGTCCCAAGATCTCTACGCTGAATAACCAGAAGGCCGTTATCAAGGTCGGGAGGGACGAGGTCTTTTTCCAGCCTGATTATAGCGTAGAGAGGGACCAGTTGACCGGCACCACAAGATCGGTGCTGACCGGTGTCACTCCCCAGACCGTTACAGTGGGGGTGGTGCTGGATGTGACCCCCCAGATCGACAGAGATGGGACAATTACCATGCATATCCACCCATCTGTCACCAATCTGGTAAAGGTCGAAAACTTTACAATGAAGGGAGAGGTATATGCCACTGCGCCAGTGATAGATGTCAGAGAGACCGATACAGTGGTCAGGGCCAGGGACGGACAGACAATCATCATTGCCGGGATGATGCAGGACAAGAAGAACAAGACCATTACAAAGGTCCCATTTTTGGGCGATATCCCAGGCGTTGGCAGCCTCTTTCGCAGGACAGAGAGAGAAAAGCAGAAGACAGAATTGGTGATACTCCTGACTCCAACGGTTGTAGTAGGAAGGAGTGTGGCCTCTTTATCCAAAGATGAACTCGAGGGCCTGGAAAACAAATTTTGAGGCAGAAGAAAGAGGATGTATAAAGACTTTTATGGCCTTAAAGAAAAGCCCTTCAGCCTGACCCCTGATCCGAGATTCCTGTATCTGAGCGAGTCACACAGATTTGCCCTGGAACACCTGATCTACGGTATTACCCAGAGGGAAGGCTTCATGCTGATTACCGGGGATGTGGGTACAGGAAAGACCACTATCTGCCGTGCCCTCCTGGAGAGGCTGGACAGCCAGATCAAGACGGCCCTGATACTGAATCCCCAGATGTCAGAAAGAGAGCTGCTCTTGACTATCATCTCTGAATTCGGGATCGCCTTTTCCAGCGAGAGCAAGAAGGAGATCGTCGACAGGCTGAATGAATTTTTGCTCCAGGAGCTCGCCTCTGGCGGTGGCGCGGTCTTGATCATCGATGAGGCACAAAACCTCTCACTTCCTGTCATGGAGCAGATAAGGCTGCTCTCCAACCTGGAAACAGAAAAGGAAAAACTGCTTCAGATCGTATTAGTAGGCCAACCAGAGCTCAAAAATAAGATCAATCTGCCAGTGCTGAGGCAACTGAACCAGAGGATATCAGTAAGATACTCCCTGAGGCCCCTGACCAGAGATGAGACCAAAAAATACATTGAGCACAGATTGATGGTGGCGGGTTCAGAGGGGAATATTGTCTTTCCCAGGTCTGCTATCTCCCTGATATTCAGATACTCCAGGGGGATTCCCCGGCTTATAAACCTCATAAGCGACAGGGCGCTCCTTGGCGGCTTCAGCAAACAGACCTATACTATTAAGCGTGGTATTGTAAAGAGTGCGGCAAAGAGCCTTGGAGATGAAGAGGCCCTGTCCAGGCAAAAGGGTC
>JALTHG010000040.1 GCA_027004715.1 Deltaproteobacteria bacterium
GAGTTCAAGAAACATCCAGGTCTTACCATCAACCTGGACCTGACTGTCCAACAGGAAGGATATCAGAGGGCAGAAATCAAGGACTGGATGTAACTGTTCACATTCCCCTGGTCAGCAGTGGCCTTTTGAAGGGTTTCAAGAGTCACTCATTTCTCTCTATCAGCCATTATCTTCTTTACCCTGTCCTCCAGGAGTCCCTGAATCTCCTTGAGTCTAGCTGGACTGGCTGCCTCAAAACGAAATACCAGGACTGGCTGGGTATTTGATGCCCTTATGAGTCCCCAACCATCGTCAAATACCACTCTGACACCGTCTACATCTATAGTCTTGTACCTGGTCTTGAACCAATTCTTTGCCTCCTCCACTATCTGGAACTTGTCCTTATCCAGACAGGCTATCCTGATCTCAGGAGTGGAATAGGTCTTTGGGATGTCCTCTAATAGCCCAGAGAGGGGTCTGTTACTCAGTGCCATTATCTCTCCTAGACGCAGCGAGGCATAGATGGCATCGTCATAGCCAAAATAACGATCGGCAAAGAAGATATGACCGCTCATCTCTCCAGCAAGGAGTGCCTTTTCCTCCTGCATCTTATGCTTTATAAGTGAATGGCCTGTCTTGTACATGATAGGCCTTCCACCATGTAACGAGATGTCGTCATAGAGGCTACTAGAGCACTTGACCTCCCCTATCACAGAAGTCCCAGGATGCTCCTTCAAGATACTCCTTGCAAATATGGTAAGGAGCCTGTCCCCAAATATAGGTTCTCCCCTCTCATCTACAACGCCCAGACGGTCTCCATCGCCATCATAGGCCATGCCGGCATCAGCCCCTATCTCTAGTACCCTGTGTCTAAGGTCTTCCAGATTCTTCAGAACAGTCGGATCTGGGTGATGGTTTGGAAAGGTCCCATCTACATCGCAGTACATGGGGAAGACCTGGCAGCCCTGATCCTCAAAGGCCCTGGGGGCCACAGGACCTGCTACGCCATTTCCTGCATCTAGCACTATCTTTAGAGGAGAGACAATATCTATGTTCTCTCTCATATAGTGGAGATAGGCCTCAAGCACATCATGTGTCTCTACATCTCCCTCTCCAGAGACAAAATCACCCAATTCTATAATCTCTCTCAGTTCCTGGATCTGGGAGCCATATAGAGTAGAAGTCTTGACGCACATCTTAAAGCCATTGAACTCAGGTGGATTGTGGCTCCCAGTTACCTGCACACCACCATCAGACTTCAGGTGGAATATGGAAAAATAGAGAAGGGGAGTTGGTCCCTCACCTATATCTATCACACTACAGCCAGTAGAACAGATCCCATGAATAAGTGCCTTTTGTATCCACAGGGAGTGCGTTCTCCCATCTCTGCAGCAGGTTATCTCTTTCAGCCCCCTATTTCTGAGATAGGTCCCGTATGCCCGACCGATATTCTCTACTAGTTCCTCGCTCAGGTCCTCACCTACCCTCCCCCTGATATCGTACTGCCTGAATATCTCTCTATTCATATAGCTCTCCATTTATTGAGAAGTTACATCGGACTAAAACTGATATCTTAAGCCTGATAGCTGACCAGGGGACTTAGCCCCCAGATCTTGAGGCCCTTGTCCCTGATGCCAGTAATCAGCATGGTGAGCAGTCCTATAAAAGAGGACAGAGGAGGTGATCTTATGGGATCATTCTCTACGAGGATGATGTCTCCTGGGCCTGTTCGTCTCAAGAGATGCCTCACAGAATCACTATAGGAGACATCCCTGGACCATCTGAGCTCAAGGGATGGATTGACCACAGAGAGACCCAGTTCCCTTGCCACCTTTACTAATCTGAGGTCCTTCCATCCATGGGGAGGCATCAGAAACCGGGCCTTTCTGCCCTGGAGATCGCCTGCTATTGTCAGACAGGGCCTGAGTTTCTGTCTCAGCTCCCCTCTATTTCGGAAGATAAGGGCACTGTAGTCCTCTCCGTGGACTCCCACCTCAAATGCCCGTAATGGACGTAAAGACCTGGGATTGCGTCTGGCCCTTTTAGCTTCTATAAAAAAAGTAACTGGGGCTTCAAGTTCATGCAGATGTCTGCAGATAGCCTCGGTCATACTGTTTGGACAGCGGTCGAACACCAGCCCTACAGCAGATACGCTCCTTGGGCCGTGGGTCAATACCCTGCCCCACAGAGTGGCCTTGGGAGAAAAGACCTCATATGCACCTGTTGCCAGGACACCTGCCCCTCCTATAAGGATCAGGCCCTTTAGGACATCCTTATTAGTCATGTCAGCCTATTTACGACGATCCAGGACAAACCATGCAAGCTCTCGGAGTGATTCCCTGGTCTTGGATTCAGAAAAGACCTCTAGGGCCTTACAGGCCGACCTGATCAGGGCCCTTGCCTGACGCCTGGCATAGTCTGTCCCCCCAGTATTGATTAAGATATCACTTACCCATACAAATTCTTCATGAGAGGGTTCTCCCTCCCTGAGTATCTTAAGCAGCCTCTCTCTATCGTTCTTAGACGCCTTTTTGATGGCCACAGCTACTGGCAGTGTAAGCTTTCCTTCCGCAAGATCTGTACCTAAGGCCTTCCCCAATTCCTCTGGTTCTGCAGTATAATCCAGGATGTCATCAATTATCTGAAATGCCTGGCCTAGATAGAGGCCGTACTCACCAAGGGCCTTCACTTTGTCCTCTCTTGCCCCGGCAAGGAGTGCCCCGATCCGACAGGAAGTAGAGATCAGAGACGCGGTCTTCTTGTAAATAATCTCCATATAGGTCTCTTCGTCAAAACGTTGGGATTCCATCTGTAGGAGTTGTACAATCTCCCCCTCAGACATCAGGGCAACCGTCTCTGCAATGGTCCTTGCAATACTGATTATTCCAAATCGGCTTGCGAGGTCAATGGCCTTTGCAAAGAGGAAGTCACCTACCAGGACCGCGGTCTTATTTCCCCATATCTTATATGCCGGGGGCCTTCCCCTGCGCATCTTTCCTCCATCTACCACATCGTCATGAAGGAGACTGGCAGCATGGAGGTATTCCGGGACTACTGAAAGGTTATAGACTGCATCATCGCTCTTTCCACACAGCCTTGCCGAAAATACAGTAAGCAAGGGCCTCAAACGTTTCCCTTCTGCAAAGAGGATGTATTGAATCACTTTATTGATAAAGGGATCATGAGAGCTAAAATGTCTATTTAATACCTGTTCAATTCGTTCAAAGTCTCCCTTGAAAGAATCCATGATATCTTTGGGTCCAGATCTGTAGATGATGAATACCTCTAAAACGTAACCCTTCACATTCCCCCTGGACGGTTGCAACAGGAAGGGATGTAAACGGGTACTCTAAAATACCCCTTTTCTACCTCTGCATAATGAAATAACATAGAAAGTTGTAAAAAACCATAATTCATTATAATCTTTTCTCTGGTGGACTGCCTGTAAAGTCCCAAAATATATCACAGGCCCTAGTATATCAAGAAGATAGCGCTCACCAACGACCTGAGATTGGAATATGCAAGAACTCAATCCAAAAGGGAACAAAAATAAGACATCTAATCTCACTCCAATGTTGCAGCAGTACAGGGACATCAAGTCCAGGTATCCTGATGCAATCCTGTTCTTTCACATAGGTGACTTCTATGAGATGTTTCTGGATGATGCCGAGATAGCCTCCAGGGTCCTGGAGATTACCCTTACGTCCAGGAACAGACACGAAAAGGAGAGGATCCCAATGTGTGGGGTCCCTGTCCATGCAGCCGAGAACTATCTGACCAGGCTGGTGCGTTCTGGGTATCGAGTGGCAATCTGTGAACAGACAGAAGACCCCAGAAAGGCCAGGGGACTGGTCCGGAGGGAAGTAGTTCGGGTAGTGACCCCTGGACTCATCACCACAGAAGGGAGTATAGGGGCCAAGGCCAATAATTTCCTGGTCTCAATAAAACCTGGAGTCAACAGAGGACCATGGGGGCTTTCCTACCTGGATATCTCCACAGGAGAATTCAGGGTGACTGAACTCCCTGGAGTAAAAGAGGTCCTTGCCGAGCTCTTTCGCCTGGAGCCTGCAGAGGTCCTATTGCCAGAGGGCCTCAAGAAGAGTCCCCTGGTGTCCCAGATAAGACAGGCCATACCAGAGGCCTTTCTGAGCTTTAGACCAGACCTATGGTGGCAGAATGACAGGAGCAGCTTGGATATCAAGAGGCACCTGAAGACCCTCTCTCTAGACGGCTTTGGACTGAGAGAATTCAGTTCTGGCATAGGGGCGGCAGGTGCACTCCTTTCATACACAATTGAGACCCAAAAGGAAGAGACCTCTCACATAAACTGCCTCAGACCATATCACCTGAACGACTATCTCATCATAGACGAGGCTACAAAGCGGAACCTGGAACTGCTTACGAACTCCCTGGACCATGGACGTCATGGCACACTCTTGGAGGTCCTGGACCTCACTGTGACCCCAATGGGAGGGCGTCTCCTCAAGAAGTGGATCTTATATCCCCTAAAGGACATCTCTAAGATACAGAACAGGCTATCTGCCGTAGAGGCCCTCAAAGACAAGGCCTCTGTCCGAAAGAGACTGATAGGAGAGCTGCGTAAGGTCCACGACCTCGAAAGACTGCTGGCAAGGACTATACTTGGAACTGCAAACGGCAGAGACCTCCTGGCCCTGAAGGGGTCTATTATACATATACCAGAGATAAAAGAGATACTTGAAGGCATTATAGCAGATATCCAGAAAGAGGCCCTAGATATAAGACTCTTAAGGGAGATCTGCTCTGCCCTGGACCCACTCCAGGATATAGCAGAGATTATAGAGAGCTCTATGAGGGATGACTGTCCCATACACCTCAGAGAGGGTAGACTCATCAAGGAGGGATTCAGGCCAGAGCTGGACGAGCTCATCCACATTCAGAGAGACGGCAGGTCCTTTATTGCCGGGATAGAGGCCAGGGAGCGAGAGAGAACCAAGATCCCATCCCTCAAGGTCGGATTCAACAGGGTCTTTGGTTACTATATTGAGGTCTCAAAGGCCCGGGCATCTGAGGTCCCAAAGGACTATATCAGGAAGCAGACCCTGGTGTCTACAGAGCGCTATATTACCCCTGAATTAAAGGAAATAGAGTCCAAGATCCTCACTGCACAGGAGACCAGGCAGACCCTTGAATATGAGATCTTTCAGGACATACGCCACCAGGTAGCTGCAGCTGGACCCCGTATTCAGGGGACTGCAGCGGCCATTGCCAGACTGGACTGCCTGTCTTCCCTTGCAGAGGCTGCAGACCTCTATAGATATGTGCGGCCAGAGCTGGATCAGGGCCAGGAGATATCTATACGTCAAGGAAGACACCCGGTACTGGAATATGCCATAAAGGAGGCATTTATCCCAAATGACATAGACCTAAACCAGCAAGATTCTCAGCTCATTATCATAACCGGACCGAATATGGCAGGTAAGTCCACGGTCTTAAGGCAGACTGCACTCATCGTGCTTATGGCACAGATGGGGAGTTTTGTGCCAGCAGAGGCAGCCAGGATAGGTATAGTAGACCAGATCTTCACTCGTGTAGGGGCCACAGATTACCTGACTCATGGCCAGAGCACATTCATGGTAGAAATGAGTGAAACGGCAAATATCCTTCACAATGCAGGCAGTCGAAGCCTGGTAATCCTGGATGAGATAGGTAGGGGAACCAGTACCTATGATGGCCTCGCTATTGCCTGGGCTGTAGCAGAGCACCTGCTAAAAACCGGAATAAAGACACTCTTTGCCACTCACTATCACGAGCTGACAGAGCTTACCAAGAGACACCGCAAGGTCCACAACATGCACATGGCAATCAAGGAATGGGAAGGTCAGATAGTATTTTTACGCAGATTGATAGATGGAGCAGCCAGCCGCAGCTATGGAATCCAGGTCGCTGCACTTGCAGGTATACCTGAGCCAGTAATCAAGAGGGCCAAAGAGGTCCTAAAGGAGATTGAGAAAAAGGCCTCAATCAACAAGAGGGCTAAGTCTATAGATAGGGTGAGACCCAAGGGATATCTGACCCAGATGTCTCTCCCCCTTATAATTGACCAGGGAGCTGAGATCAGGGAGAGACTGTATTCTATTGATATCAATAATATAACTCCCATTGAGGCCCTTAACTACCTATCTGAACTCAAATCTATGGCAAAAAAGAATCAGAGGTGATATTGCAGGATATGTCTGATACACAAAAGAGACCTCTATCGCTGATCATAGCCATCTTTATTATAGGGCTATGTCTGGCCACTTCATGCACCAGGGCCAATGCGAAGACCTCTCATATAGGTAGAGCTGAGTCTGCCTATCGCCAGGCCAGGGCCGGATATGACCGCCTTGTCAAGAGTCCTCGCCTCCGCACCGACAGGAGGGCCTGGATCCACCTAATAAACAGGTTGAGGAGGGTATATCTTGCATACCCCAATCATAGATATGTAGCTCCCAAGGCCCTATTTATGATGGGGCGTTGTTATAGGGAACTGTATGGATATTCAGGGAACAGGAGAGACATCAATAATGCAATAAGACGATATCAGGTCTTGCTGCAGAGATTTCCAGGGAGTCACCTGGCAGACGATGCACTCTATGCCCTGGCAGAGATCTACAGGCATGAGAGAAAGACCAGACTGGCACGCAAGGCCTTAGAGCAGATACTCAGGCTATATCCAGGAGGAGACAAGGCCAAAGTGGCCAGGAGGGCCCTGAGGAGATTGCCTAAACCCTACAGAAAGGTCAGCCACCTGCACTATAGAAGAGAGAGGGGTTCCAAGAGATATCATCCTCAACGCAGATTAAGGGCTGTTCCAGGTGCAAGACCTGTATTGGTCCAGGAGATAAGGCATTGGTCTGCTCCAGACTATACACGGATAGTGATCAATACCACAGGTCCTGTATCCTATAAGGAGGGTCATCTCCTTACAAATAAGGCCAGGGGGTCTTCAAGGCGGCTCTATCTGGACCTCAGTCCAGCCTATAAAAAAAAGGGACTTAGAGATAAGATCCTTATCCAAAATGGACTCCTTAAGGGGGTCAGGATAGCCCAGTTCAGACCCCATATAGTTCGGGTGGTATTTGACCTTGGAGATGCCAGGAAGACCAAGACTTTTTACCTGGAAAACCCCTTTAGGATAGTAGTAGATGTCTTTGGAGAGGGGTATCTCCGGAAGGCCTCCTGGCCAGTCCACAGGCCCCATAAAAGGATCATATCCAAAAAGAGAGAGAAACTCTCTCTTGCCCAGCAGTTGGGTCTCTGTGTAAGGCGAGTGGTGATAGATCCCGGACATGGTGGAAAAGACCCAGGGGCTACTGGCCCCACAGGTCTCAGAGAGAAAGACGTGGTACTCAAGATTGCAAAGAAAGTGGCCTTACTATTGAGAAGAGAGGTGGGCTGCCAGGTCATATTGACCAGGAATACAGACCGCTTTCTCCCCCTTACCCAGAGGACTGCCATTGCCAATGCAAGAAAGGCCGATCTCTTTATATCTATCCATGCAAATGCATCGCCTGACAGGAGGGTCCATGGAGTTGAGACCTATTTCCTGAATTTTGCCCTAGATAAGGAAGCCATGAGAGTGGCAGCCAGAGAGAATGCCTCTTCTACAAAGAGGATAGGGAATCTTAGAGGGATCCTCAATAAGATATTAAAAAACACCAAGGTCGATGAGTCTTCACGACTGGCAGCCTGCATAGAGAAAGGAGTTGTAGATAGACTCAGAAAGAGATATAGAGGAATAAAAGATCTAGGAGTCAAGCAGGCCCCATTTTTTGTCCTGATAGGAGCAAGAATGCCTTCTGTGCTGATAGAGACTTCCTTTATCAGTAACAGACAGGGGGAAGAGCGACTCAGAGATGATCGCTATCTAGGCCAGATCGCCCAGGGTATTGTAGATGGGATAGAGTCATATATAGATAGCACTAAGCCGACCTAACTGTCTACACTCCCCTGTTGAGCCTTGTGTCGCCAGCCATCACTGGCCAGGGGCGTAAACAGTTACAGGCCGGGGGACAAGTAGATCAAAAATAGACTTTTATAGAGCTTGAATTTTGTCTCTTTTCTGCTAAATTAGATTAGATATGACTTTTCAAGCAATTGACTGATATAGAAGGTTTACTTGGTTTTTGGGCCTTAGACTAGTTAAGTGGAGGTATCTATGTATTGGAGAGAATTGGGGATCAAAGTCTGTATGCTGGTGTTGATATTGATGGTTGGGGTGGGAATCTTGATCGAGTCTGGATGTGCCAGGAAGTCGGTGAAGGTCTTAGGAAAGGCGCCGCTTCCTGCTGAACAGATCAAAGAGGTCCCAACAGGGCCTGTATCAAAGGCGCCTGGGGCCAATGCCACTGTGAGTGAGGCAACGATTCCAGGTGAGCGGCCCTCTGCTGGTCTTGAGAAGGCCATCTCTGAGGGCAGGACTAGTGCCCCTATGCTGCCTATATACTTCGATTTTGACCGTTTCAATATCCGGGAGGACATGAAGACCAGGATAGAGGACAATGCCAAATTTCTGCTTGACCATCCAGAAATCAAGATCGAGATCCAGGGAAACTGTGACGAGCGGGGTACTAATGAGTATAACCTGGCCCTTGGGGAGAAGAGAGCCAAGAGCGCCCAGGCATATCTTGTCAATATGGGTGTAAGTCCTGATCGCATAAAGACCATAAGCTTTGGTGAAGAGAGGCCTCTAGACCCGGGACACAACGAAAAGGCCTGGGCAAAAAACCGCAGAGACGACTTTGTCATTATAAAGTAGGCAGAAGGGCCTTTAATATCATACATAGCATAACTACTGTTGTGAGGTGGAGTAGTCTTTATTTCTGATAGGGGGAATAACTGCTTTGAAGAACTGTCTGAGTTCATTAGCTGTGCTGGTAACTGTCCTTGTGGCTACTTTCTTTTGTAGCGGATCAGTTGTAGAGGCCGGAAAGACCCCACAGATAAAGATAGCTGTAATTGATATGCAGAGAGTGGTGCGGAATTCCAGGCCTGGCAAAAGGGTCATGGAAAGGCTCAATAAGAAGTTTGAGAGCCTACAAAAAAAACTCGAGGAAAAGAGAAAGGAGATCAGGGCCTTTAAGCAAGACCTTGAGAGAAAGGCCCCTCTGATGAATGAAGATGCCAGGATAGAAAAGGAACGCGAATACAAAAAGAAGCTCCGAGATTTCAAGGATCAAAGTGATGATGCCCAGTTCGAGATGCGCCAGGAAGAGTCTAAGTGCATGGACCCAATACTCAAGGAAATTCAGAAAGTAGTAGGCCAAATTGGAGAAAGGGATGGATACGGCCTCATTCTGGAAAAGAATATGCCTGGGATATATTATATAAATCCCCACATAGATATCAGTGACCAGGTCATAAAGGCCTATGACAGACAGGCAGAATCCAGGGCAAAAAAGAATAAAAAATAGTTGATTGATCCTAAGCGTTTACATTCCCTCCTCTTGAACCGTCTGTGAACACTACGATTAATAATGAGTATTTATCAATGTTTCATATAGATATAGAGAACCAAAATGAACTTACACAGGGACAGCTCTCTCAGCTCCAGGATATGTGGAAGAGGTGTGCCACGCGCATTATCCTCTCTACTACCCTGGCTGGAAGTGGACATCCTGGGGGCTCTCTCTCTTCTCTCCACACCTTACTCGTCATCTATAGTGTCATCAGACACTGTCCAAAAGAACCTCTATGGCCAGGACGCGACCGGATGGTGATCAGCATTGGGCATATCTCTCCAGGTGTCTACAGTGTACTCACGGAATTTGGTTATCTGACAGAAGAGAAATTCCTTACTGAATTCCGTCGGGCTGGATCGTCGTGTGCTGGGCATGTAGAGCATGGCGTACCAGGAGTAGAATGGAATACCGGGAATCTGGGGCAGGGCCTGTCAGTAGGGACAGGGATATGCCTTGCCCAAAACCTCCTTAAGCGGCCAGGCAAGACTATAGTCCTCATGGGAGATGGAGAACAGCAAAAAGGGCAGATATCTGAGGCCAGACGGTTTGCAACAAAGTTTGGACAGGGAGACCTGATCGGCATAGTTGATAGAAATCACCTCCAGATTGGAGGGCTCACAGAAGAGGTCATGCCTATCCGGGTAAGAGAGGAGTATGCGGCTGCAGGATGGAATGTCATATATGTACCAGATGGCCATGACTTCCAGACTATATTCAAGGCCATAAAGAGGGCCTGGACACATGATGGCCTTGTGCTCAATCGCCCAACCGTATTGGTCATGCGTACTGTCATGGGAAAGGGCATCTCTTTTATGGAGAACAAGGCCGCCTATCATGGTTCTCCATTGAAGGAAGAAGAGGCCAAAAAGGCCTTAAAGGAACTGGGACAAGACCCAGAGCTGCTGGATTTCTGGTCAGAAAAGAGGTCCAGGCACTCGATAGAAGAGATCCATGAAGAGATAGAGATGGCCCTTCCCCATATTGATCCAGGGCAACCCATAGTCTATGGCCCTGAAATCAAGACAGACTGCCGTTCTGCCTATGGTGCAGCACTGAAAGACCTGGCACAGAGAAACAACCTGCCAGGTGCTGTCCCCAAGATCATAGGTTTTAGCTGTGATCTGGAAGGCTCGGTAAAGATGAAGGGATTTCACGAGGTCTCTCCGAATAGCTTTATAGAGACAGGAATAGAGGAACATCACGCCGCTACCTGTTCTGGTGCCGTAAGCAGGGAGGGATTGGTTACCTTCTTCAGTACCTTTGGGGTCTTTGCTGCAGCAGAGACCTACAACCAACATAGATTAAATGACCTCAATAATACCCACCTAAAGATCGTATCTACCCACCTCGGTCTGGATGTTGGAGAGGATGGCCCAACACATCAGGACATTGACTATATTGGGCTTTTAAATAACCTCTTTGGTTTTTCTGTATTCATGCCAGCAGACCCCAATCAGACTGACCGGATAGTCCGCTATGTGGCCACTACCCCAGGTAATGTCTTTGTCGGTATGGGCAGGTCCAAGATGTACAGCGTAACTACAGAGGATGGAGAGCCGTTCTTTGGTAGAGACTATATATTTCGGCCTGGACATGGAGACTGGCTGAGGAGGGGAAGGGATGCCACCATAATTACCTATGGCTCAGCCGTACCTCATGTCCTCAAGGCATGGTCGATCCTTGCCTCAGGAGGGATATCGGTCGGGGTGCTCAATATGGCCTCTCTCAAGCCCTTAGATAGACAGGCAATACTTGATGCAGCCAGGATAGGGCCGCTCATAACAGTAGAAGATCATGTAGTCTATACAGGTCTAGGGAGCATGGTAGCAGGTGTATTGGTAGAGGCACAGATAGGCCAGCGCCTCCTTCCCCTAGGGGTGACACATTATGCCTCTTCAGGCAGGCCTATAGACCTATACCGTATCCAGGGCCTTGATAGTAAAAGCATTGCTGAAGGTGTAAGGGACCTGGTAAGGGTATAATATATTTCAGATGCACAAGATCAGGGCACTCTGCGATTGATCCCTACTGAAACCCTTCAAAATCCTACTTAGTGGCAGAGCCACTCCCCTACATCCTGGTAGAAGATGGCCTCTGATCTTACGCTTCTGTAGGTTGCGATGAGGCACTATCTCTGCAGGAAATATAACATGCCCTCATATTTTTGTCTTTAATATCTATAAGTTAGCAC
>JALTHG010000041.1 GCA_027004715.1 Deltaproteobacteria bacterium
TTATGCCCTTCCAGCAGGCCGATGGTTCCACTACCAGAAGGCATGGAGGTACTGGTCTCGGTCTGTCCATCTCCAGACAGATAGCAAGGCTCATGAAGGGTGATGTCTGGGTAGAGAGTGCAGGTAAGGGCAGGGGCAGTACCTTTCATTTTACTGGATGGCTGAAAAAGGCCAGAGATAAGGCCCAAAAAGGCCAGAGATATAGACCTCTGTTCCTTTCAGGTAAAAAGGTCCTTATTGTTGATGACAACCAAAATAACCTGAAGATACTGAGCTACATCCTGGAATCTGGCAAAATGGATGTAGTTGCCCTTACAGATGCGAGAGATGTCATCCCGGTGCTGGAAAGTGCAGCAGATAAAGGGAGTCCCTTTGACCTCTGTCTCTGTGATATCCAGATGCCCTATATAGATGGATATGAACTGGCAAAGAAGATCAGAGATTCAGGGTCCAAGATCCAGGGCATTCCGCTCATTGCCCTGTCCTCTCTGATGGTACGAAACTCTAAAAAATGTAAGGATGTGGGATTTAATGGATTTATCAGTAAGCCGATTCGCAGAGAGAGGCTGCTTCAGATGATAAACAGGATACTGAGTGAAGGACACGACACAGGTCTAAGGCCCGAAGTCCAGGGCCCTATTGTGACCCAGTATTCTGTTCGTGAAGATATAAAACAGTCTGTGCATATCCTGCTGGCAGAAGACAACCCTGTCAACCAAAAGCTGGCAGAGATAATGCTGGGCAAGGCCGGGTATCATGTAGAGATAGTCAGCAATGGCAGAGAGGCCCTAGAGAAGTATAAGGCATCTCCAGGAGACTTTGACCTGATCTTTATGGATATCCAGATGCCAGATATGGATGGATGGGAGGCCACTGAGGAAATCAGGAAATGGGAAGACAGTGTGAATAACAGAGATGGCAGAGATCTCAGGGTCCCGATCGTTGCCATGACTGCCCATGCCATGAAGGCCTATCAGGAGAAGTGCATCGCAGCAGGCATGGATGATTATATCTCAAAGCCGATCAAGAGAGAGCACGTATTTAGTGTCATCAAGAAGTGGGTATTGAAGGAGAAAAATGCATGAATATCAGTGAGTTATCAGAGAGATTGGGTCTGGAAAAAGAGGAATGTCTGGAACTCGTTGAACTCTTCTTTGAGACCAGCATATCGGATATGGATAGACTTCAGGCGGCCATTGATAGAGGAGACGCAGAAGAGGCGGCCAGGGCATCTCATTCTCTGAAGGGTGCAGCGGGTAATCTTGGATTTATGAAGCTCTTCGAGTTGGCCAAAGAGATCAATGACGAGACACGAAGAGGACATCTGGATGGGATGTCAGACCTCGTTCAGGTCCTGAGAGAGCAATTCAAGGCACTTGCTGGTCTTGTTCAGACTGAGGCATGAATCACAAGTTTCCCATACTGATAGTCGAAGATAATCCTGTCTCAAGAAGACTCCTTGAAAGAATCCTCTGTAAGGCCGGTTATAGAGTGACTTCTGCAGAAAATGGACAAGAGGCCCTGGATCTCTTTGAGAAAAAATTCTTCCCAATAGTCCTGACCGACTGGATGATGCCTGAAGTTGACGGTCTAGAGCTGTGTAGGATCCTCAGGAAAAGGGCCTTTGAGAGTTACGTATATATCATCCTTCTGACTGCAAAGGATTCCAGGCGTGATATCATCATGGGTCTGGAGGCCGGTGCCGACGACTATCTGACCAAGCCCTTTGACCGTGCAGAACTTATAGCCCGTCTCAGGACAAGTATTCGTATCCTGAAACTGGAAGAATCTCTGAAAAAAGCCAATGAAAAGATCAGGATTATGTCTGTAATCGATCCCCTGACAGGATGTTACAATCGTGTCTTTATGACTAAGTGTCTCTCACAGGAGATCCAAAAAGCAAAGAGATACAGGCGTACCTTTTCCATAATATTCTGTGACATAGACAGGTTTAAGGCAATCAATGATATCTATGGTCACCAGATTGGAGACAGTATATTGAAGGAATTTGCCCAGTGTATAATGGCCCATATCAGGAAGGATGTGGATATACTGTTCCGATATGGCGGCGATGAATTTCTAATAATACTCCCTGAGACAGATATAAAAGGCGCATATAGCCTGGCAGAAAGGCTTCGTAAGACTGTCCACCAGGAGACATTTATGGCCAATGGTAAACAGATTCATATCACCTCTAGCTTTGGAGTCACAGAGTTTGATCCCGCCAGATCTGATGAAGAATCCTCACCCGAGGCATTAATCAGCCAGGCAGATAAATACCTCTATAAAGCCAAAGAAGAGGGAAGAGATTCAGTGGCCTTCCTCACCCCAGGTCCATATTGCACAACATCCAGGCCTGAGGCCGTAGGGAGTCTCAGATAAAATCCCTGTTGATCCTGTCCGTGCTCCTTGAAAGGTAGACAAGGACTGTTTTATCTCAGACTCGATCTGCCTTGATCAAGTTGGTGTTCCCTGCCTCTTTCAGGGGAAGACCAGCCGTAAAGACAACAATATCACCAGCATGGAGCCAGCCATTATTCTTGGCTATCTGTTTTGCCTGGTGCATCATATCACTCAGGTCTGAATAGTCGAGCAATACATAGGGATAGACCCCCCACGAGAGCTGTAATTGCCGCTGTATAGAGGCATGGCGAGTAATTGCCAAGATGGGGGCCTTTGGCCTGTAGCGGGCAACCAACCTGGCAGTCTGACCTGATTCAGTAGGTGTAATAATGGCCTGGGCCCCTAAATAACAGGCCATATTATTACTGGACTGGCTTATGGCATCCTCAATGCTTGAGGACCTGGGGGATACCTCTCGACCGAGCATTGTCCAGAAGGGAAAGTCCCTTTCTGTCTCCTGGATAATATTGGACATCACCTGTACTGCATCTACAGGATATTTCCCCACTGCAGTCTCCTCAGAGAGCATGAGGGCATCTGATCCATCCAGCACTGCATTGGCTACATCTGCAGCCTCGGCCCTGGTAGGTCGGATGTTGTCAATCATGGACTCTAACATCTGAGTGGCTGTAATTACTGGCTTCCCGACCAAATTGGCCTTTTTAATCAGCTCTTTTTGGATAACTGGTACCCTCGCCAGAGGGGTCTCTACTCCCAGATCTCCCCTGGCGATCATGATCCCGTCTGCGGCTTCAGTGATCTCATCTATATTTTTAAGTGCACTGGCCTTTTCGATCTTGGCAATGATCTGGATCGAGGCGCCCTTTTGCCTCAAGATCCTCCTGGCCTCCAGGAGGTCTTCTGCCCTGCGGACAAAAGACAGTGCCACAAGGTCTACTCCCTGCTCTATCCCCCAGAGGAGGTCCTCTCTATCCTTTGGAGTAAAGGCAGGAATGGATGGGATATCCACTGGCAGATTGATTCCCTTGTGAGAACTAAGGGTCCCTCCCAGCAGGACCCTGCAATCAATCTCCTGTGGGCCCTTGGCCACTGCCTTTAGTTGGATATTCCCGTCTGCAAGGAGTAGGATATCTCCAATCCGGACATCTCGTATCATGGCCGGATAATTCACTGAGACCCTCCTGCTATCTCCGATTATTGGCTTCGTGGTCAGTGCAAAGAGGTCTCCCTGTTTCAGGTGTATCTCTCTGGCAAGAGACCCAATCCGCAGTTTTGGTCCGGCCAGGTCCTGCAGAATGGCCAGGGGCTTCCCTGTGTTTTTAGATATTGATCGAAGCGAGGCCAGGGACTTGAGGTGATCATCTCTGGTACCGTGAGAAAAATTGAGCCTGGCGACGTCCATTCCTGCCCGAATCATCTCCTCCAGCACACCTGGATCTTGACTGGCAGGTCCTATAGTACACACAATCTTGGTCCGTCTCATACTTCCCCCTTTTTTGCTTAGTACTATAATGTGATTTGCGTCAGCCATGTAGTCTTTGCTCCTGACTGTTCACCTCCTCTGAACTGTTTATGTTGCCGGCCAGGGGTCCTGGA
>JALTHG010000042.1 GCA_027004715.1 Deltaproteobacteria bacterium
AACAATTCATTTAGAATATCAGGACAATTATCGAACAGCGTTCTAATTGCGGGCCAAACTGAATCTTCTCGGCTCTCCTCACGACAAATTTCTGCCGCAGCACAAATAAGTGCAGAGCCGAACATTTGGCGAAAAGATACGAATGCTTCATCATCTAGCCTGGTGAGTAATAGTTTATCAGGTGTTAAGCATTTGAACCAAGTTTTAAGCCATGCTATATCATCTTTTGTTAAAAATAACTCTGCAATAGACCATGGGTGATTGAATTCTTTAGCCTTGTCATGTAGTGTTTTATAAATGTTTTCAATTGTTACCTTATCAATTTGCAGATGGGCCCACATTTTTCTAACACTCACTTTTCAAAACTATTTTGGATACATCAATCTTCTTGAGATATAATTTGAAATTTGCCTCAAATATTTTATAAATCATTATCGCTATGCCTAACAGTAAAGCTCACTGGCTGCTATGAAGCGCAGCGGAATAGCAGTCCAGTGGAGCGCATTGTTATGCCCTTTTTCAACGGCAGATTCGCGTAGATTCTTTCAGAAATGGTATAAATTGTTGCAATATCATATATTCTTCCAAGTTTCGGCGTCCAGTATCTACCATGTGCTAACCAGTGCCTATACTTTAATGCGCCTATAAAATCGGAGATTATTCCCTTGAATTCAGGATGCTCTTCTTTCCAAATCTCTAATATTTCATTTTCAAGGCCAACTTTTTCCTTTTTAATTTTGAATAAGTCCCTAAATTTTCTGGAGATAGGATCTTTAAAGCGCTTTTTTGTTCGAATAACATAATCGACTCTGAACCCTGCCTCAACATTACTTAAAATGGTTAATTCATCAATGTGAGATTGGAATGCCTTTATTAATTCGTCTTTTGTAAGTGCAATATAATTTCTGTTATTAACTCTTCCAGCTATGATGTTGTCCCTATAAAATAATAGAGATTTGTTTGATGTTTGATAGTAAAGATAAATTTCTCCCAACTCTTGGTAGTTTGCTACTATCATGGAAGCTACCCTCCAATAACTTCCAACAATGCATCCGAAAAAGAATCAGAGTCAAGTTCAATATAATTGATAGATGGTGGTGGAGTAGCAATTTTCCAAACCATTTCCTCGTTATCATTATTCTTTTTGGTTTGTTGAATCTCTCTTTCGGATTCTTCCTTTCCCTTAATTTGAACCTTTATTTCAACTCCTGTTGAAGAAGCAGGTACAAGAACTAATTTCACTTGGCCATTCTTCCCTCTCATATCAACACGCCCAGCAGCACCAATTAGCAGTGTTCCAACAGGGTCTAAGACAACTTGCTCATCAGCGATTCGCAGAATCATTTTTCTAGCTGTATAAATACCAATATGCTCTTCATTTATTTCTTTATCAATATAGTTTATAGATACTACATCCTGTTCAAGATCATTGAGCCAAGATTCTATATCTGCATAAAGCTCGTTTAATTTCAAAAGCCAGTCTTCCTTTCTTTTCTCCCAATTTATTTCTTTTATTTTTTCGCTTTTCTTCTTTGCGGCAATAAATGCCTGTAAATCTTTTTTCCCCATATTATCACCTCATTTATATGGTATTTTGGCATAACAGTCCTAATACATGGAAAAAGTCCATTATATTGACCCATATAGATGGACATATTTTCTAGATATTCTGATATTAAGCCGATAGAGATAGAAAAATTTTTACTTTTATGTCCAAAAAATCCACTTATTGAGATAGTATGTCAACAATTATGGAAAATCAAACAAATTTCGTCCCAATCCAAAACACAGTTACTCCATCTATATTAATAGTCAGTCAACTTCATCATCTCCACAAATCTGTCAAAGAGGTAGCTGGCATCGTGGGGGCCTGGAGATGCCTCTGGATGGTACTGGACTGAAAAGAGGGGGATCTTTTTGTGCCTCAGGCCCTCTACAGTCATGTCGTTGAGGTTTATATGTGTCAATTCGATATCAGGGTCCTCTATGGACTCCATGTCCACAC
The DNA here is from genome assembly GCA_027004715.1 of Deltaproteobacteria bacterium. Taxonomy (GTDB): domain Bacteria; phylum Desulfobacterota; class Dissulfuribacteria; order Dissulfuribacterales; family UBA3076; genus JALTHG01. The sequence continues at coordinate 2,006 of JALTHG010000042.1, forward strand.
AGAAGCCGTGGTTCTGGGATGTGATCTCTACCCTGCCGGTAGTCAGGTCCTTTACTGGTTGATTGGCACCCCTGTGGCCGAACTTGAGCTTAAAGGTCCTTCCCCCCAGGGCCAGCCCCAACAACTGATGACCGAGGCAGATGCCAAAGATCGGACGCCTGCCTATCTGTGCCCTGATGGTATCCACTGCATAGCCCACGGCAGCAGGATCTCCTGGGCCATTGCTCAGGAAGAGCCCGTCAGGATCGAGCCTGTCAATGACCGCGCTCTCTGTATCGGCCGGCACCAAGAGGACCGTACAGCCCCTCTCCGCAAGGCAACGCATGATGTTCAGCTTTATGCCATAGTCTATGGCCACCACACGTAGGGGCGTAAGGCCTTTCGCCCCTACAGGCCACTGAAATCGGTCCAGGCCCTCTTTCAGCCTGATCAGATGCCCATCCTGCCAGAGCATGGGGCCCTTACAGGTCACCTCCCTGACCAGGTCTCTGCCGACCATGTCAGGAGACTGCCTTGCCTTTTCTACTAAGGAATCCGGGTCCAGGTCCTGCGTAGACAGGGCGGCCTTCATGGCACCCCTGAGCCTGATGTGCCTGGTAAGGGCACGGGTGTCAATCCCCTCAATCCCTGGGACACTGCCGGCCTTCAGATAATCGGCCAGGTCCCTCTTTGACCTCCAGTTACTCGGATATTCCTGATACTCCCTTACCAACAGGGCCCTTACCTGGATCCTGTCAGACTCTATATCTTCGTCATTTATGCCGTAGTTCCCTATCAGGGGATAGGTCATGGTCACCATCTGGCCACAGTAAGAGGGATCTGTCAGGATCTCCTGATAACCAGACATACTGGTGTTAAAGACCACTTCACCCACTGTATCGACAGGGCCGGTAAAGGAGCGGCCCCTGAATACAGTACCGTCTTCTAAAGCCAATAGGGCCTTCATATTACCAGGTAGTACGGACCTTTATGCCACGGGAAGACAGCTCATGTTTTATCTGCCTGATGGTATAGGTCCCGTAGTGGACAATAGATGCCACAAGTGCGGCATCTGCCCTGGCATGCCTCAAGACATCATAGATATGGTCTATATTCCCCGCACCGCCAGAGGCTATGACTGGTATATCTACATTTTCAGATATGAGAGAGGTCAGTGCCAATTCGTAGCCTTCCTGAGTGCCATCTGCATCGATAGAATTCAGACATATCTCACCTGCCCCCAGGGCCTCTGCCTTCTTTGCCCAGGCCAGGGCATCCATGCCAGTATATGTCCTGCCGCCATGAATAACAATCTCATATCCAGACGGGATCTTGGCAGAGGGGCCGACTTTCTTGACGTCCATACCGAGCACGATGCACTGGTTCCCAAAGGCCTCGGCCCCATCGGAGATGATTTCTGGATTCTTTACTGCAGCGGTGTTGACACTCACCTTCTCTGCACCGGCCAGGAGGACTGCCCGCATATCTTCCACGGTCCTTATCCCACCGCCCACAGAAAAGGGTATAAAGATCTCTTCTGCCACACGGCGGACGACATCTATCATGATGTCCCTGTGTTCACTCGATGCAGTGATGTCATAAAACACGATCTCATCCGCACCCTCTTCGTAGTAGAACCTGGCCATCTCCACAGGGTCACCTATGTCCACATTCTCTTTAAACTTTATGCCCTTTGTAGTCTTCCCATCCCTCACATCGAGGCAGGGTATAATCCTTTTACTCAGCATAGCGGCCATCCCATTCACAGAAGTTTTTGAGGATCTTCAGGCCAGGGGCCCCACTCTTTTCTGGGTGAAACTGCATGGCAATCAGGCTATTGTGGCCAATAATGGAAGGAAACTCTATTCCATAACGGGTGGTCCCGATGACATATCTGTCTGAGGCAGGCACTGGATAATAGGAATGGACAAAATAGAACTCATCTGTCGGCGTGATGCCTTCCAGCACCGGGTGCCTCTTGACCAGATGCACACCATTCCAGCCCATATGCGGTATCTTGAGACGTCCTTCTTTCTCTGAATACAGGGGATTGGGAAATAATCTTACCTCTCCGGCAATCAGGCCCAGACACTGGGTATGGTTCTCTTCGCTCCTGTCCAGGATGATCTGTGCACCCAGGCAGATCCCCAGGATCGGCCTGTGGGCCTCAAAGCCCTGGATCAGGACCTCATCCAGACCTAGGCGCCTCAGGTCGGCAATTGCCTTTCCAGCCGCCCCCACTCCAGGAAAGACTATCCTCTCTGAAGCGAGTATCTCTTCCCTGTCCTGAGTGATGCAGCAGGGAAACCCCAATCTTCTCAGGGCACGCTCCACACTCTTCAGGTTCCCTGCCCTGTAGTCAATGATCGCAATCATCTAGATATTCTCTTCCATCTCCCAGACCCCGCATGGGCACACGGCAGCACAGAAGCCACATCCAATGCACTTATTATCAATGACCCTGTACTCAAATCCCCCATCTGCGCCCTCTATCCTCTCTATTGCACCATGATAGCAGGTAGTTTCACATATATGACAGTCTCTGCAGGCCCCACAGGAGAGACAACAATTGGCCTCCTGCTCTGGGATAAATTTCCTGTCCCTGAAGACCTCATAATAGACGAGCTTGATCCTGTCATATGGGATAGCAGGCCGCTTCTCTGGCTGATAGTCTGTATGCATCATCATGGCATGGATTGCCTCTGCGGCCCTGCGTCCAGCACCGATGGCACGGGTAATCAGCCCGGGCCGCGTGACATCACCCACAGCAAAGACCTTCAGGTCTGATGTCTGGCCCATATTGTTTACCACTATATAGCCCCGTTCAGTATGTACCTCACGGGGAAGGAAGTCCAGGACAGGGACCTCACCAATTGAGATAATGACCATATCTGCATCCAGTGACGTGCCATCCCTGAAATATATCTTTCGTGCCCCTCTGTCATAGCGCTCAGTAACCTTGGGATAGAGGATCTGAGTCCCCTTGGCCCTTGCTGCCTTATGTCTCTTCCCAAACCTGACAGGGGCCCGGCTATCTACTGCAATAACTGAGTCTGCACCGAGGTTATATGCCTCAGAAGCGACCTCCATGGCCACATTCCTTGCACCGATAATGACGACCTTCTGGCCCTTGAGGTCCGGGCCATCACCCCGATTGACGGCCTTTAAGAATTCAATACCTGCAATGACATCCTCACTGCCAGGAAATGCCATGGTGCGTGGCTGGTGCGCACCACAGGCTATGACCACAACATCGTGATCCCTGTAGATCTCCTGAAAGGCCTCTTTGTCAACCCGTTGTCCAAGGTGCAGGTGTACCCCAATCTCTGTAAAGCGGGATATCTCTTTTTCAAGGACCTCATGGTCCATGCGCTCTCTGGGGATACAGGACTCCACCTTGCCCCCAAGACGGTCAGCCGCCTCATAGAGGTCTACCTCATGCCCCCTGAGTGCCAGTTGCCAGGCCGCTGACATGCCTCCTGGTCCGCCACCAATAATACCTGCCCTGCGTCCAGTCGGAGGGGCGGGTTTTGGGGCAGGGAGATCCAGGGTAAGTCGGCCCGTAGCGGCCATATCCAGAGGCCTGTCAAGCCGCCCACGTGTACAGGCCCGCATACACAGATTCGGGCAGAGATGGCCACAGACTGTGGCCGGGAATGGGCTATACTTCAGGATGAGAGACAGGCCCTCCTTCAGGCGACCTCCACGGATAAGGGATGCACACCTCTGGATAGGGATCCCTGAAGGACAGGCAGCAACACATGGAGGCAGATATTTTTCATTATTCCAGACCGGTCTGAGCCTGCGGTCTGCACCGGTCGTGATATAGGGAAGCACAGTCCTTGGGTGATCCAGATACTCTCCAAAGATGCCACCTTTACCCACTTCCTTTTCCCAGGTCTGCAGACGGAATTGAGTGAGAGGTATCTTCAGCCCCTCTCTGGCCTTCCGCTCTGCAGGTGTATAGGCAATGAGTTTTTGCCAATCTGATGGAGACCTGGTGAGGAGATCCAGGTAGTCAAGGCGGTCTATTGCCTCCAGATAGGGCCTTATATTTTCTGTGAGCCACTCCCAGTCCTGGGAGGTCAGGTCCACTACATGGACATCCTTGGTGCTGTATCCCCTGATAGGACCACGGACATAGATGGTACCGCCCACCATGCCTACACAGGGTCTATAGCCCAGGACATTTTCAGGATTCCTGGGATCTACACCACAGACCACAGAGATGCCACCGGCCTTGAACTCGGCAAAGGAGTCACCCACGTCTCTGAAGTACCAGGACTGGAGGGGTTCAAATCTGGGATTCCTCTTGGTCATGGTATCACACCGGGCACCTCCACCACCCTGCACATAGAGGATGCCCTGGGCCCCGGCATTGTGGGCACCATTAGTCACGTCTCCAAGCACTGTGATCCTTGCCCCGCAGTTGAGCCAGCCCACATCATCTGAGCAACTGCCCTCTACCACGATCTCTGTCCCAGACATGCCCATACCACCCAGGCGTTGGCCTACTGGACCACGGACCCTTATAGAGACCTTCTCACCCCTGGGCCAGATACGGCCACCGATACCATGCTGACCGTTGGCCTCAATCAACAACTGGCGTGCCCCACCCGCTATGGCCTCCTGTATGCGTTCTTCCAGGTCCTTAGACGAAACGCGGCTGCCATTCAGGTCACCTTTAATAATTGTTATTTCTCTAGCCATAATCCCTTAAATAAAACATTCCACATGGCCTGCAAGATTTGTAGATTGAATAGTTCATCTTCAGCAGGCATAGTCGATCTGCAATCTATCTGCTATGGCCCTGTCAGAGACACTCAGGCCATCTGACATGCCAATGGGTAACTGGGTACTCCTGCCCATGGGGGCAAATATCTTTTTCAGCTCTATCTCAGCACTCTTAAAGACCTCCACTACCCGCTCGGCCACCTTGTCGGGGTCCAGCCTGCGGTAAAGCCTGGGATTCTGCGTGGTAATGCCGCGGGGACACTTGCCAGTATTACACAGATTGCACCGATTGTACTCATCACCAAGGCAACCACCAGCGGCCTGGAGGATATATCTCCCGATATCCACGGCACTGGCCCCCAGCATGATCAGAGCAGCGGCATTTGCTGCCAGATTCCCTGTCTTACCTATTCCACCAGCGGCAATAAGCGGAAGCTCATTCTGTTTCCCCTGTCTGACCAGATCCAGATAGCAGTCCCTGATATTAGAGGCAATGGGATGCCCCATCTTGTCCATAGATACATTATAGGCCGCACCAGTCCCACCGTCTTCACCATCAATACAGAGGGCAGAGGCATAGGGATTCCTGGCCAGGTTATTGAGGACTGCCCTGGCCGTCTTGGTACCCGAGATCTTGGGATACACAGGTACACGGAACCCCCAGGCCATAGACATGGACTGGATCATCTTGGCCACTGCCTCCTCAATAGAATACTTTGTCTGATGGGTAGGAGGCGAGGCAAGGTCCACATACATTGGCACGCCACGGATCTCGGCAATGAGCTTCAGGACCTTATAGGCCATCAAGAGACCTCCATCGCCTGGCTTTGCCCCCTGACCATACTTGATCTCAATGGCGCACGGGTCTTCGACCATATCTGGCAGTGTATGTATGATCTCATCCCATCCAAAGTAGCCAGATGCAATCTGAGGAATAAAATATTTGATAAAGCGGGAACGCAGGAGTCTGGGTGGCAGGCCGCCTTCTCCAGAGCACATCACCACCGGTATACCTTCCACCTCATTGAGATAGGTGACACCCATGGCCAGGCCCTCCCACATGGTAGGAGAGAGGGCACCTATGGACATGCTCCCGATGCGGATAGGAAATATCTCTCTCACAGGGGGGATAAAGGCGCCATCTCCTACAACCAACCGGTTGTCATCACCCACCTTGAGAGGCAGCCTGTCTGGGGGCAGGATGCGCCCTAACAGGGTCCGTATATAAAACTCGTGCCTCCCTGCATCCAGGGCAGGGTCTGTCAGCATAGAGATACGGGTAAATTTGAGCCTGTCTAAGGTACTTGGGCTGGGGTCATTGCGCCTCCCACCACGTTTGTATGGAGATCCTCCAGAATTTTTGTAAAATAGAAACTTGTTCCGCGGATTATAGTGTGGGGCAATGGCCATATTTGGACACACCAGGCTACACATACCACAACCAGTACAGTAGCGCTCGACATCTCTAACCTGACGGATCCCGTGCATCACCCTGCGTACTGTAGTAGGTACTGGGGTGCTGGACTCAGACAGGACAATACGCTGCGCAAATACAGCGGGCTCAATAGCCTGTTGCGGACACACTGCTGTGCAGCGTCCACAGCGGGTACAACGATCCTCCCTCCACTCTATAATATAGGGAAAATCCTGCAGTGTTGGCTCTCCATTCTGATCTAGCCGTGAAGCTGATTCCATACTCGGACCTCCTGGGCATTGGGTGTCACCATCACCATATCATACCTCATAGGGAAAATGTCAGCAGAGCGGTCACGCTGGGGAATCGCCCTGTCCAGCCCGCACATCTCACTCATAAGGGCATACTTCCCTTCAGATCCCCCAACGATCCCTGGCCGGAGTTTCTTGGAGTCGTGTACCATAAACACGGTCCCATCCGGCACAAAACCTACAACTACATTGGGACCGTCTATGCAGAGAGGCCTGAGGCTCTTTTTGAGCAGACCGAGTGCCTCGGCGTCCTTTCGCCCAGGTATCTCTTCATCTTTTAGGGGAGTAATGACATCTTTATAATATACCAGGGGATATCTGAGCTGCCGATGGATGAAATGCAGGATGTGAGTAAAGGCCTCACTGTCACTATTATAACCCGTATAACCTGGGAGACCACGACTGGTCAGGTACTCCCTGATAGGGACAAATGCCGTGTTCTCTCCATTAGTCATGGTGGAATAGCCCTGGATAAAAAAGGGATGACAGGCATAGAGGCAGATGGCATAATTGGTATTCTGCCGGCCCTGGGCCAGGATTATCCTGGCCTCCAGGCAACTATTGTCCAGGCCAAAGAAGTCTGCAAGTTGTAAGGGATCCCCTACCTCTTTTAATGTGAGACAGTCTGGATAAAAAGAAAAGACAAAGAGGGATTGATCCCTTTCTCCCATACTCCTCAGCTTTAACCTGGTTTCAAGCAGCAAGTCTTCCTTTTCTGCCTGGTCTCTTTCCTGATATGCCTCAGGATACTGGTATGCCCTGGCAAAATAGTGGTCACGGGGTTCTATTCCAGGGATAGGCCTGATCTTTGGCTCCCAACTGTATTTGACCTGAAAATCTGCGGCCTGCATATAGTCATCCAGCATATCAAGGCCCCTGTCCGTGCAAGAGCCCGAGAGGATAGGATAGTCCTTCAGATCTTTAAATGGCCCACCCAGGTCTTTTAAGACCATACCCATACCAGAGCCATCATGGCCTTCCTTCATGGTCTCAAGCGCCAGGATATTTTCCATGGGAGAAAAATAAGAACTGGAGGTAATGGCGCTCAGTCGACACATATTCTCTCCTCCTGATTACTTAATAATAAAAGATATCTTTACCCCCTCTGCCACAGGATTTCAATAGAGGGAATAAATTTTGGGCCATGCCTGCTATATTGAATTTTGAACTTTTAGCCGTTTTCGGATAAAACAAGATCAAAAACACGTCTTTCTCTAAAGTGCATAACAGCCCTGCTATCAGACAGTATCCTCTCATATCTGGATCAAGGACCCAGATTGAGACCTGGTCTCTGGTACTCACTGCCCGTGGTGTGCCACACAGGGTCCTACAGACAAAACAGGAATACCAAATAGAAGTTGCCCATGGCTATGAAGAACTGGCTGCCAGTGAGATCAGAGAATACGAAGAGGAAAATCGGACATGGCCTCCAGAATACAAGACCACTCCATGGTATCCAAATACCTCTTCTACTCTATGGACTCTATTGATACTGACTGCAATATTTAATCTCTCATTTTTAGATGACTGGAGAGCGCATTTATTTGCGGTAGGAAGCGGAGATGTCGACCACATCCTCCATGGCCAGTGGTGGCGTCTGATTACTGCCCTGACGCTCCATGCAGATCCACCTCACCTGCTGGGAAACATGATAATAGGAGGATTTATAATGATCTGGCTCTGTGGCCTCCTTGGTACTGGTCTGGGATGGGGGCTTACCCTCCTGTCAGGGACCTCTGGGAACCTGATAAATGCACTGATGCACAGAAGGGCCTATAACTCCATTGGGTCCTCTACAGCGGTCTTTGGGGCACTGGGTATAATAATAGGTTTTCAGACAGTCACTATAGAGCGATTCAGCCTCAAAGATCACCTCATTCCTCTAGGGGCAGGCCTTGCGCTCCTCGCTTTTATGGGGAGCAGTGGCAGACACACGGACCTTGGGGCACACCTCTTTGGATTTCTGTCAGGGATAATCTCAGGACTAGTTACAGGGAAGCTGATAAAGACCTTTGGTCTCCTACCTCACAAAATAGATCGTCTTATAGGAATAATTACCTGCCTGGTACCAATCCTGGCCTGGCTTATAGCACTTTGAGTAACTGTTCACGGTTACCATAAATGCTCCTGAGACCCTGAAGAGGCCAGCTCAATTTATAATATCGCCTGATCTCTCGTTCCTGGCTCCTTCGTTTCATGCTCTCTCGCTTATCATAAAGCTTCTTACCCCTGGCAAGTGCAAGCTCTACCTTTGCCCTTCCCTTTCTAAAATATATAGAGAGCGGTATCAGTGTATATCCGCGTTCCTGTACCTTTCCTGACAACTTTCGGATCTCTCTGCGGTTGAGCAGGAGTTTCCTGGTCCTCTTTGGATCCGTCTTTTTGGTATAGGTTGCATAGGAATATGGAGAGATGTGTACATTGTAGAGCCATGCCTCTCCGTCCTTGAAGACCACATAGCCATCAGTAAGATTGGCCCTTGCACCTCTCAGGGACTTTACCTCTGGACCAAGGAGCACAATACCTGCCTCTATAGTATCCTCTATATAATATTGGTGTCTGGCCTTACGATTCTGACATACCACCTTTATCTTTTCTCTTTCCATTGTCCGGCTCCTGATCTCAATTCCAGGCAACTCTTCAATAAGTCCTGGAATACCGTGTTCCTGCTCATCCTGCCCTGTCCCATGGGAGAGGAGGTTACATATCTCTAATTCTATCTTGTCACAGTCCTCCATCCATCTCTGGTCCATTCAACCACTACCAGAGATCCAGGCCTAAGGCCTGAATGGTCTCTCTTGTCTGGCCTAAAAACCCCCATGACCCCATAATATCTCTGGTTGAGGTCCTCAATTGCACTGCGCAGGCCCCTGCGACTGGGCCCATGAAGAGATGACCTGAGCCCTATTGCTATAAGGTGAACGGCATCCCATGCCTCTCCTGCAGACAGGAGTCCTTCAACAGAGAGCCTGTCTAGTTCTCCCTTAATGGAATCCAGGAACTCAGTCACCATAAATACACAGGGATGTGATGGCGCAAGACTGTGGCCCAGAAGCACAGGAGGTGCAGCAGTCCAGAGCTTGAGGGGAGAGCTATATCCCTTTAGCATATCTGTGGAAAGGAGCTGGACAGGAACTGCTATATGGATAGCCATTCCCTTTGCAGAGTGCAAAAGCACAGGCCCCAGACTCCTTGGTCCCCAGGCCACCACTACCCGTCCTCCCTCTTCTACGGATCCCTGTAGCTGCGCAACGACATCTGTGTCCTGAAGGCCAAATTTTTGTGGCAGCAGGACACGTAGATGGTACTCTGGCCCATAGCCCTGAAGCCACAGGGAGATGCCTTCTCCTCCTGGATTGTCTGGTACAAGGGGGACCACTGGTTCCAGACCAGACCTGACGAATCTGTAAAAGAGGGCCTTTATTGTAGACCTGAGATCAGGATAGACACCAAAGGTCCAGTGAATGGGATTTTTTTTTTGAGACAGATAAGGGGCCTGTATCCAGCAGTCAGGACCAGAGGTATCTCGTGCGCCTCTGCATAGTCACTCAAGACACTGGCCAACAGACCACTAGAAGGACCTAACAGGGCCATCACCCCTCTGTCCCTGGCAAGATCCCTGGCCTCGAGTAACAGCCTGCCCGGTTCACCTCTCGTGTCTTTTGTCAATAATTCAAGATGCCTTCCGTCAATACCTCCCTGGGAATTGATGAGCCCTACAGCCCTCTCTGCTGCCATAGAGGCCGCTCTTCCCTCCCTGCAATGCCCCCCAGACAGGTCCCATAGACCGCCTATGAGTACAGACGAGGCAGAGACCTGACCTGCAGCCAAGAGGACCAGACCTACAGACAGCAAGATACAGGAGAGACCCTGGCACACTGTGTCTATCTCAACCCCTTTAGCTGTCTCCTGGCCACTCTTGCCTGCTCACTCTTTGGATATTTCTTGAGGAGATTCTTTAGTACAATCTTTGCGCTCTCACTATCCCCAAGCCTTACAAATGCAAGCCCCTGCTTTAGCAAGGCAGCCGCTACCTTATTGCTCTTTGGATAGCTACTTATCACCTTCTGATACCCAAGGATTGCCTCTTCATAGTGCTTCATGTTGTACTCACATTCCCCTATCCAGAAGTAGGCATTTGCAATCCTATTCCCATGCGGATGTCTGTCTATATACGTCTTTAAGGTCCTCTCTGCATCCCTAAACTTCTTCTTCTGGATGAGGTCCAGTCCCTGTTGATACAGGTCTAACTCTCCCCTGGCCGCCATCTCTCTGGTCTTTTCTACCTTCTTTGTCACCTCCACAGAGGCCTGAAGTAGTTTGATATCTCCCTCTAACTTCTCTATCTGTGCCTTGATATCCTGTCTGAAACTGACCAGCTCCTTTTCCTCCTGATCACTCCTGTGACCCATCTGATCTATCTGGCCATTTAACCTGAGCAGCTCTGCCTGCAGCCCGTCCATGCGGTTTGAGAGCTCTGCCTGCCGTGTCCTCACAGAGGTAATGTCCTTTTTGCCTATCTTTTTAGTGGATTCCTCTAGGGCCTTGACCTCTTCCCTGAGTGCCTCTAGCTGATTGTATAGAGAACGATTCTCTACAGACAGGCCTTCTAGCCGTCTCTGAAGCATATTTACCTGGTCCTGTGGGGCACAGTGGATCAATAATACAGGCAAAATAACTAGAATAAACAGGCGTATAGTCCTCAAAAGGGCAAGTTGTTTAATCTCTCTAAGTGACTTCATCTATTTCCCTCTACATTGTAATTTCGGATCAAAATTTATTGGGACCCCAATTAGGTGTCTCTATACCCTTTCCATAACGGAGCAACATGCGTTGCCCCTGGCCATTTGCATACATCACAAATAGGGTCTTTTGTGGCCCATTTCTAGTAGATGTAAACAGGATCTGTCTGCCATCTGGAGACCAAGATGGGTCTTCATTACTGCCCAGATAGGTAAGCTGGACTGGAAGATCTCCACTATCTGGAGATATAGTAAAGATCTGGAAGCACCCTCCAACCCGACCTGTATATGCTATACGGTCTCCTCGTGGCGACCACTGGGGATCTGTATTATAGTCTCCACTATAGGTAATACGTCTGACAGATCTACCCTGAGAATCCATCACATATATCTGTGGATTCCCCCCACGATTGGATACAAAGGCCAGGCGCTTCCCGTCTGGTGACCATGTAGGAGAGACATTTATTCCTGGTCCATCTGTAAGCCTCCTCTCTATCTTTCCTCTAAAATTTACAATATATATGTCTGGATTTCCATCTTTACTCAGGGTAACTGCCAGTCGTCGGCTGTCAGGATACCAGGCAGGAGATATATTCAGACCTGAGAATCCAGTGAGTCTCCTTATCTTTCCGGTCCTCACATCTTTTATATACAGACAGGGGCTTCCAGACCTATAAGAGGTATAGGCAAGAAATTTCCCATTCGGAGAATATCTTGGAGATAGGGCAATAGACCTGTCAAAGGTCTCTCTCCTTACATTGAATCCGTCAAAGTCTGCAGTATAGACCTCTTTAAATCTGCCATTGCTAGCTACAAAGCTGATCCTGGACAGACTCACGCCATGTTCCCCGGTTATTGCCATCACAATGAGGTCACAGAAACGGTGAGACATCACCCTACAGTCTCTGACCCGTCCGATGTATCGTCTGCCCTGTATCATGCCCCCTTTAGACATATCGATCAGCCTGAATTCGGTTATCAGAGAATCGCCTCTCCTTTTGAGAGATCCCTTGACCAGATAGTCCAGAGAAAACTTGCTCCAGTCTGTACCCAGCCTCCCCCCATAACTGGATGGATTGAGTACAGAAAAGAAGCCCTGGAACCTGAGATCATTTGAGAGTATTATGGCAATCTTTCGGCCTAAGAGGTCATTTTCAAAGGTCTGTGGTTCTGCCTGTAAAAAAGGCACAGCAATAGGGATTTTATGTAGATATGGAGAGGTTATGTCTATATAGAGCCTTGCCCTGGCAGAAAAAGGACCTAATATCTGTAAAAATAGACAAAAAAATATGATTCTAATGATATATTTGTATTTCATGATATATTTACTAATCTATCTCACCTGGTCTAAACCTGATTCCTATCTCCACAGGGCCTGGACGCAGTATCCGGGGCAGCGGGGGGAAAGGCCCTGCCTCTTTTACTGCATTTAAGGCAGATTGATCAAACAGGGCATAACCTGACCTGTGCTCATACCATGTCTTGAGGATTGTCCCATCCTGGGCGATCTGGACCACCACGACCGACACCACCCCCTTCCTGTCAAGGAGCTGCTCAGGGAGGACCCAGTGTATCCTGACCTTGGCCCATATCTCAGTGCAATACAACCTGAGTGCCTCACTCTGCTCTATAGTCCCTGTCCAGCCCCTGGCAGGCCCTACAGCGGCCTTTTTTGCCCTGCCTTTTACACTGGACCTTATGGCCTTGAGCCTCTCCTGTAGGAAGGCCTCTTCTCTCTTCTCCTCTACCTCTTGTTCGATCTTCTTGAGGCGCCTCTTTAGAAATTCCTCTGTATTTACTTTCCTTTTTTTGACCACCCTGAGCCTTTTGGTCTTTGGTCTCGTGGGATGGATAGATATGACCTTTTTGGTCTTTGGTCTGGCCTTCAGTGACATAGTAGACCTCTTTTTTGTAACCTTTCTTGTCTCCTTCGGTCTCTTTACCACTGCTCTGGCCTTAGTCTCTGCTACATGTCTCTCTGCCTTTAGAGGTCCTGGTGGGGGTATATTTGCCGTTTCAAATAGCCTGACCGTATAGACAGGAGGCATTGGTATATGTCTCTCCAATAGGCCTGGTGCAAGGACAAAAAGCATGGCCAGCACGACATGGAGCACTATAGCCCCTATAAATCCAGAGCACCAACCCTCATTGGACAGGCCTGTATGACTGCCCCTCTCCCATCTGGCACTGTCAGGTCCCTTCTGGGCCTCAAGACTAAGCCAATGCATCTTGAAAAGACAATATAGGTCTGTCTGCAGTCAAGACTCTGCAGGGCTCCAGTAACTGAATGGTAGTGGGGATGTCTATTTCCCCTCTGAGGTCTCTCTTCCTATTCTTTTGCCTGTCTCTTATCTCAGAGGAATCCACAGGTCTGGTCACAAGGCCCAGATTCTCTATACCTGCTTCACGGATTGTGGCTATAATTCCAGCAACTATCCCATAAGGAACGGCCCTGTCTGCCCTAAGAAAGACCTGTCTGGTCTCTCCTTTCTGTCTCATCTCGACAAGACGCTGTCTCAAGACCCCTCTATCCACAGCCACCTTATTGAGATAGACCTTTCCCTCTCTGTTGATAGTAACCACCACAGGTCTCTTCTTTTGGGGAAGGGGCCTGGCCGTGGTCTCAGGGAGTTTCACCTCCAGCCCCTTGGTCAACATAGGTGCAGCGATCATAAAGATAATCAATAACACTATAACTACATCGACCAGGGGTGTCACATTGATGTCAGACATATACCGCCTGCATGTATTTTTATACCTTAAGTCCATGGCCAATTCCCTAGTCTGATCTCTGAGCAGTCCTCTCCTTTTGGATAAGCTGTCTCTCTATGGCATTTAAGAAGTCACTTGCGAATCCATGGAGTTGGACCTCCTGCCTGGCCATCCAGCTCATAAAACCATTAAATGCAATTACTGCAGGTATGGCGGCCGCAAGCCCTGCGGCTGTGGCAACCAGGGCCTCAGATATACCAGGGGCAACAGTAGCAAGACTTGCCGAACCTCTGATACCTATACTGTGAAAGGTCCTCATAATCCCCCATACTGTACCAAAGAGGCCAATAAAGGGAGCAACATTTCCAGTAGTGGCCAGAAAGGGAAGTGTACGTTCTAGGGCCCCCATCTCTTTTTGGATGCCCTTATTCAGGCTCCTCTCCAGGGTCTCAAGCCATACCTTTAGATCCATAAAGGGATTCTGTGTCCTGGGAGATTCCTTGAGACGCCTCAGCTCTCTATACCCCTCTATAAATATCCCTGCCATCGGGGCCTCAGGCATCCTCCTTGCGTGACCATATATCTGGTCGAGATCAGAACTCTCCCAAAAGAGCTCCTCAAAGTCTTCATTTGAGCGCCTTGCCTGGTGAAAGCGCCTGATCTTTACCAATATTACAGTCCAGCATAGGAGAGAAAATATCAACAATATGATAAGAATCACATGAACTGCAAGCCCTAGTTCGGCTATCATGCCCCAGACATTGGCCGTTACGTCAAGCGTCATGTATTAATTTGTCCTCCATCTTGAATCTCTAACTCAGAAGACAGGACGACAGGTAGGTCCCTGGGTCCAAATGGAAAGATTCCTCTCTTTTGTCCCATATCCAAGAGAAACTCTACTGCCCTTATGCCATCTCTGCCAAGATCCATGGTATATCTGTTTACATAGAGATCTATATGTCTCTTTATTACATCGCAAGATATCTCAGTGGCATGTCTCTTCACAAAACCCATAGCGATATCTGGACACTCAGTGGCTATACGAATGCTCTCTCTAATGGCACTCTCTATCTCATGCAAGAATCTGGTACCCAGACTGCGCCTGGCAATGACCCCACCTAAGGGAATCGGAAACCCTGTCTCCTCCTCCCACCAGACACCGAGGTCTTGGATGCATATAAGGCCAAGAGCCTGATATGTAAATCTGGTCTCATGTATAACCAGACCTGCATCTACCTCTCCATTAAGGATTGCCTGGGTAATGAGCGCAAAGTTCATGGGAATAAGCCTCTCTGCCCCTGGCACAAATAATCTCAAAAGTAGGACTGCAGTGGTATGTTCACCCGGAACAGCGATTCTACAGCGTCTCAAGTCTTGGGGCCCAAGTGGGGTCCTTGCAAGGAGTAAGGGACCACACCCACGACCCAGGGCACTCCCTGCATTGAGAAGTATATAGTCATCCAGGACGTGACCCAGGACATGGTAAGATACCTTACTCACATCGATAGACCTGTCGAGGACCTGTCGATTAAGCTCCTCCACATCGGCCATAAATGGAACTGGCCTATATGAAACAGGTACCTTGCCATGGAGCATGGCATAAAATATAAAGGTGTCATTGGGACATGAAGATAGCCCCAGGCTGAATTCCCTTATCGTTCCCTTGATATCTTCCACGGTCTATTTATTCCTATTCACCAAGAGGTCAAGGACCTGGTCCACGACCCTGGCCGTTGCTCGCAGTGCCTGGTCTATTCTCCATTTCTCTCTGTCGAGCTCTCCTATCCAGTTACTTACACCCCGAAATTCCAGTAGAGGGACCTGATAATAGTCGCAGACCTGTGCAGCAGCGGCCCCCTCCATGTTCTCCACAAGGGCCCTGAAACGATTACGCAGTTCCAGTGCCCTCCTGGCCTCACCTGTACTACAAGATACAGTGACCATTGGACCACAACGGATACCAAGCCTCTCCACAATACCTGATGTAATAAATTTATGCCATCCAGGCCTAAGTACAAAGTCTATCTTTAGTTTCTCGCCTTCCAGACATATAGGCTCAATCCCAGAGAGACCCTGGCGACCAAGGTCTCCATATGACTCAGAGGTAGCCAGACATACGTCCTCAAGATCTATATCTGTGCCTATATATGCCCCTGCTATTCCGGCCAGGACTACCATACGGGGTATCTCCTTCCTCTCAAAGAATCTCGTCAATTCAAAGGCCGTGCTGGCAGGTCCAAGACCACTGACCAGGTGAGGACACCCATAGCTGAGGATAAGTGGAATGAGCGGGTCCATTTCTCGTCTTGTAGGAGATAAGATCAGGATCTGTCTTGCATTCACTTTCTTTAAACCTTGAGCCCTCAGGCTCAGAATACCAGGCGCATAAAGTCCTCAGCTATGATAACAGGACCCTTATATACCTCACTACATGGAGTGATCAGGTCATGCTCGTCGCAGTTCGGATAGAGATGTGTGAGAAGCAGCCGTCTGACTCCTGCCTGCTGTGCGATCTTACCTGCCTCAGAGGGAGTCAGGTGCCCAGGTATCTTGTGGCCCTCTGGGGCAGAACACTCTGAGACCAGGAGGTCTGCACCCTGGGCCAGGTCTATCAAATCCTCACAGAAATCTGTATCTCCTGAAAAGACTACTGATTTTCCATCCGGTGTCTCTACACGATAGGACAGGCTCTGTGATGTATGTATGGCAGGGGCACTCCGTATAGTAAAGGGAGGAATCTGCATTGCAGTCTTTATCCCCCTGGGGATCTCTTCAAATACGAGTGTACCTGGTCTGGGCTCTACCCACTCCCCGAATGCCTGCTTTAAGGCCCTATAGAACTCTCCAAACCCTTCACAGGCAATGACCATAACAGGTGAACTCCTATTATACCCTGGCAGATAGTGCGTGGCAAAGACAAAAGGCACAAATTCTCCTACATGGTCTGGGTGGAGATGTGTATAGAGTATGATATCAAGGCTGTCATATGGTATGCCGGCCTTAACCAGTTGCCTCAAGGTGCCTGCTGCACTGTCTATAAGCAGGGTCTGTGCCTCTGCCTTCATACATATGGAAGGTCCTGCCCTTCTTATTGATGGGACCCCTGTCCCTGAACCAATAACAATTACTTCTATCATTATCTAGACCTCTATCGTTATTATCCCAAAGAATCATATTGTCAGATATTTGAAGTGCATAATTTGGGACTATACCTGCTGTGCCAGGATATTTAAGTGATGTCAAGTACACTATTATATATCTGGGATAACTTCTCAATAATTTGGGGTATTATTTTTGGTAGGAGTTCACATCTCCCTATGGTCCTTTTTTGATAGATTTCTCTCTTAGACCGATCAGTTATTAGGTAACATTGTACATCCCTTATTATATAGGTATCTAGTCTATAAAGAGGAGAATATCTAATGCTTGCCAGGGCAAAGAGTGGAGTAATTATTGGAATAAGGGCATTTCCTGTAGATATTGAGATAGATGTATCCCAAGGACTCCCTTCCTTTAATATGGTTGGACTTCCTGAGGGTGCAGTAAAAGAGAGCAGAGAGAGAGTCAAGAGTGCCATTAAAAACTGTGGATATCCATTTCCTACACAGAGGATCACTGTAAATCTTGCACCAGCAGATATAAAGAAGGAAGGGTCTGCCTTAGACCTACCTATAGCCTGTGCCATACTCTGTGCAAAAGAGATAGTCCCTCAAAGTACACTCAATATGTACTGTATGGCAGGAGAGCTTTCACTCGATGGCACCTTAAAGAGCACAAAGGGCATACTCCCTCTATCCCTTGCTGTCAGAAACTGGGACCTAAAGGGTCTGATAGTCCCAAAACCAAATGCTGCAGAAGCTGCAGTGGTAAGAGATACCAGGATATATCCTGTCAATCACCTCTCAGAGGTAGTAGAATTTCTACTGGGGAATAAAAAGATTGATCCTATGACCATAGATATAAAAGAGATATTCAAGACACAGGGATCCATAAATGAAGACTTTCAGGACGTGATTGGTCAAGAACAGGCAAAGAGGGCACTTGAGGTGGCAGCGGCAGGTGGCCACAATATATTGATGATAGGTCCACCTGGATCTGGAAAGACCATGCTGGCAAGGCGTCTGCCATCTATACTCCCTCCACTCACCTTTGAAGAGGCACTTGAGACTACCACTATATATAGCGTGGCAGGCCTCCTCCCTCCAGAAAGGCCCTTGATCACCAAAAGGCCTTTCTGTGCCCCACATCATACTGTATCTGACGCAGGACTGATAGGTGGAGGCAGTATTCCAAGGCCTGGTCTGGTCAGTATTGCCCATAATGGAATCCTATTTCTCGACGAACTCCCTGAATTCAAAAAAAATGTCCTGGAGGGCCTGAGGCAACCTATTGAAGATGGTGTTGTAACTATCTCAAGGGCTACTATCAGTCTATCATTTCCTGCGAGATTTACTCTTGTGGCTGCTCAAAACCCATGCCCATGTGGACACTTTGGAGACCCAAATCATACCTGCTCATGCCTCCCTAGCCAGATAATTAGATATCGTAACCGGATATCAGGTCCATTGCTGGATCGTATAGATATACAGATAGAGGTGCCAGCCGTACCCTATTCAGAGCTGGCCCACACAAGAAACAGTGAAAGCTCTGTAGTAATCAGAGAGAGGGTAACTAAGGCCAGAAAGGTCCAGGAACTGCGATTCAAAGACCTCCCAATTCACTCTAATTCCCAGATGTCTTCGAGAGAATTGCGGACCTTCTGTAAGTTATCTAAAGAAAATAGGTCTTTTCTGGAGGCTGTAGCAAAAAAATTGGCCCTGAGCGCAAGGGCCTTTCACCGGATAATAAAGATCGCAAGGACCATTGCAGACCTTGAAGGATCTATAGATATAACTAAGGCCCACCTGGCTGAAGCCATTCAATACAGAAGTCTAGACCGTGAAAAGATCTAATCTCTATCTTATAGGTACAGTTCATCTAGATGTAAAGGCCAAAAAAATCCTATATGAGATTATAGAGTCCCTCATGCCCAGGGTAATAACTACAGAGATTAGTCACTTTTCAGTCAGATATCGGACAGATCATCAAAAAAAGTGGTTACACCAGCTCTGGAGTCTTGTAGACTCACTCCCTCAGGACAGAAAGGCCCATTCTAGACTTAAATTACTTGAGTATCAGCTCTGTATGCCCTTTGAGTGGGAAGTGGCTCAAAGATATAGTGAGGTCAAGAAAATATTGTGTATAGCAATTGATAGTGGCAACCTGGCAAGAAGAGATCTACCTCTATGGGAAAGGGATATACTCTCAGAAGAAAACTTACTCAAGATCACCAGTGAACCAAATTTTGATCTGGATAGCCACTTCAAAGACTGTTATGCTCAGGCAGAGACCGTTATTAATATAGCCCACAAAATACCCAAGGTTATACATCCTCTTTCATGGCTCTCAGATAGCGATTGGAGAACAAGAGAGAGACTCGTTGCCAACAGGATCAGGAGGATCTATAGAAACTATCTACAAAATATAGATCCTCATACAGGGTTAGCCCTTGTACATATATGTGGATGGATGCACTTAGTAACTGGATCTCCATGGAAGACGCTGGCTGACCTATTATTGGATCTAAATCCAACACGGGTATTGTTGATAAGGACAGCAATAGGAAGACGATATCTAAAAATAAGAGACAGATAATGTTAGAAATAAAATTTATTAGAGAAAATAAAGATTTAGTAATTAAGGCCCTTAAAGATAGAGGTAATGAGGTCTCAGTCAATTCGATTCTTGAAATAGACTCTCAAAGAAGAAGATTGATTCAAGAAGTAGAAGAACTTAGAAATCTTAGAAATCGTGTATCAGAAGATATAGGAAGACACAAAAAAGAAAAAAGGGATGCCTCTGAACTTATAAAACAGATGAAAGAGGTCAATTCTAGAATCAAGAAATTAGATAAGATTCTCACAGACAAGAAAAGCCTGCTCAATAGATATCTCTTATCTATACCCAATATACCACATCCATCTGTGCCAATCGGTAAAGATGAAACAGATAATAGACCTGTAAAGACTTGGGGAGATATCTCAAGATCCACATTTAAACATCTACCTCACTGGGAAATAGGAGAAAATCTGGGAATCCTTGACTTTAAAAGGGCTGCAAAACTCACAGGTGCAAGATTTACAGTCTATCACGGACTGGGTGCAAGACTAGAAAGGGCACTCATTAACTTTATGTTAGATCTACACCATGAACATGGATATAGAGAAGTCCTTCCACCCTTTATTGTGAACACACAGTCTCTCATAGGCACTGGACAGTTACCTAAATTTAGTGAAGATCTGTTTAAGTTAGAGAACTGGAACTACTATCTCATACCTACTGCAGAGGTACCTGTAACCAATCTACATCGGGACGAGATCCTCAATGAAGAACTCTTACCTATTAAATATGTGGCCTATACCCCTTGCTTTAGATCAGAAGCGGGCTCATATGGTAAAGATACCAGAGGAATAATACGGCAACACCAATTCAATAAAGTGGAATTGGTCAAGCTCTGTCATCCAGATAATTCGTATAATGAGCTTGAGTCTCTAGTTTTAGATGCAGAAGAGGTCTTACAGAGGCTCAAACTCCCATACAGGGTTGTTGTATTGTGTACAGGAGATCTAGGTTTCTCTGCCTCAAAGACATATGATATAGAGGTATGGTTACCAGGACAAAATCGATTTTGTGAGATCTCTTCATGCAGCAATTTTGAGTCGTTTCAGGCAAGACGTATGAATATTCGCTATAGACCCAAAGGACAGACAAAAACCAGGCTGGTACATACACTAAATGGATCAGGTCTGGCAATAGGGCGGACTGTCGCTGCTATATTGGAAAATTACCAGCAAAGAGATGGGAGTGTTGTCGTCCCTGAATCCCTGAGAGGATATATGGGTGGCATAGAGATAATCACATCGTAACTTCACACCCATCCTGTTGAACCGTCAATCTAAGAGGATAGACTTTATCTGACTAAAGTGTTCCACGTGAAACATAGCCTTTAAATTACTGTTTTTATAGGCAATTAAAGGAATTCCAGCCCTAAATGCCACTATCTCATCTACTACAGAATCTCCTATATAGATGGCCTTATCTCTGGAAATATGTAGTCTATATAATATCTTAAATACCCCTTCTGGATCAGGCTTAGGATTAGACACATCTGAGGCACAGACTATCGCATCAAACCACTTATCTAGTCCAAAGATCTCTATAAGCCTCGGCATAGTATTGCTGCGGTTTGTAAACAGGGCAGTAAGAAGTGGAGGTCTGATAGATGTCATGGTCTCATTGACCCCTGGCTCAATATCTAAATAAGCCAAAAATGGTAAATAGTCTAAGGACCTGGCATAATCTAAGGCCTCTTTTTGTAGGACTGGCTCCTTCTTAAACAGATACCTCACTGATTCCTCAGTAGTATGCATATGCACAAAAGAGAGCTCCTCATCTATCATGGGTCTATGTCTAAATCTCTCCAGAATACTATTATAGTATGCCCTGTTAGACTCTCTAGAATCCAAAATTACGCCATCACAATCAAATATGGCCAGATCAAAACGCCTCATCTTGCGAGTCTCTTCATAATATTTTTAATCTTAAATCCATTCAGTTCTAGATCACAGGGAACTCCTTTTCCCTGTACTAATACCTTATGGGTCTCTCCCATTCCCTGTGGCAGTAAAAGCATCTTTATGGCAGCCAGTTTTGGAGAAAATGGATCAAAGTTACCACCAGATAGCTCTAGAAAGGTCTCTTCAAAACCAAGCCCTCCTAAAAATGCCCACTGATATGTATAACCAAGGGTATGAAAGCCCAGGTCTTCTCCCCATCTGTGTAAGTCACTAAAATTGACATGGGCTGTAAGGTCTTGATTTCCAGGATCTCTATATAGATCCTCAGTCACCTCCTGATCTCTATAGGCCAGGAGTGTGCCCCTGTTTCTCATTGGATGAAAAAAATCCTTCCATGTATGTCCATAATCTACTGTAGTCACAAATCCCTTAGAAATTACCTCAGACAGGCCTCTCAACCAACTCCTAATGCCAAGATTTACCTCAGTGCGATAACCATCTGGAAGATCAGAAGGAATTTCTTGCACATAGCTTTCTAATTCAGTATTACTCAATGGTCCAAGGACCTCTATAAGACCCCTGTCTCTAAAATCTACATATACCTCTTTAAACTCTGAGCCCTGTTTCTGTATAACATACACAGGAAAGGAATCCAAAAGCTCGTTTGAAATAATACAACCTGTCACAGGTCCAAGATCTGAGAGCCTATTCACCCACTTAATTTTATCAATAAAGGGTCTCAGTAGTTCCTTCTGAAAAGAGGCTGCTACAGGCATATGTTCTACCAGCACATAGTCTATTAACTTAAAAATTGCTCTATTAGATAGATAGCTCAAGATATCACTAGCAAGATAACCGGCACCAGCCCCCATCTCTATAATAGTAAAGGGTCCCTGCCCCAATACATTCCAAAACTCTTCTATCTGTCTGGCGTGTAATGCCCCATATACAGGATGGGTAAGTGGGCTTGTAACAAAATCTCCGCTCTTTCCTAAGGGTATAGACCTGGCATAGTATCCATATCTTTCATGATAGAGGGCCATCTCCATAAATTCTTTAAATGTTATTGGACCACTATCTCTTATTTTGTCATATAGAATCTCAAGCAATTTATTGGAAAAAGGATTCATTTTATGGTAACCTCAATACGTCTTTGAGAAGTAATCGTTGACCGCTCATGTCGCCGGCCAGGAAGATGTAAGCAGTTACGAAGTGTGGACTTACATAGTAAGGGACCTATATTTAAGATATTTTTGGCAGATTTGCAAACTGGTTGTAATATGAATGTTCACATTCCCTCTCGCCATGCAGTGCCCTTTTAAAGGTCTCAGTGGGAATTAATGGGCAAAGTGCCTGATTTTGTGCATCAAACTGCTCCTGAAACCCTGGAAGGGCCACCACTGGCCAGATGTGAATAATTACGTTATTTTTTATTGAAAATTATTTCGCATTCTTTATATATAAAAAGTGAAACAATTTAAAAACATAAATTAATCTATGTTTTTTTAATAAAATTAATATTTTATATCTTTTTAACAAAATTAACAATACTTATTATTATTTTTACTATATCTATATAATGTATTATGTAAGAGGTAGAATATGTTAAAATTTTCAGTTAAAAAGACAGATTTTTTAAATCCTTTAGCTAAGATTCAGGGTATTGTAGATAAAAAAAGTACAATGGCTATTACTAACAATGTACTCATCTACAGTAACGAAACTTATTTATTTATAGAGGCTACAGATTTAGAAGTAAGTTATAGGAATAAAATTCCTTGCTCAATAATAGAAAAAGGCTCCATAAGTGTTAATGCACGAAAACTCTATGAAATAGTAAAAGAATCTCCTTTTGAAGATATTTATTTTGAAGAAGATCAAAAAATACGACTAATAATCAGATCAGCTAAAGAGGCTGAGTACAAGATAGGAGGACTAGCTCCAGACGATTTTCCAAAATTTAGAGAGATAGACAGCCAAAATTTTATCACTATAGACAGCTCAATTTTCAAAAAAATGATTGAAAAAACAATAATTTCTGCATCTTTTGACAATACCAAGTATAGCCTGGCCAGCATATACCTTGAGGAAGAGGTAAAAGAAGAGGGGACTCAGATACGCATGGTGAGTTCAGATGCTCATAGACTCAGTCTTGTAGAAAGAATTATACCAGAAAAGGGACTTAGACTCGACTCTCCAATTATTATTCCTAGAAAGGGAGCTCAAGAGATAAGAAAACTTATTGAAGGCTATGAGAAACTAATATTTGGAGTAGATGGTAAGTTTTGTTTTGTTATATGTGGAGATGACAATTTAGTAATAAGGCTAGTAGATGGTAAGTTTCCAGACTATCACAGTATAATACCAAAAGAAAAGAAACGTTGGTTTAATTTTGATAGGTTAGAAGTCTTCAGTAGTCTAAAGCGTATATCTATATTTTCTTCAGATACTACTTTTAGGGGAGTAAAACTCACTATTAAGAAAAATTTAATGAAAATAGAATCGCTATATAAAGAAATAGGGGAAGCTATGGAGATTATTAATATAGATTATTCTGGGGAGCCTTTTAAGATTGCTATTAATGGAAAATACTTAATGGATGCTTTATCTGTAATGGAATCTGATAAAGTAGAATTTATTGTAAATAGTGTAAATTCTCCATGTATACTTACAGGTAAAAAAGATATAGGATTTTTAGCAGCAATAATGCCTATGAATTTTATAAAAGAAGAAGATTATGAGGAATAATTTACATATGACTTCTAATAATATTGAATATGATGCTAAAGAAATAAAAGTTCTTTCTGGATTATCAGCAGTCCGTAAGAGACCTGCTATGTATATAGGTAATACTTCTACAGAAGGTCTTCACCATTTAGTCTATGAGGTTGTAGATAATAGTATTGATGAAGCCATGGCTGGCTTCTGTACAAATATTGATGTTACAATTAAAGATGATGGAAGTATTGTAGTAGAAGATAATGGCCGTGGTATACCTGTAGATATACACCCTACAGAACATGTACCTGGCTTAGAACTTGTTATGACTCGTTTACATGCCGGTGGAAAATTTGATCACCAAATCTATAAAGTTTCTGGAGGTTTACATGGAGTAGGTGTATCAGTAGTAAATGCTCTATCTGAATATTTAGAGGCAGAAGTGTATAGAAATAATAGAATTTATAGACAGACTTATTCTAGAGGTAAACCTATTAGTGATATAGAATCACTAGGATATACAAAAAAAAGAGGTACTAAAATCACATTTAAACCAGATCCTCAAATTTTTAAAGAATCAACAGAATATCAGTATGAAATACTTCAGACAAGAATGAAAGAATTAGCATTCCTTAATCCATCAGTAAAGATATCTTTACAGGATGAGAGGACTGGAAAGAGTACACAATATCATTTTAAAGGTGGAGTTTCTTCATTTGTAGAGTATTTAAATAAAAATAAAGAATGTATCAATAGACATCCTATATATATATCTGCTGAGCGTAATCAGATACAGTTAGAGCTGGCTATTCAATATAATATGGGTTATTCTGAGAAGATTCTCAGTTATGTTAATAATATACGTACTAAGGAAGGTGGTACTCATGTAGCAGGACTGAGAGAGGCATTAACAAAATGTATTAATAAATATGCCAATGATGATATTGTGCCCAAAAAATTAAGAGAGAAATTAGAAGGTGATGATGTAAGAGAAGGTCTTACCTGTGTCTTGTCTGTAAAGGTGCCTAATCCTCAGTTTGAAGGTCAGACCAAGACAAAATTGGGAAATAGTGAGGTACGTTCAATTGTCTTGTCTATTGTACATGAGGGCCTTTCTACATATCTGGAAGAAAATCCTTCTACGGCAAAAAAGATCCTTGCTAAGGCCGTAGATGCAGCAAGGGCCAGAGAGGCAGCAAAAAAGGCCAAAGAACTCACCAGACGTAAGGGTGGCCAAGATATACTTATGGCTGGAAAATTGGCTGAGTGTCAGGAAAAGGATCCTAAAAAAAGGGAAATCTTTCTTGTAGAGGGTGATTCTGCAGGAGGAAGTGCAAAACAGGGAAGAGATAGGTTGTTTCAGGCAATACTGCCCCTACGAGGTAAGATTATGAATGTAGAGAAGGCAAGACTTGATAAGATGCTTGCAAGTGAAGAGATACGTAATCTCGTTGCCTCAGTTGGTACTGGTGTAGGAGCTGACGAGTTTGACCCATCAAAGCTTAGATATCACAAGATCATTATCATGACTGATGCCGATGTAGATGGTGCACATATAAGGACACTTTTACTGACCTTTTTTTATCGCCAAATGACGGCCTTAGTAGAGAGAGGGATAGTATATATAGCTCAGCCTCCTCTATATAGGGTGGCCTCAGGTAAGAAAAAAGAGCTATATTTCAAAAATGATATAGAGATGGATCAATATCTCTTTGATAGAGCGGCAAAAAATATAGCTATAAGGCCCAAGAATTGGGACTATTTCCTTAAGGGAGATAAACTCAAGGTATTATTTAAAGATTTACTTTCTTATGAAAAGGCCATAGATGCAATAGCTAAAAAGGGATTATGGAAGGAGCTCTGCCATGACCTGTTGATTTTTGGAGTTAGAGACCTGAGTCAAATTAATGATCTGGCCTTTATGAAGGGATTGGCCAGGAGGCTTAGAGAAAAGGGCTATAAGACAGGGATAATAAAGTCTTCTGCCTCTAATTTTCCAGGTTATGAGTTTGATATAGCTAAAAGAGATCTTGCATATTTGACTAATAAAATAGGACCTGAATTAGTCCAATTGCCGGAATATCGATATCTAATAAAGATGTATGATAGAGTAAAGTCATTGATAGATAAATCTATTGAGGTATCATTAAATAATGTAGTAGTTAAAGAGGTAAGTGATGTCCATGAACTCCTTGATTTTTTTAGGGATGAGGGAAGAAAAGGGATTAATATACAGAGATATAAAGGATTAGGAGAGATGAATCCCATTCAGTTATGGGATACGACCATGAATCCAGAGACAAGGACACTACTTCAGGTAACCATTAGAGATATTGATGAAGCAGAGAGCCTTTTTACTACTCTTATGGGAGAAAAGATTGGACCTCGTAGAGAGTTTATTCAGGCCCATGCCTTAGAGGTCCAGGAATTGGATATATAGCTAGAGGCAGGAGGGGTTTCAAGGACAGCTTAATGCACAAAATCAGGCACTCTGCCCATTAATCTGCACTGAAATCCCTTAAAAGGCCACTGCTGGCAGGGAGAGGAATGTGAATGGTCTTTGGGTTACATATCTGCCTGTCTATATAACTATGGAGTACAGAGAATATCTGGGCAATCTTTTTTGTCTTGGGTAATACATCACGGATCATCTCTAGATAGCCCCTTTCCTGGACACGCCTCAAGGTCTGCACAAAATTGATATCATAGACCCAGCTACACTGAAGTAACTTAAAATCATTTAGATTTTTGAGATGAAGAACATATACTATCTTTTCATTTATTAGATCTCTAAAGACCTCATCTGATATATCTGGGGTATCTGGAAGACCGAGTTCAATAGTGATGTTTCGTTTTTTATCTTTTTTATTATAGTAATCAGTAACTACACGCCATATATCCAGTTTATCTGCATCTCGCAGTAATTTTGCAAAAAATAGACAGGTCTCTGTCTCGTCTTCAGGTAAGGTAAAACAGTTATGATATAGTATTGCCCGTAGAATCAGGTCCCTTATTGGTTTATCAAGACCATCCAGCACCTTATTGTCTTTTAATATCTCTACACCAAGTACAGCATGATTTACAGAGTCACGGTCCACAAAGGTATGATAACGGGCAAACTGTTCAAATCGCCCAATATCGTGAAAGAGAGCAATAATTTCTGCAAGATATAGTTCTTCTCTATTTAATCCTATCTCTCTTGCAATGGACAAAATCTCTTTACATACACGTCTACTATGTTCTTCTTTGAGTATTATATTTGGCAGCCATGTAGGATCCCCTGACTTAAATTGCTGTACATAGCTATCAAACCAGGCTTTAGATCTCTCTACATCTGTTTTATTTATTGATTTTATCATAAAAATATACCATTCATTCTAGAGGATTAACAGGCAAAGTGAACAGTTACCGACCTAGTCTTTTAAAATACCCTCGCTCCTTTGTAAGGGCAAGAGACTTTTATAACTGTTCACATCCTGGTCTTGACAATAGGCCATGTTTTTGCTTTAGAGTGGGTATAGACGGTTATGCTATGTCAGAAGGAGCCCATTCGAGTCAACGGATTGCCCTGGCCTACCATCTAAGCCACTGTCCGGCAGTGCTCACCCTTGGAGTAAAGACCAACCTGGCAGATTATTCACTGAGAGATAGGTCCCTGATCCAAAATGCCACCAAGGTCTATTTCCCTACAGTATTCTATGCAGATGCCCTGGATGCCATGGGAAAGGAGATCTTTCCCAGTGTACAGTGCTATCGGTATCTAGGGAATAAAATTAGACAGATGCTCCTCTTTAATCTCTTGGACATCCCTATGCCTGAGACCCGCATATTTTATGGCAATAGGCAGAGAGATACCATCAAAGACTACTTTGGATTCCCATGTATAGGTAAGGTCCCTGTGGGTTCTTCAAGGGGAGAAGGGGTCTATCTGATCAGAGACCAGAATGAATTGGACCTCTATCTCAGCAGGGTAAGGATAGCCTATATCCAGCAATATATCCCTATAGAGAGGGATATCAGGGTAGTAATCGTGGGTAGACGTATTATCCATGCCTATTGGAAGAAGTCCATCTCAGGAGAATTTCGTACCAACGTGGCCAGAGGGGGAAAGGTCCTGTTGGATCCTGTCCCAAGGGAGGCCCTGGCCCTTGCCCTGAACGTGGCTATCCGTTGCAGGTTTGATCATGTAGGGCTAGATATATGTCAGGACCACGACAGATTTCTTATACTTGAGGCAAATATGAACTTTGGCATGCATGGATTTGAGGAGGCCGGTATAGACTATAAGGCCCTTCTATGTGATATGGTGAGCTCAGGTGAGATCTAGCCATAACTGTTCACATTCCGGTCTGTTGAGTCCTTTACGTCATCGGCCACTGATAGTCTTTTTCAGGTCCCAGGCGACCAGCTTTTTTGAGGTCTTCTCCCAGGGATAGATATCTTCAGTGAGGTCAGGTCTCTCTAGCATACTGGCCGGCAGGACAGAGGCCAGTTTTGGTAGATATTTTCTACGTGAGATCAAGACCCTGGTTACTGATCTGTCTTCTATAAATCGCCTGACTGCATCCTTATCTGGAAGGAGCCTGACTGGCCTAGGGAAATCCAGATAGAAGATGACATTGGTCGATACCTT
>JALTHG010000043.1 GCA_027004715.1 Deltaproteobacteria bacterium
CTGGCCCTGGCAGTAAGCCATGCAGACTGGGCGAGCAGGCTGTCTGTGATGGTCCCTGCTCCAGTCCGGTATTTCAGATCCTCTATGCGAAAGGTCTCCCTGGCCGTGGATGTTATGGACCTGGCCACCTGAAAACGGTGTCTTGCCTCCCGTAGCAGTGAAACGGCGTGCAGGACCTCAGTGCGTCCATTCAGCCTGGCCTCACGGAGGTCCTCCCTTGCGGCAAGGAGCCTTGCCTCTGCCTCCCTTACCTGGGCAGATATGACGCCTCCACTGAAGATGTTGAGATTCACAGCAATACCGCCCGACCAGACCTCTTCGTCTCCTGCAAAGCCGCTTCCCGCCCGCCTTCCATAGTCACCAACGAGGTCTAAAGAAGGGAGATGGAGTCCCTTTACAAACCTCACATTGGCCTCGGCACGTCTGACTTCACTCAAGGCCCTCTGGACATCTGGACGATTTTTTATGGCCTCTTCGAGTCTGGACCTTGTGGCCAGGACTGCCACTGTGTCAGGTGGTGAGAGTGTGCCTATTGTATCCGGTTCTGAAAGGGGGTCCATCCCAAGGAGGAGTGCCAGGGTCTGCCTGGAACGTCTCTCCTCTTCCCGGCTCTCTATAAGGGACTGTCTCTGCTGGGCCACCTGGGTCTCGATCCGCATGAGGTCAACAGGGGCGATCCTTCCCACCTTGAGCCTTACCTCTGCATCTCTTTCTGCCTTTTCGAGTGCAGAGAGGGTATCTTCCTGGGCCTTTATCAGGGATTTAATGTAAAGGATGCGGTTAAATACGTTGGTCACATTGGCGATCACGTCCTGTTTGGTGAACCTCAGATTCGCCTCTGATATCGCCCTTGAAAACCTTGCCATGGAGACCTGGGTCCAGAGACGTCCCCCTTCATATATAGGTATCTTGACGGTGATCCCCACCTTGTACTGGTCCCTGCTGAAGGTAGGAGGCGCTTTCCCAAAGCCCTTGATAGGGACTACTGCAGCAGGGTCGCTCAGCCTTGTATAACCTGCATACCCGTTTATCTGCGGCAGGAGCCTCCCTATGGCCCCCTTCCGGGCCTCTTCTGAGGCAAGCAATTCCTTATGGCTCTCTAAAATGACTGGATTTCTGTGGAGGGCGATCTTGATTGCCTGCTTTAGAGTAAAGGAATTCCCGGCAAAGCAAGGACAAAGACCAAAAACAGCGAAAAAAATCAAGATTGCACCCACAATTCTTGACACCTACTTCCTCCTGCAAGGTTAAATTGGTAAGCCTTCACATCCCTTCCAGCCAGCAGTGGCCTTTTGAAGGGCTACTGCTGCCAGAGATGTGAACAATTACGACTATAAAGTCTATAATATATTTGGCTATTAATTCAGGCAAAAAATTATCTTCATCGTTCAGCCAGTGCCTCAGACTGCCCAAGGGGCTGGCCGCATAGGGGCTCCTGTCTCCATCTGTAACGGGATGTGGACAATCAGGTCCATGCAATCTCATTGACTGGCATGTATGCTAAGAAAGATGTCCAGCAGGATTGCTATGATAGAGAGTACAAATATAAATAGATAATTGATGTTCTCGCGTGACTTTTTTATAGAATAGAGCAGATATATGGTGATCTCTCTGTCTCTATCAGACAGTCGTTGATTCCCCTTGAGCTTGGGAATGAGGCCATATTTATCAATGGCTTTCTTCCTCTTTATGGCTATATAGTACCTGTATAAGAAAAAAAAGGTATAGCCAATTACTCCACAGTACCATGTAGGTCTTAAAAATTCTGGCCTTGTGTATTTAAAGATAATGAGCGCCCTGAAGGCTATGGCGGACAAGAGACCTATCACAAAGAACAGATTTATGACGTATTTTGGTACAGTGTGTGGCGCTCTTTCCCCCATATTATCCCCTTAATCAAATTTTGTACCAATAGGGATCGGCCTGCCTCTCAAGGACTCTGCACAGGAGATGCGTCTCTTCCCTGGCCACTGGAGCTCCCTGATCCCAAGGCAGGCATCTCCTGTGACGATTACTATCCCATCATTTCCTACCTGACAGACCGTACCTGGTCTTCTATCCCGGATATGCATATCTACAACAAAGGGACTGTAGACCCTCAGGCGTTGACCTTTCCAGAGGGTATAGGCCCCTGGTCTCGGATCAAGGGCCCGTATCAGGCAGGAGATATAGGTTGCAGAACCAGACCAGTCGATTCTTGCCATATCAGGGCTGATTGGAGGGGCATAGCTTATGCCTTTCTCTGGCTGTGGACTTGGCCTCAGTTTGCCGTGGTGTAGCCACCTTAAGCCTCTCAAAAGGACCCTGCTCCCCAGATCTGCCATGCGCTGGTAGAGTTCTCCAAAGGTCTCCTCTGGACCTATAGTCAGGCCCTCCTGGAGAAGGATAGGGCCTGTGTCCATGCCTGCATTCATCTTTATGATAGTTATACCAGTATTGCTCTCCCCCTTTATTATGGCCCACTGTATCGGTGCTGCCCCCCGATATTTTGGGAGCAGAGAGCCATGCACATTGATAGGCATTATCCCAGGGATATCCAGGAGATCTTGAGAAAGGATCTGACCATATGCGACTACAACCAGGAGGTCTGGAGCAAGGTCCCTCACTATATCAATAAATTCCAGAGAGTTGACCCTTTCGGGCTGGAATAGGGCAATGCCTGCCTCTTTAGCCAGGACCTTTATTGGAGAGGGAGTCAATTTCCTGCCACGACCTCTGGGCCTATCAGGCTGGGTAACTACTGCCACCACCTGGTCCGGGGATTCTATAAGGGCCTTTAGACTTGGGACTGCAAATTCAGGGGTCCCCATAAATACGATCTTATATGAATTCATATCTTTGAATCTGGCGTAACTGTCCATACCAACCCCTATCTCTCTGGCCAACATAACTCTTTCAGGGTCCCAGGAACAGCCTGATGCACAAGACCAGGGCACTTTACCCATTAATCCGCACTGAAACCCTTCAAGATGCCAGCACTGGCCAGGGTGTGAACAGTTACAATCTGGCAGATACAATACTAATCTGTGCCAGATGGTCTTTTACCTTTTTTGGGACGGATCTTTGCCCATTTTTTTCTGAACAGGGCCCTTCTTACTGGATTAAGGCGATCTACAAAGCATATACCCCGCAGATGGTCTAACTCGTGTTGAATACATCGAGCAAGGAGTCCTTCGGCCTCTAGCCTGATCTCTTTTCCATTACGGTCGTATCCTACTACCTCTAACCTGGCAGCTCGCCTTACTGGAGCAAAATAGTTGGGGATACTCAGACAGCCTTCTTGCTCTACCTCTTCTCCCTCAAACTCTGTAATATATGGGTTTATGAGTACAATGGGATGCGGGCCATCTTCAGGAGGACTCACGTCTATTACGGCTAATTGCTTGAGCTCTCCTATCTGATTTGCAGCTAGCCCTATCCCTCGTGAGCTATACATAGTCTCTATCATATCATCGATCAGACGCTGAAATTTACCGTCTATATTTCTGACCGCCTGGGCCTCACCCCTTAAGATTTCATCTGGATAGATCAATATCTTCATGGCCTTTAAAATAAAGATATTTGGCTATATTGCAAGGAAATTATGTAAGGTCCTGGACCTTTTCTGTAGCTCTATATCAAATCCCAGGCCCCTCAAATGGCATCAGTCAACCACACCCCTAAAAATGACCACTCTTGGAAATGCATCCGGGACAAAAGACTAGACACTCTGGGGAAATTGTGCACCAATAAACTTGCTCCCTGTAAAGGCGTCGTGTAGCATGCTCACTTATACCACTCATGGCACCAGGAGACAAAATATTGTCTGATTCAAGAAAACCTGCAGGATTTGTTCCCATCTTTGTTATTGCTGTGATCTTTCTTGGAGTAGGGCTCTCTATCCTCCCGCTCACCAGCCCAGATGAGGGACGCAATGCCTGTGCTGCGTGGGGAATGCTCTCTTC